>CAZRZM010000056.1:0-16871 GCA_964604575.1 uncultured Acetatifactor sp.
ATTCTGGGAAAGACGTTTTTCGGATTCACGCAGCCTGCCGCGCGTTTCTGTACGCTCAATCAATGCAATGCGTTCCTCAATAAGTTCCTGCTTCCTTGTCTGTGTGGCAAAACCTGATAAGTTTTGCCGTCAGAAGCAGTGTAGGCAAATTTTGCCCAAACTGTCTCTTTTACCAATTCTCCTTCCTTAAAAATATTTCTTACATGTTTTCCAATTACACTTTTATCTCGTTGGAATAATTCAGCCATCTGTTCTATGGAAAGCCAAACCGTATCATGCTCAAATGTGACTTCTATTTTTGTGACCCCATCTTCCGTAGTATACATCAGTATGTTTGACTGTGGCATATTAATCTCCATTCCCGCTGCAACCTGAAAATTTGGGCGCAAGCCCGGTCACAGTCTCCTTTCACTTACCTGTGAAGTGATTCCACAAACAAGGGCAGGTCAAACTGCTCGTCCCTGCGCCCCACAAAAAGCGTCCCCAGATTCTTTCCCTCCAGTATCCGGTGGAGCACTCCGATGTCCTTACTGTTTGCAATCACCATATCCACATTGGAGCTGGTGGCAATTTTGGCAGCAACCAGCTTCGTATTCATTCCTCCGGTTCCCACGCTGCTTCCCGTACTTTCTTTGCCCATCTCCATAAGCTCTTGTGTCAGGGCATCCACCTGCTCAATAAATTCGGCATCCGGATTCTGTCTGGGGTCATCTGTGTAGAGCCCGTCGATATCCGAAAGCAGAATCAGCAAATCAGCACCAATCAGTGCCGCCACAATAGCGGACAGCGTATCGTTGTCACCAATCTCAATTTCATAGGTGGCAACCGTATCATTCTCATTGACAATGGGAATCACGCCCATCTTTAAAAGCTGGGAAAACGTATTGTGTGCATTATAACGGTTCAAATCATCCAGTATCGTATTTTTCGTCATCAGAATCTGGGCTGCCACCTGATTGTATTCTGCAAACAGTTTCTGATAGGTCATCATCAACCTCGCCTGACCGATAGCGGAACAGGCCTGCTTTACTGCCATTTCTTCCGCTGCCGTCCGCTCTGTACCCGTCTCTAAGGAAACCGCCTTTCTGCCTGCCGCAATGGCGCCGGAAGTCACCAGTACAACGTCTTTTCCCTGATTGCGGATATCACACAGCTCCCTCACCAGCTTTTCCAGACGGATATAATCCAAATCCCCGGTCTGTGCGTGCTGCAGGGAGGATGAGCCTATCTTCACCACAATTCTTTTTTTATCCTTTATCAGTTCTCTCAAATTATTCATTTTTCATCTCCAGGTTTTCCTCATTGTCATCCTTTGTTTTTGTCCAGTCTGCCACTTTTCCGGCTTTCAGGGATATTCCCAGAATCACTGCTCCGATTATCACAATGAAAAGGGAAATAAACTGGGATGTGGAAAGCACTCCTATGGCGCCTCTGTAATCGTTTCTGAAAAATTCTATGACAAATCTCCCAATACTGTACAGAATCAGATAAAGCGCACCCACACTTCCTGTCTTCCTGGGCTTTCTCGCATACCAGAACAAAATACCGGCAATGCCGAGCATCCCTGC
This sequence comes from uncultured Acetatifactor sp., assembly GCA_964604575.1. Taxonomy (GTDB): domain Bacteria; phylum Bacillota; class Clostridia; order Lachnospirales; family Lachnospiraceae; genus Acetatifactor. The sequence continues at coordinate 1,569 of CAZRZM010000056.1, forward strand.
CGCCGAAATCAACTGTGTGGGAATTAATTTCACACCATTGGGAGCATACTGGGAGTTGGAAAAAGCAATTCCGATAAAGGAATCTGTCTCTCTGCCGTAACAGCAGCCTGCCAGAAAACAGCCGATACGTCCAATCCCCTGCGCCACTGCCACTGATGGCAGTACCACATCAAAATATTCCCAGAAGGCAAGCTTCCTTAATCTGCACCAGAGCCATGCAATGAAAATTCCTCCCACAATTCCGCCATACACCACAAATCCATTCATTTTCAGCACACTGACAGGATTTTGGATAAACATCTTCCATTCCACAATACAGAATAACAGTTTTGCACAGAAAAATCCAAAAAAAGCACATAAAAGAGTCAGATTAAAAATTTCATCCGGATTCAGATTTCTCTTTTTTGCCCTTCTCTCACCTATAAACAATGCCACAAGAATCCCTATGGCAATTAACAGGCCATATCCGTGGATGGTAATGGGCCCTAATTTCAATATATCATTATACATATTTACCTCCATGCGCACACGTTTTTTGTGCATTTCAAGTTTGGGCGTTGCCATATTTCCCATATCGCATTTTGTGTCAAACCATACCGTGGATTTGCAACGCTCAAACACAAAGTCATTTTATCATAACACATATTGCGGCATTCATCCACCTTTTTTACATTCCCATGGCGCATAATGTGCCGCAATCGCCTCTGCCACCCGCAGTCCGTCCATTGCCGCCGAAGTAATTCCTCCGGCGTATCCTGCCCCTTCCCCGCAGGGATATAATCCCCGTATCAGGGACTGTAAATTTTCATCCCTCTGAATCCGCACCGGAGAAGATGTTCTGCTCTCTATGCCCAGCAGAATCGTATCTTCTCTGTCAAATCCACGAATCTGTCTGCCAAACGTTTCCATTCCCTCAATAAAAGCCATATTACATTCTTCCGGCAGAATCCCACTTAAATCTGCCCAGGCAAAGCTTCCTTTGCAGGCAGGTGAAAATGCAGACTCCACTTTCCCTGATATGGAATCATCAACGGATATCTCTCCCGGCCTCTGTGTTTTCTCCACACATCTGCAAAAATCCCCATAACGCTGTGCCGGAATCTTCCCGCCTGCCAGCTTAAATGCTTTTTTCTCCAACTGCCGCTGAAAATCCACACCTGAGAGTGGATGGGAAGAACCGTAATCTTCGGGTGTTACCGATACGATAATGGCACTGTTGGCACAGTTTCCATCTCTTCCACTGTAACTCATACCATTCACCGCCAGATACCCTTCCTCGGAAGAGGCATTCACCACATATCCTCCGGGACACATACAGAAGGAATATACTCCTCTTCCCATACTGGTTCTGGCAGTTACCTTATAGGAGGCTGCTCCCAGCGCTCCCACATCCTCCATCCCATACTGACTGAAATTAATCATGGTCTGGGGATGCTCCACACGAAATCCTACCGCAAACGCCTTGGCTTCCATGGGCACCTGCAACTGATACAACCTTTCAAAGGTATCTCTGGCGCTGTGTCCCACAGCAAGCACCAGCTCCCTGCAGGGAAGCTTCTCCCTGCCATTGACAATTACACCTGCCACTCTGCCGTTTTCTATCTGAATATCCGTCACACAGCTTTCAAAAAACACCTGCCCCCCAAGCCGGATAATCTCCTGCCGCAGCCTCTTTACAATCCCACACAGCACATCTGTGCCGATATGGGGTTTTGCCTCATACAGAATGGATTCCTTTGCCCCAAACTTCACAAAGGTTTTCAGCACCTCTCTGTTTCTGCCGCTTTTATCCTTTACCAGCGTATTTAATTTACCATCGGAAAAAGTTCCTGCGCCGCCCTCGCCAAATTGTACATTGGAATCCGGTGCCAGCCGTCCTGTCTCCCAGAAGGCTTCCACATCCTTCTGTCTGGCGTCCACATCCCGTCCTCTCTCCAGCACAATGGGACGGTAACCATGTAACGCCAGATAATAGCCACAGAAAAGCCCTGCCGGACCACTTCCCACAATCACCGCAGGATACTCCTGTTTTACTGTTCCACAGTCCGGAAAACAATATTCCACAGGGGCTACTTTCTGCACCTGCAACTTTCCGTTTTTGATTCTCTTCCAGACCTGTTCTTCCCTTTTCAAATCCACGTTTACAGTATAACTGAAAAATATTTCCGGCTTTTTCCTGGCATCAATGGACTGTCTGAGAATATCCACACTGATAATTTCCTGCCTGGAAACCTTTAACATATCCGCTACTTTCTGCCACAACTGCTCTTTGGTGTGCTCTGTATGTAATTTCACCTGATTTATCTGTAACATGACGTCTTTTTGTCTCCCTATCGCTGTCTTTTTCGCCTGTCCGGCTTTATGTCTCCTGCATTTATTTCCATGGAGTATTTGATTTCCCTTCGGATGCGGCTGCCCTTCCTGCCAGATAACCGCTGCACCATGCCCAGTGCAGGTTATAGCCGCCGCATTTTCCGTCCACATCCAAAAGCTCTCCTGCAAAATAGACTCCGGGCACTCGTTTTGATTCCATATCTTCGGTGACTTCCTCCGTGTCAACACCACCGGCACACACCTGGGCACTGTCATAGGAGTTGCTTCCGTTCACATGCAGCCTCCACTGCCTGCATAGGGAATAGACCGATTCCACTGCCTCCCTGTCCGCTTCCTCTATGGCTTGCTGAGGTTTCAGCCCTGCCATTTTTATAAAAAGCATCATGATTTTCTTATTCAGTATTCCCGTAAAAAATTCTTCCACCGTTCTGCCGTTCTGTAAGAGCACCCGGCCCGCTTTCCATCCTTCATATGTAGCATCATCAAAATCCGGAAGTAAATTTAACACCACTTCCACCTCCTGCGACTCCTCCCGCAGCAGATAATTGACAATACGGCTTATCTGAAATACCGGAATCCCTGAAATACCATACTCTGTAAGCTGTATCTCTCCTCGCTCTCCGGCAACGCATTCTCTGTGATGAAAAACCTGTATCTCTCCCTCACACCTTACGCCGGACACTGACACCAGATATTTTTCCCTGCACTTTAACTGCACCAGCGCCGGGACTATAGGGACGATATGATGTCCCATTTTTTTTGCAAGCTTATATCCGCTGCCGTCCGAACCGGTTTTGGGAGATGCCTTACCTCCACATGCCACAATCACTTTATCAAAACAGTACTGTCTTTTATCTCCCGTAAAACAAATAATTTCCGCATTCCTTTTTTCTATCTGTATGATTTTACATCCGGTGATAATCTGCACTCCCAGAGATTTCAGTTCTGTACGCAGTACGTCCAGAACCACCGCCGCCTGCTCACTGGCAGGATACAGATACCCGTTTTTGTTTTTAAGAAGCAGACCGATTTTCCGGAAAAACTGTATAGATTCCTCCGTATCAAACCGCTCCAGACAAGAGTCTATCCATTCCCTGGACGCTCCATAGTATTCCTCTGCGGATAAATTAAGGTTCCCCAGATTACATTTTCCATTTCCCGTAGCAAGAATTTTTCTTCCCACACGCTCTCCCTGCTCCAGAATCGTCACCTGCGCTCCTCTTCCAGCCGCAGTAATCGCCGCCATCATTCCCGAAGCGCCACCACCGACAACACCCACTCTCAATCTGTTCCTGCCCATACCAGTCCTCTCCACCTTTATCCTTTACACAATGCCGCTCTTACTTAATTTTCCAGCCATCCAATACTCCGCATTCCTCTATTGCACGCCAATCTCCATGATTCCGCTCCGCGAAATCTCAAATTCGGACGAAAAATGCCGCATTTTAGGCAATCCCAGCCTTTATACACTTCCAGCCATTCCACATTCCTCCAGCCAGACTATACTTGTCCCCATCACACCTTCGCTAAAATACGCCTTGCGGAAACCGAGGTGCTGTGGCAGGGCTTCTGTCATCAGGCATGGTGGAGGATGGTGATTTTTCTTACCGGGCAATATGTAACAAGGGAAATTGCACAAGGAAAATTGCGCATGAATGCGCAATCGGCAATTTAGGCGGATTGGGGCATGGATGCCCCTAGCCGCCGACCGTACCATGCAGCAAACGCCTCCTTGCCCGGTTAGAAAACTCCCATCCGGAACTTCTGCCTGATGACAGAAGCCCTGCCACAGCACCGCCCCCCACAAAAAATATTCTACGAAGAATAAGCCTCCAAAAAATCATAAAGACTCTCCTCATTCTCCACCCACATCATCTGCATAATCTCCTGCTGCAAATCCTCAGGCAGGGTATCCAGTAAAATACCTGTATTGATATATTCCGTTTTCATATCTTCCAGATAAACTACAATTTCATTATTCTTCACTGCCAGATAAAAGCTGGTGCTTGGCTGTACATAATTGTAATTCATCTGTACCACCACCCGCTCTCTGGAAAAGGACAACACTTCCAGACTCACAAATCCCCTCTCCATCTCTGAAAGAGGAGGAAACGCCTCATATAACTCCATCGCCTCCAGAAACTGTTCCCTGTTCATACCAACATATTTGTCCGGCAGACGCCACACTGTCTCCACTACAGAATGGTCTGCCAAATCATTTTCTTCCAGAACATACTCTGTATCCACTGAAAGCGTCTCGGAAGACGCCAGAACCGCCAGAGCATCCTCAGAATCATTTGTCTGTGCATTCTCTACATCTTCTTCCCTATTTGCGCTGCCCGCAGATATATCCACAGACACATTTTGGGAAGCCGCAGTTTTCCCGGGATACTCCGCTTTATCTTCTATTTCGTTTTCCAGAGCTTTTATATCAGCCATTTCTTCCCTGGCTTCCACAATAATTTCCTGCTCTCCGGGATAAAAGAACTCCATGGTTTTCACACCGATAACAAAGCCGATTCCCATCATGATAACCGGATAGACAAAAAACAAACTGATACCTTTCACAAACTTCATAATCCCTCACACAAACACACAGATTTTTCCACATCCATCATCCATAACAGATGCAGTGATTGCTAATAGTATCAGCTTATTATATGAAATTTATACAAGATGCAACAAATGTCCTATGGTATAAACCAAGTGTCCCATGGGTGTTAACTGTAATTCCTGCTCTTTGAGATTTCTAAAAAATAACAAAAATCCCCAATACAGAATAACCGACACGATAACCACCACCAGTACTGTCACAAGGCTTCCCAGATGAGGTGTCAGCACTTTGGCAAGAAGCATTCCCGCCAGCCCGGCAAAGCTGATACCTCCGGCAGGAATCGCCAGAATCTGTATCCAGTCGTAACTGGAGCCAAAAATCTGTAACGTAAACCATCCAAGGAGCAGGCAGGCTCCGATACTGCCCAGAAGAAGCCCGCATACCAGTGAAACAAATCCATCCTTTCCCAGCACTACCACCAGTGCCATAAGTAAATTGGCGGCTGCAAGACTTCCCAGCACCTGAAGCTTCTGTCCGGTCAGAAGTAAAATCTGCAAAAAGAAATAATCTAATATCACAAAAAGAATTACTCCGGAGCCAAAACGTAACATGGATGTTAAAAGCTTCTGGTTATCCGGGGCAAAAACTTCCGCAAGCTGACCTGCCAGCACCGACATAAGCACCGTAAAAAAAAGTCCATGAATCACTCCAAGGTGCAGTCCGCTCTGAAAATAAGTTTTCGCAACACGCTGCTCTCCCCGCTTCCATCCGCTTACCACTTTGGTATAGATTCCCATCATTACCGCACAGACCGGAAAAATCACCAGACCACAGAATACCATATATTTTCCATAAAAAATACCCAGATTACCTGCCATGCCCCCAGAGTCTGACATTTTTTTCAGACACAGTATGATTCCCAGTACAATGGGAAAACGCTCCAGGCAGCACACAAACGCCTCCACCCCCATATTCGTGTAGAAAGCCCGAACCGTCTGGCCAAAGGAATCTGTCATTCTCATCCCCTCTGCCATTTTACTTCTGCCATCTTTTTTGGCACTGCCCCGAAGAAGCAATAAGAACAGCAGGATAAACAATTCTGTCAGTACAATGGCAATGGAAACGCCCATACTTCCATACATAAAATGGAACGACTCACGTCCCAGTAAATGGCTGACTTTCTCGCCATACCCCGAAAGCAGACCGCTAAAGAGAAGGGATAAAAGCAGATATAGAATCTGACGCACCACGCCGGTAAACACAGCAGGCATTTCACGGCCCTCTCCCTGGAACATTCCAAGCCGGGTGGCAGATAACACACGTAAAAAGAGTGCCGGCGCCATAATAGCCACGGCGGACGCGGCAAAAGGAACGCCAAACAGATGTCCTGCAATTTTTTCCGCCCCCAGCGCCAGCAGTACACTGCACACAAAAGCCAGAATCCCCTGACATCTCCCGATATTTTTGCCCACAAGCCTCATATTGCGGTACTGTCCTCTGCTATTTCTTAATTTTATCATTCTGCCCAGCACTCTGGAAGCCCGGCTTCCGATTAGACACCAGAAAAATATCATGCTCTCATACGCCACCGCCACATAAGCAATCCCTTCATTTCCCAGAATCCTGGAAAGCACCAGCAAACTCACAAGTCCAACCATATCGGTATAGCTTTCTATCTGTCTTCTCTTCATTTCAACCTGATTCATGAATTTCCTCTTTCTGTATGTTTTTCCTAATCTCTTGTAATCCCCAGAGCCTCCAGTACTGCCTCCTGCTTCTTCTCCATAACTGCCGCCTCATCCTGCTGCATATGGTCGTATCCGCACAGATGATACATGCTGTGTGCCACCAGAAAAGCAAATTCTCTTTTCAAACTGTGCCCATAGTTTTCTGCCTGCTCTTTTACTTTATCCACAGAAATAATAATATCTCCCAATATCAGTTCTCCGGTATCCGGGTCAAAACAGTCCGCTTCTTCCTCTTCCGCAATATCAAACTGTCCTTCTTTCCTGAAATTCAGATTAGGAAAAGACAATACATCCGTCTCCTTGTCCACACCACGGTAATCTTTATTAAAATTATGTATTCCCTCATTATCCGTAAGCAGCACATTTAACTGCACTTCGTAGGGACAGTTCTCCACATCCAGCACAGCCTCTGCCACCTGCCCCACAGTCTCTTCCACCGGAAAGGGAAAGGTAACGCCTGTCTCATTTTCAACGTAAAAAGTCATAATAAAGCTTCTCCTCCCTGAATATTTTCTGCATCCCTTTTAATTCTTTCAGGGTAATATCACATTCATCAAAAGTTCCGGCACTTTCAAACCAGGCAAATACACCACTGATTATTTTTTCATAGTCCCTGCTGTTCCCATCTTCTTTCTCATGCATCTGCATAACCTTGTCCACAATAGTGGCAGCCGTTAACAGCACCGCATTCTCCTTGTGTGCAACACGCTTACGCCTCTCCCAGTATTCCTGCAGAATAGCATATGCGTCGGCTGGAAACAGTTTCTTCCACTCTTCCTCCGAAAGTCTGTCCTTAAGTCTGTGGTAATATCCCGCGCACTTTAGGGCATCTACATTCATACCCAGCTTGGAAGCTGTCCGTTCACAGAAATACGCTGTATGGATACCAATCAGATAATCCTTTTTCGCCTCACTCCGGCATTCTGCCAGCAGCGGATACTCCGTATCATTCAGCTCCAGATACCGAAGCCTGTACTTATAAGCCACTACCGTGGAAAACAGTTTCAAAATTCCCACAATCAGTATACAGGAAATAATCATATTGGTTGCGGGAATCACAAAAAGTTCCAGACTGAGTCTTTCATTCTGTATCAGAATCAGCACCGCCGTCTCACATAAAAGCAGACACAGCAGGGATAACAATAAGGGAATCCCAATCTTAAACTCATTTTTCAGATGCTGGAACAATGCCGCCGCAAACACACCACTCAGAAAATATAGTGCAAAAATACCCGGCGATACCTCCGAAAACAATACCGGAATCATCAACAGCACCGATGCCGCAAGGATACCGCAGTTCAAATTACTGAATAAGGTAAGTACCACAAAAACAGCCAGAAACGGCCATCCCCCCGGCGGAAGAAAAATACTGGCAAACGCCACACATATTCCTGCTAAAAAAAATCCCCAGAACCGCAGACAATGTTCTCCATTATCATAATCAAGTTCCTGCTGTATATAGCTCTGCCGCACGCAAAAACCCAGTATCGCCATTCCAATGCCGAAAAGTACGGCATTACTCAAAAATACATCAAAGGTACGTTGTCTCCACACACAGATACCGTATCCTGCCCCTATCACAGCCGCAGTGCAAAAAAACTCCGGTATCAGGTTGCGCCATGTCAGCTTTCGTTTATTTTTTTCCATACTTGTTTCTACTTCTTGCCTTCTCTTTTATTTCATAATCATCATATGCTTTCACAATCTTCTGTACCAGAGGATGTCTCACCACATCTTTGCTGGTAAGATTACAGAAAGCAATATCTTCAATCTTACCCAGCACCCTGGCTGCCACATCCAGCCCCGATTTTGTTCCCGGCGCCAAATCCTTTTGGGAGGAATCTCCGGTGACAACCACCTTGGAACCAAACCCGATTCGTGTCAGGAACATTTTCATCTGTGCAGGCGTGGTATTCTGTGCCTCATCCAGAATGATATAGGCATTATCCAGGGTACGTCCCCGCATATACGCAAGAGGCGCCACTTCAATCAGACCCTTTTCCATATTTTTGGCAAAACTCTCTGCTCCCATAATCTGGTAAAGGGCGTCGTAGAGAGGCCGCAGGTAAGGGTCCACCTTACTCTGTAAGTCCCCCGGCAGAAATCCCAGCTTTTCCCCCGCCTCAATGGCAGGTCTTGTCAGTATGATACGGCTGACCTCTTCATTCTTAAAAGCAGTAATTGCCATCGCCATGGCGAGATAGGTCTTGCCGGTTCCCGCAGGCCCCAGACCAAATACAATCATATTCCGGCGGATAGCTTCCACATATGCCTTCTGTCCCAGGGTTTTGGGCTTAATCGGTTTGCCATTAATGGTATGGCAGATACAGTCGGAGTCCATCTGCGCCAGAGCCTCTTCCTGGTACTCCCTGCCCAGTGTAATTGCGTAATCCACACTCTGTTCTTCTATCTCGCTGCCTCTCTTTGAGATAATTGTCAACTGGTTCAGCACTCTGCCTGCCTTCCCTACATTCTCTTCCTCTCCGGTAATCACAACACTGCCGTTGCGGTCTACAATGGAGACTCCAAAATCCTGCTCCAGCTTTTTAACATAAGCATCCTGTGCGCCAAATATCTTCTGCATATGCTCTATGGGCATATCAATTCTTCTGGAAATTTCACTCATCCGTTTTTGTCTCTCCAATATCCTGGTTCGTGATAACAGCACTTATCCCCACGGACTCCTCCACCAGGAAGTCGCCCCGAATCATAAAACAGGTGCTGTCCGTATCTATTTTAACATCTTTTTCAATAATTTGTACCCCTTTTTCCTCTAAAGTTGAAATAAATGTATTTAATTTCTCTTCTAACAGCGTCTGCGCCTCCTCTGTCGTATATTTGTGCTCTACATTCTGGTACTCTCTGTGGGTGTACACTCCCCAGCAGACCGGAATGGACAGCTTCTCAAAAACACCGGGCTTCTCCTCCCGAATCACAGAATCATATTTCAAAAAAGGGCGGTTTTCCGGCATTTTCCACTCTGTTTCCCCCAAACGCAGGAAATATTTTTTCACACTTCTGCCGGTATATTCTTTGGACACATAATCAAAATCCAGTTTTTCCTCAAAATGTGTGCCATGCTCCATAATAATATCGGCATCTGCCTGGACATAATCGTAGGAGCGCACCGTGGCATCCTCATTATAAATGGGAACGGCGCCTTCCACCAGCACGGTGCCTTTTTCCACCTCATCTCCAATGGATACTTTGGGCACCCCTTTTCTCACTATCATTGACACAATCCTGCCGCCATATTCCGCCACCAGATTACTGCTTTCCCCAACCTCCTCCACTGCCTGAATAATGGGAGCATCGTTTTCCTTGATGCTGATTAACAGTTTGGTTCCTGACAGCCTTGCAGATGTCCACGTAACCTGGGTAAATGTGCGCCGGATTTCTTTTTCCATCTCCTCAATATTCAGTTTATCCTTGCGCATACCTACATGAATATTCTGTTCTTCGAGAAAACTTTCCATCATGTCTTCCGTTATCTGATAATTTCCCGAATAATCAATATCCCATATGTAAAAAGAGGACCATATCCAGAAAGTGACCGTCAGGATAAGTCCCGCCAGAAACACTTTTCTTCTGAGTAATCCGGGCAGCAAAAAAGGTAGTCCATATCTCTGCAATACGACTACCTTTGTACCTGTTTTTTTCACTATCGGTCTCAACTCATAAAAACTGCTCAGACCGATGCACATCTCATAGCTGTCTTTGGTTCTCGTGATATCCCATAACACAATTCCTTTGTTGCTGCACAGATTCATAAACCGTTCCGGGGAAAATCCACTTAATCTTATCCTGACATACCCTCTGCAATAATTTAACCAGTCTATCATATCGCACCTTCCCATTTTTCTATTTCCGCGGGGCTGTGGCGCCCCAAACGGTTACAAATATTTTACACAATTGATGCAGCCGCTGATTTTCATATCTTCATTGGTGTAATAGTCAATGGAAAGCCTGCTTCCTTCAAAACATACCTGACAATTTTTAGCCTGTAACAAAATCATCTGCTGGGAATATTCTAAAATGCCCCGATAGTTTTCAATCCATGCTTCGCAGTTTCCTGTCATAGTAACCCGCAGGGCACCCATGCAGATATCCTTGGGAAGCTGCAGTGATTCCACCAGTTTCTCTTTCGTTGAATACTGTTTTTCTGAATTTGCTTTCTTTCTCATGTTAGATTATATGATGGAGTGCTCCAATCCATAACCTAATTTATAATTCCCTTTATGAGGGGCTCCTTCTCCGCTTTGTTCCCAGTGATTTCATACGCTTTCAGGAAACGCGCTTCCACAGCCTGCGCTTTCACGGCATCATTGGCATGGAGAATCCCCAGTACATCACCCACCTTCACATAATCGCCTTTCTTTTTCTTTAAAATAAGTCCCACCGTCAAATCAATGTCACTGTCCTTTGTCTCTCTGCCGCCGCCCAGCATCAGGGAACAGATACCGATTTCCTCGCAGGCAATATGGCTGATATATCCTTCCCTGTCCGCTAAAATGGGCTGTATAATCAAAGCCTTGGGAAACTTGTCCGTATCATATACCAACGAGGAATCGCCACCCTGGGCTTCTACGAACTGCGCCAGTTTGCGGAGGGCGTTTCCATTCTCTATCACATCAAGAAGCATCTGCCTCGCCTCCTGCTCGTTTTCCGCCTTACCGCCTGCCAGCAGCATCTGGCACCCTAAAGTCAGACACAATTCCACAAAATCCTCCGGTCCATTTCCTTTCAGAGTTTCTATGGCTTCTATCACCTCCAGAATATTTCCCACAGCGCACCCCAGGGGCTGGTCCATATCTGACACCACTGCCACCGTTTTTTTGCCTGCATTGTTTCCCAGCTTTACCATCTCCTGTGCCAACGCAAAGGCATCCTCCTTTGTTTTCATAAATGCTCCGCTTCCGGTCTTCACATCCAGCACAATGGCATCTGCTCCTGCCGCCAGCTTTTTGCTCATGATGGAGCTGGCGATTAGGGACATATTATCCACTGTGGCAGTCACGTCACGCAGGGCGTACAGCTTCTTGTCCGCCGGGGCAAGGTCTGCCGTCTGTCCCATAATGGCAATGCCGATTTCATTCACATTGCGGATAAACTCCCTGCTGGAAAGAGAAGTACTAAAACCCGGAAAGCTCTCCAGTTTATCAATGGTTCCTCCGGTATGTCCAAGGCCTCTGCCGCTCATTTTGGCAACCGGAATCCCGCAGGCAGCCACCATGGGAGTGAGTGCCAGAGAGGTTTTGTCACCCACTCCCCCAGTGCTGTGTTTATCTACCTTTATGCCAGCAATGCCTGATAAATCCAGCACATCGCCACTGTGCTCCATCGCCATGGTAAGGTACAGAGTCTCAGCTTCTGTCATTTTCTGAAAATAAATTGCCATCATCAGGGCAGATACCTGATAATCGGGAATCTCACCCTTCGTAAAACCATTTACAAAAAAATCTATCTCCTCTCTGGACAATTCTCCACCGTTTCTCTTTTTCATAATAATGTCGTACATTCTCATATCATTTTCCTCCCACATGAATAACTATTTTTGAATATAAAACTTATTCTGCAACAGCAGCCAGTTTGCCCGAAACCACTGCATCACTGTCCAGTAACCGCATCCCCGCAGACTATATTTTTCTATCAGGCTAAATTTCGCCTGCATACTCCGCACATCCTCAAACCAGACCTCATGCTCCACTTCATTCTGCATATAATGAAAATAAGGACTCTGTGCCAGCTCATCAAAGAAAATTTCCGCGCCGTTGTCAATGGCGATACGCACTGCCTGGATATTGCCCAGTGTTGTCGCCGCAGTCACACCGCGTTCATAGGGCAGAGGCCAGTCATATCCATAATTGGGGATTCCCAAATCAATCTTGTCAGCGGCAATCTCCGTCAGGGCATATTCCACCACTCTGCGCACCTGGTTAATGGGAGCCACAGCCATGGGTGGTCCATAAGTGTACCCCCACTCATAGGTCATAAGCAGAACATGGTCTGCCGCCTCCCCCAGTGCCCTATAATCCTTTCCCTCATACAGCAGTCCCGTCTGGTCTGCACTTGTTTTGGGTGCCAGCGCCACCGAAGTATGAAATCCGTTTGCCCGCATCGTATCAGCCACGTTCCAGACAAATGCCGTAAAGGCATCCCTGTCCTCGGCAAGAATATATTCAAAATCAATATCAATGCCCTCATACCCTTTCTCATACATCAACAAAAGCAGATTGTTAATCAGATTTTCCTGTGCAGTAGGGTTATTCACAACAGCGCTTATCAGGTTATTATTAAATCTGCCGTCTGCTCCAAAGGGCGTCAGGGTAAGAATAGGCTGTGTGCCAATATCCTGCGCCATGGCAATCATCCAGTCCTCGCTCCACAGCGGTGGAATCAGACTGCCCTCCCTGGTAAACCCATAAGAAAAAATCGGCAGCTCCGACAGATAGGGAAGGGTCTGTTCCAGAACCCATTCACTGATAAACGGATAAGCATATCCACTGACAATGATACTGCGCGTGGCATTTCTTCCCCCCCTGTTAATAAGAAGCGCCTGCCCTACCGCCAGCGCATAAGGAAAAATCAACTGATTGTCAAAAACCAACTGCCCTACGTCCACTCCCAGTAAGGCAGCAATCCCGTCAACGGTATCCCCCGGCTGTACTACATATATTTCCATGATATCCGTCCCATTCATACAGTGTCCACTGTATGACACAAAGATACTTACATCCAATATATGATATACAGACAAAAACCGTTCACCAGTCTCTGTTATATCCAGTAATATTATAGCATTTCACCACTGGGGGAACAATGAATATTTACTATTCCAGCCGGTAAACTCTCCGGGCATTTTTCCAAAAAATATTATCCTCCAGATTCTTTTCCAGCTTCAACTCTCTGATAAACTCTATATGTTCCTTTTGATTACAGCAGGAATAATCCGAGCCAAACAATACTCTGTCCGGAGCATCATTCACAATTTTTTTCAACACATCCAACATATCCTGTCTTTTATCCATTTCATCCGCAATAGATGATACATCAAAAAAGAGATTCTCAAAATCCATAAGTAATCTGCATTTTTCCATTTCAGGATAAAAGCAGTGGCAGCAAATCAATTTCAATTCAGGGTATTTTCCTGCCGTTTCCGCCACCTGCTCCACATCTGCATATTGCCTGTTATCCCACCCGGAATGAAAAAGTACCGGAACATTGTACCCAATTGCCAAATCATATACTTCTCCCAGTCTTTTATCCGTAAGATAAAATGCCTCATGTCCGGTGAATAACTTAATGCCGACAACCATTTTTTTATCCAGATATTTTTTCAGCTTGATGAGTTGTGTACGAAATTCAAAAAAAGGACTTATTCCTCCGACTACATACACATTCTCTGTGTGCATGAATAATTTAACACATTCATCCATGGTGCCAATGGAACTCGTCAGACTCGAATCTGAAATTACAATACACTGATTTACCTGATTGATACTCATATCATACAGCAATCGCTCCTTTTTTTGTTGCAGGGAAATGCAGTTATCCCCCACCGGCAGATGTACATGTGCATCAATAATCATTTTCTTTTCCTCCATTTATTACTTTTACCATAAACAGACAAGGATTGTCCTCGTCCCAAAAGGTCGTAAACACTTCTAATGGATAAAAACCTTCTTTTCTGTAAAATGCCCGTGTACCATTGTATGGTTCGTATACTGCCGATTCATCCAACGTTTTAACGGTAAGAAACTGGTAATGATTTTCACGGCAGTACCGGACACACGCCTCCATTAACTGATGTCCGATTCCCATTCTGTGGTACTCTCGCAGCACACCAAAATTATAGACATCAGCCGTATATTGGTTGTGAACTTTTAATGCTGCAAATCCCACCGCCTTACTGTGGTCATACGCTGCTATAAAAGGATAGTCCCTATGTAAAACTGACTTATTCAAAATATCCTCCGGGGGTGAGAACCATTCCGGCAGGGCGTTCATAATTTCCAGCGTAATACTTGTTTTTTCATTCTTGTTCTCTACATTCCGAATTTCAATCATTCTTTCCATTTTTTATTCTACCTTTCTTTTTATTCCCGCGAGCAACGAGCCACATAGCCGCCTGAGGATATTTGGTGACTGACGTGAGAGTCGAATATCCGGCAGTTTGCTGCGGGGTAGTTGACTTATGACAAGACAATTTCTATATTTTAAAAACAAAAAACTGCAGAGATTTTAACTCTGCAGCCACACTTCAAAACCATATACAGAGCGAAAATCATTCATGACATTAAAATAAGAACTGCATCCGCAGTCTGTTATTTCCTGTTCATTTCTGATTTTCTGCTCTTTCCGTCTATTTTCCTGCCGGTAACCGACAGTACGATAATCGGGTAAACCACTTCCTTTTTATAATTGTCTTGTCATATAGCTATAATATCATCCCACCGTGAATTTTACAACCAAATTATTTCACTAAAATATGTAAGATACATTCCACGCCGTACGAACAAAAATGCTTTCTTTTCTGTATTCTGTTCCATATTGAGCAGAACCATATTTATCAACACCACGAATGTCAGTCTGTCACCCATGCACATCCAGTCAATACAATTTCCCTAAATCGTATAATTCATCGGGACATATATCTTGTCCGTCCGG
>CAZRZM010000057.1:0-16567 GCA_964604575.1 uncultured Acetatifactor sp.
AATTATTTTTTTGTGGTGTCGGTGCTGTGTCAGGACTTCTGTCAGCAGGCAGAAGCCCTGACACAGCACCTCGATTTCCGCAAAAATATACGAGAAAATTGAGGGCTGAACTGTTACAAAAAGTATTGTACATTAGATAAAACTTAATGAAAAAAGGGCTGGTATATGGTATAATTTTCATTATAAAAATATAGTACATCACAACAAAGGAGACGCTATGAAGGAACAATTATACACCATTCCCTTAAATGATGCTGTAAATGCCCAGGACGAATGCCCTTTCTGTTTTATTGAGAGAAGTATTGAACAGGATTTGATGGATTTTGTCTTAGGCTCCGGCTCCTCCTATATGGAATCGGACATCCGGGAAATGACAGACAAAGCAGGTTTCTGCCGCGCCCATTTCCAAAAGATGTTTGATTATGGCAACACGCTGGGTAATGCCTGGATTCTGAAAACCCATTACCAGCGTATGATTGGCGAAATGCAGAAAACCTTTGCTACTTTCAAGCCCCCGAAAACCTCCCTCAAAGATAAATTCCGCAAAGCCGCCGAAAGCAGCAATGCCATCGGCATGTGGGTTCAGGAAAAAAAGGACTCCTGCTATATCTGTAAACAGTTTAACGATACCTATGAACGTTATCTGGATACCTTCTTCTATCTTTTTACAAAAGACAGTGATTTCCGCGGGAAAATCCGCGACGGCAAGGGCTTCTGCCTGCCACATTTTGGTGATTTATGCACTGCTTCCGACACGAAGCTTTCCGACAAAGAAAAGGAAACCTTTTATGCCATAATGCTTCCACTGATGGAAAATAACATGAAACGGTTATCTGAAGACGTCTCCTGGATGGTGGAAAAATTCGATTATGTGAACAAAGATGCGGACTGGAAAAACTCACGCGATGCCATCCAGCGTGGTATGCAGAAATTAAAAGGCGGCTATCCCGCTGACCCTGTTTATAAATCCAGCAAATAAAAGGAACTATTATCTCATTTGTATATAATGTTTTTCATCATATTGAGATAATCCACAATCTCTTCATACAACATTTCCGGCTGAAAAGAAGCATCCAGAAACCGCTCCGTCATCAGCCCCTTTATGGTAAAATCCAGCATTTTCTGCAGCTTGTCCCCATCCACACCGTCGGGCAGGCTGCTTTTATCCATTCTGCTGTAAATCGCCTCATAGGTTTTGAGCAAATCATTTCTCTTATCCTCCACTGCCAGCAGCGCTTCGCTGACATTCTCCGACATGGATTTGTTGAGAAACTGCTGCATATAAGGATATCCCCGCATAGCGTGCATCCGCGCGCATTCTGCCTGCTTCATAAGCTCGAATAAATCCGTCTCGTTCACATCAACATAAGATTTTAATTCCAGCATCATATATCGCACACTGTAATCATAAACAAAAGAATACACTCCCAGCTTGCTTTCAAAGTAATGGAACAGCAGTCCTTTGCTGACAGCCGCTTCTCTCACAATATCATCCGTACTGGCATGACGGTATCCATTCAGGGCAAAAACCTTTAATGCTGCATTTATCATCCTATCCTGTTTCTCTTTTTTCAGGTCAAAAAATTTCCCATTCATGCCAAGTTC
The DNA here is from genome assembly GCA_964604575.1 of uncultured Acetatifactor sp. Lineage (GTDB taxonomy): Bacteria > Bacillota > Clostridia > Lachnospirales > Lachnospiraceae > Acetatifactor. Next base: position 1,606 of record CAZRZM010000057.1, read on the forward strand.
TGCTCCTTCTTTTGTAGACCACAAACACTGCCCCACACGGACAGACATACCGTTAGTGTACCACACTCCATCTGTTGTTTCAAGCAAGGAAATTATGGAATAATATGTAAGAGTTTTGCCCTGCACCAAGTCATGTCGGGGGACTACAGTCGTTCCTATGAAGACTGTATAAAAACGTCGGCACTTAGGCACCGTACTCTGGTGCCTTATGTGTCCGCTACGTTTTTATTTCAAGCGGGAGCGCGTCTGAATAGGAATGACTGTAGTTCCCCGGCGTGACTTGGTGCAGGGCGGAACTCTTACAAAAATTTCATTTTTTTTGCATATTCCCTTTTCAATTTCATAAAATAGTATTATTATACTTATTATAAGGATGATACGGAAAGGAGCTGCACATGGCTAAAAAATTTGGGAAATTTCTGCTTTTCACAGCCGCAGCAGGTACTGCTGCCGTCGCTGCATATTATTATATTCGGAAAAAGGATTCTGCACTGTCTGATTTTATGGATGAAGATGACGACTATGATGATTTCAGTGACGATTTAGAGGAGGACGATACGACACGCAACTATGTTCCTTTGAGTTTTGATGGCAGTTCGGCTGCTACGGAGGGCCATGCAGTGGCTGGGGATGAATCCAAAGAGGACAAACCCGAAACAGTGAACTATTTCGATGAAGAGGAAAATGGGGACATAAAAGATGAATTTACTCCGTTGTCCAGCCAGGTAGCCCAGGCGTATGAGGCAAAGGAACAGAATGTAGAGACATCGGTAGAGGAATTTTTTGACGAAGAAGATTCCGACGACGAGGAACCTCCTATTATCGACAATGATGATGAATAGAAAATAACTTAATTTTCCTAAAAAAGGATGGCTTTCTCACAGCCATCCTTTTTTCAGACATTCTATTCCTTTCTGGATTTCCGTTATTTCCATGGCGCCATAACCCAGCAGAATGGTGGCATGCCCTCCTACATCCTCCACCATACTGTCCGACAGTCCATAAACCTTCACGCCCTGTTTGGCTGCCCTATGCAGCAGTTCCTCCTCTGTACGGTTTCCTCTGTCGGTCAGCAGCAGATGCAGTCCGGCATGTTCTCCGGTAATTTTAAACCTTTCCTCAAAAGGCTTCAATGCCTCCAGCAACACTTCATGTTTTCCACGGTATCGTTTCCTCATCTTATTCAGATGGCGCTCAAAATAACCGTCCCTGATAAACTCATTCAAAATACGCTGGTCGATGCGGGACACGGTGCAGGAATAAAAATAACAGTCCCTGCGGTACTTCTCCAGCAGAGGTTCCGGTAACACCATATAACTGACACGAATCGCCGGAGCAATGGCTTTGGAAAAAGTGCCGATATAAATAACCTTATTCTGTTCATCCGATGCCTGCAGGGAGGGAATGGGCTTTCCTCGGTAACGAAACTCACTGTCGTAATCATCTTCTATGAGGTAACGGTTCTCCCGCATACCTGCCCAGCGCAGCAGCTCCGTTCTTCTGCCAATGGGCATAACCGTTCCCGTGGGAAACTGGTGGGAAGGCATTACATACGCAGCCTGCACATCCTTTTCCATTAACTGGGATACCTTCATGCCATTTTCATCCATGGCAACCGTCTCAATATGATAAGCAAAGGACTTAAAAATACGGTATGCTCTCTTGTATGTGGGGTTTTCCATGGCAATCCTCACATGACGCCCCAGTATTTTCTCCAGCAGCATCAGCAGATAATCATTGCCTGCCCCAATAATAATCTGCTCCGGCAGACAGTTGACGCCGCGGGAAGAATGCAGGTAGCGGCTGATGGTTGCCCGCAGGTCATAATCTCCCTGGGCTTCCCCCTGGGCAAAAAGCTCACTGTTTGCATCTGTCAGAATATTTCTGGTAATCCGCTTCCACACACCAAAGGGAAAGCCTGACATATCAATGCCGTTGGGCGAAAAATCATACTGGTATTCTGCCCGGTCAACAGAACAGGACAGTTCCCGGCTTTCTGTCCCAGCCATTGTCTCTTCCCCCGGCGTATTTTCCCCTGCATTAAGCCATTCCTCCAGATTCAGCAGTTCCTCCATGGGACAGACAAAATAGCCGCTGCAGGGTCTTGCCTCAATATAACCTTCGCTCAAAAGCTGGTCGTAGGCATAGTCAACCGTACTTCTTGCCACCTGCAGATATTCCGCCAGAGAACGCGTGGAGGGGAGCCTCTCACCTGCAAGAAGCTTCCCCTCCCTTATTTCCTGTCTGATATGCTCATAAATCTGTTCATACAGACACTTTTCACTATTGGTTTGTAAACGTATGGTCATGTCATACATTTTTTTATTTCCTTTTATCTATTTCTTTTTGAGTTCTGCCATAATCTGCTCCTTGAGTTCTCTCGCTTTATCCTTGGTGCGTGTATTGGCAGACGGAGAACCCAGTATTGCCGCCGTCAGGCGGCTTGCCACATCATATTGTTTGAACCGGATAGCCAGAACAGCCAGCAGGTAGTCAATCGTAACCTCATCCATACCGCACATGGGAAATGGTTCTGATTTTCTTGCTTCCAGAAATCCATCATAGGCATTCTTCAAGTATTCCGCTTCCTCTTTTGCATGTACCTGCAAAGCAGCGTTGTCTGCCCCGCCGGATTCCTGAAGGAACTCCCTGTATCCTCTTAAGACCCACGCACTCTTCAGACAGATGTATGCTTTTTCACTGGCCCTCGCGCGTTTTACCACAGCATTGGCAAGCGCAAGCTTATACTGCTCCAATGCCTCCTCGTAAGTATAGATTTCTCCGTTATAAGGATGCAGACGCACATTTTTACTAATATTTTCTTTAATCAGTTTTGCCTGCCCGCTGCTTATATTCGGGAAAAATCTGCTCAGGGCGGCATATCCGCATTCTGTACAAAGCTGTACATCATATTTGTTTGCATCAATCCCTTCATATTTGGGGCGCAAATCCTGGTCTGTTCCCAGCATTTTGGCTTTACCTGTCTTCATTATCTTGGATACAAAATTTGCTCCACACACCGGACAGGAAAAGGTCTTGTCATATATCAAATCCTTTTCCTCCACCTTCGGCGCCAGTACCGCCTGTTTGCTGTCCTCTTCGGTTTTCGCTTCCTCATAAATATTCATATTCTCAAGATTATCCAGCCCGAGTCCGGCCAGACCTGATAACAAACCTGCCATATCCTTTTCCTTTCCTTTACAATTTCCTGTCACTTTCTATTCCCGCGAGCAATGAGCCAAGTCAATCTGGATTGACTTTGTGCCGATGCCTGCACGGACAGTTGGCGAATGCCGCGAGGGTCAAATACCCCGCAGCTTGCTGCGAATCAAGCTTGATACCCCGTCAGCTTGCTACGGGGTATTTGATTTAGGCACCACATAAGAACTTTTCAAAGACACAATCCGGTTGAATACCAGTGCATCCTCTGTGGAATCCTTTGCATCCACACAGAAGAAGCCCTGTCTCACAAACTGGAAGCTCTCATATGCCTCTGCGCCTGCAAAGGAAGGCTCCAGAAAACAGTCCTTCAAAACAGTGAGGGAGTGGGGATTTAAGTAGACCTCTCCTTCCTCATTGTAAATGGAGCCTGCTTCTTCCGCTTTCTCTTCGTCAACCAGACTTTCATAGAGACGGACCTCGGCGCGGACTGCCGTATCCGCCGCAACCCAGTGGATAGTACCTTTTACCTTCCTGCCATCGGGACTGTTGCCGCCTCTGGACGCAGGGTCATAAGTACAGTGCACTTCCACCACCCGGCCGTTCTCATCCCTGACACAGCCGGTACAGGTAACAAAATAAGCATTCATAAGGCGGACTTCATTGCCGGGAAACATACGGAAATATTTTCTGGGAGGTTCCTCCATAAAATCGTCTCTCTCTATATACAGTTCTCTTCCAAAAGGTACTTCCCTGCTGCCCAGTGCTTCATTTTCCGGATTATTCCCCGCAACAAGCATCTCCGTCTGTCCTTCGGGATAATTATCAATCACCAGCTTCACCGGATCCAGAACTGCCATCATACGGGGCGCCTTTGCTTTCAAATCCTCCCTGATACAGTATTCCAGCGCAGCATAATCTGCAATGGACTGTGCCTTGGAGACACCGCACATTTCCACAAACATGCGGATGGACTCAGGTGTATAGCCACGGCGCCGCAGTGCTGCGATAGATACCAGTCTGGGGTCATCCCAGCCATCCACTTTACCGTCCTGCACCAGCTTCTTGATATAACGCTTTCCGGTAACCACATTTTTCAGATACATCTTTGCCTGTTCAATCTGTCTGGGCGGGTGGAGATATTCCAGTTCTCTAACCACCCAGTCATAGAGAGGTCTGTGGTCCTCAAATTCCAGCGTACAGACAGAGTGGGTGATTCCCTCAATGGCATCCTCGATGGGATGGGCAAAATCATACATGGGATAAATACACCATTTGTCCCCTGTATTGTGATGTGTCATATGGGCCACACGGTAAATCACAGGGTCACGCATATTAATGTTGGGAGATGCCATATCAATGCGGGCGCGCAGCACCTTCTCCCCGTCTGCATACCTGCCTGCCCTCATCTCCTCAAACAGGCGCAGGTTCTCCTCTATGCTTCTGCCGCGTGCAGGGTCGTCCCTGCCCGGCTCCGTAAAGCTTCCTCTGTATTCCCTTATCTGCTCAGCAGTCAAATCGGATACATAGGCTTTTCCTTTTTTTATCAGCTTTACTGCAGCCTCGTACATCTCCTCAAAATAATCGGATGCAAAAAACAGCCGGTCCTCCCAGTCAGCGCCCAGCCATGCCACATCTTCCTTAATGGACTCTACAAACTCCACATCCTCCTTGGTTGGGTTCGTATCGTCAAAACGCATATTAAACTTTCCGCCATACTCCCGGGAAAGTCCATAATTTACCAGAATCGCCTTTGCATGCCCAATATGGAGATACCCATTGGGTTCCGGGGGAAAACGGGTATGCACAGTATCATAAACGCCTTCTGCAAGGTCCTTATCTATAATCTGTTCAATAAAATTCCGTGATTCCCTGCCTTCTTTTATCTCATTCTCACTCACCGCACTCCTCACCTCTCACCACTAATCTTTTTCTAATGATTTATCTTACCACAAAAAGAAATATTAATAAATATATTTCTTTTAAATTTCCTCATACCTGGATAAAAAATTACTGCCCGGCTCAATATAGATATCCTGCAGATTTTCTACCCGCACAACCAGATAATCTCCGGGCATTCCCACCAGATATCTTTTATCATCCTCCCGGGGAAATACCTTGACATACTTGTCCAGCGGTCTCACAAACACCTGAAAATTGTCGGAAGGAACACACACTGCCGCATAATCTGTCATCCTGTAAGTCACACCGTCCGTAAGGTTACGGATAGTCGGAATATATTCTATGGCATCACAAAAGTTCTCCGGTACTTTCCCCTCTGTCACTGTGTAATGGTAAAAGAAAAACTGTTCCGTCATCATACACACAAAACCATTCTGTTCCAGACTGAAATAGGTATCCTCTGCCACCTCCCTGTCTATAATGCCCTCCTGGGTCCGCAGCGATATTTTACTGCCCGCCTTAGCCACATCTGTTCCCTTGATATAACAGACAGCCTCCTTACGCCTGCGGTAGCGCTTCATTGTACTGACATCCGGCTTTACATCATCTGCCGTAATTATAGTGTACAGCCTGAAATATTCTACCATCCGGCTGCGGAAATAGGTTTCCACCGAAAGCCCGGGATACTTCTCCCCATAAAGTCTGGTGGTAATAAATCCACCCGCCTTTACATAGTGCCCTCCCCCGGTACCGATTTCCTCAGTGAGAAAAGCAGCCATCTCGTTTGCATTTGCCTCTTTGACACAACTGCGCAGGGAAAATTTGTAACCATCATTAATTTCATTATAAACCACACAAATATCAATCTCATCAACCTGCAGAAGAAAATCGCTGATAAGTCCCAGAATGTTGGGGTCACAAGGCTGTGCCTTGATAACCGCAAAACGGTACTGTTCATTATAATGATAGTGAAGCATGGCAATTCCCGCAATTTCCAGTTCCTTTAAGGAAAGATTAGAATTACGGAATCTGGTGATTAAACTCTGATTGATATTGACAGACTCACGCATATCCAAATCCAGGGGATTGTACAGCTCGGAAAACTGATTGGTATCGGCATAAAGTCCATAATACAGCGCAGTTCCTACTGCAATATCCGCATTCACGGAATAACCTTTCTCCACCAGCATTGTCCACACCAGTGTGGAGCAGCTTCCCAGCGTGGGCTGGATACGGTACCGTTTCAAACCTCCCACCTCCAGCGGATGATGGTCTATGCTCGCCACCTCATCCGCCTCAAAACAGGATACATTACCGGCGCCATATTGACAGTCCACTGTCAGAAGAAGTCCTTCTATATGCTCCTTGTCCTCCGGTGCAACATACTCCAGCGGTATATTCAGTGTATTTATCATCAGTTTCAGGTTCGCCTTATGTACCTGATTGTAACCACTGTATATCATTCGCACCTTTTTACCAACACTGCCAAAATAGGTATACAAAGCATACCCCGCCCCCACAGTATCAGGGTCGGGATTATCATGACACTGTATGGTAATGGTGTCAAAGTTATCCAGGTCAGCTAATTTCATAGCACTATTTTCTCCATATGTTATCAACAGCTACAATATATACTATATTCTATCCGGGGGATGCTGTCAAAGTAATTTGAATAAAAACCGGCATCTATATATTCTTATATAGATACCGGATAATTAATTAGTGATGGAACAGACGGATTCCAGTGAATACCATAACCATATTGTATTTGTTACAGCAGTCAATTACCGCGTCATCCCGCACAGAACCGCCGGGCTGGGCGATATATGCCACACCGCTCTTGTGCGCCCTCTCCACATTGTCGGAGAAAGGGAAAAATGCGTCGGAGCCAAGAGTTACATTCTGCATTTTGTCAAGCCATGCCCTCTTCTCTTCGGCAGTAAATACGGGAGGTTTTACCTTGAAAATGTTCTCCCATACACCGTCTGCCAGAACATCCATATACTCCTCGCCCATATATACGTCAATCGCGTTGTCTCTGTCAGCCCTTCCCAGTCTGTCCACAAACTGCAGATTCATCACCTGGGGAGACTGGCGCAGAAACCAGTTGTCCGCTTTGCTTCCTGCCAGTCTGGTACAGTGGATACGGGACTGCTGTCCAGCGCCGATACCGATTGCCTGTCCGTCCTTTACATAGCAGACGGAGTTGGACTGGGTATATTTGAGAGTAATCAATGCAATTTTCATATCAATCAATGCACTTTCGGGAATCTCTTTGTTGTCGGTGACAATATTGAAAAGCAGGTCGCCGTTGATATCCAGCTCATTTCTACCCTGCTCAAAGGTAACGCCATACACCTGCTTTTTTTCAACAGGGGCAGGCACATAGGATGCGTCAATCTGAATAATGTTGTATCCGCCCTTTTTCTTTTCCTTTAAAATGGCAAGTGCTTCATCCGTGTAGCCGGGAGCAATCACACCATCGGACACCTCACGTTTAATCAGTCTGGCAGTGTCCACATCACACACATCGGACAGTGCAATGAAATCACCGAAAGAGGACATTCTGTCGGCGCCTCTTGCCCTCGCATAGGCACATGCCAGAGGAGAGAGTTCCCCCAAATCATCCACCCAGTAAATCTTTGCCAGCGTCTCACTAAGGGGAAGCCCTACTGCAGCGCCTGCGGGGGATACATGTTTAAAAGAGGTTGCAGCCGGAAGTCCGGTGGCCTCTTTCAGTTCTTTCACCAACTGCCAGCCATTGAAGGCATCCAGAAAATTGATATATCCGGGTTTACCGTTAAGTACAGTTACAGGCAGTCTGGAGCCATCCTCCATATAAATGCGGGAAGGCTTCTGGTTCGGGTTACATCCATACTTTAATTCGATTTCGTTCATTTTTTCCTCACCTTCTGCCGCCAAAGCGACATATTTCTACTTATTCTTGTTCACAATTCTGGTTTCATATTTTCCTGTTGCAATATCAATAAAACGTACAAACAAAGAAACCTTGTTTTCCTCATTCAGACTGCTCCACAGCATATTGGTAAAGGCATCCATATCATCTGCAATCTGCACCTTCTTAGGTTCTCCCTGAAAACTTGGCAGAGGACTGCCGTCATACATGTAAGTATGAATAAAATGTCCTTCTCCCGCAATCGGTGTATCGTAGGTAAATGTGTATCTGTTACAGCAGGAAGGGTTGCCGTCGTTGCTTTTTAAAATGGACAAAGCATAATCAAAATGACTGTCCTCCACGTGGAGCACTCCGGAAATTCTCGGCGTATAATTAGGTGCATCCGGTTCAAACTCGCGGCTTCTTAAAGACTGCTCAAAGGTAAGCCCCTTCTGCAGACCATCATAAACGGTATCTGTCTGGTCTCCATTCGTCACAATGGTATCGCTGCCCAGCACACGCACAGGTGCATAAATAATGAGGCTGGGGTCCTCCAGTTTGGACGGGTCATACGCCTGTGTGCGGATGCCCTCCCCCTCCGTGACAAACACACGGTTACGGCTGTTTGAGCTTCTGCCCATAATAAAATAAGCCGTCACAGCCGACCTGCCGTCCGCCGATAATCCAGCCACAATTCCTCTTCCCGGATAGGCATTGCCTTTCAGTTCCTGTTCCAGTGATAACATACATTGTCCTCCTTTTTATTATATCAACAGTCTATTTCCCGGACATCAACCGGACAAATGCCCTGCATAAGTCCACCGTCCACGGAATCAAAAACCGCCTGTGCACCCTGCAAAAGCCTGCCGGGGATTTTCGCAATCCCCTCGCAGTTCCACAAACGGTGCCCAGGCGGTCGGCTTATCATTTTCTACACTCCCCGTGGGTCGTCCCACAATACAAGCTGTTGTCTGCCAGCTTTTCTTTCCGCCAGTCGTGTAGCATATATCATTATCTTACATATTTTGCTGTATTTTTGCAATACCCTGTCATAAAAAATCCACACAGTCAATATATTTCTCTTCAAACTCCTGCCTGCGCATGGGACGGTCAAAATAATATCCCTGGATATATTTGATATTCATACCCTGAAGCACCTTGTACTGTTCCGGTGTCTCAATTCCCTCCACGCAGATGCTGACGCCAATAGTCTCAGCCAGTTCTGCCACCATCTTGATAAAGGCCTGGGAATAGGCATCATCTGCCAGGTCCTTGACAAAACTCTGGTCTATTTTGATAATGTCAAAGGGAATCTCCCTGATATGATTCAGGGAAGAGTATCCGGTTCCAAAATCATCCAGTGCAATTTTTACACCCAGCGCTTTGATTCTGCCCAGAATATCTTTCATACGCTCCATATCATTGATTGCCAGACTCTCTGTTACCTCCAGTGTCAGATTGGCCGGAGTCATCCCCGACTTTTTCAATGCTTTTTCCACTACTTCCACAATATCCGTCTGCAAAAGCTGTACCACGGACAGATTCACACTGACTCTGTAATCCGGATAGCCGCCGTCATTCCATTCTTTACAGCAGGCACATGCCTCCTGCAATACGTAATTGCCAATGGGATTTATCAGACCCAGATACTCTGCCAGCGGGATAAATTCTGCCGGTGGGATAAATCCCAGTTTCCCGCTGTTCCAGCGTATCAGCGCCTCAGCGCCGATGCAGTCAGTACCGCGCGTAATATCAATAACAGGCTGATAATACACCTCAAACTCCTTATATCCGGCAGCGGTAGCATCCCGCATATTTTTCTCCATGTCAAGACGCCTGCCCGATATGGAATCAATGCCGTCTTTGTATATCACAGTCCTGTCCTTGCCGCTGTTCTTTGCTTCATACATGGCAATATCCGCTTTTTTCACCAGGTCCTGCACGGAATCGCCGGAATCCGGAAATGTGACAATCCCCATACTCATGGTACAGTAATAATCTGCATCCTTTAAAAGCCATGGTTTGCTGAAAATTTTCTTGATGTCCTCCAGAATCTGCTGGAACTTATAATAATACTGCGGCGGAACCAGAATTACAAATTCGTCTCCGCCCATACGGTAGCAGGTATCCCGGATACCTTCAATATTTTTCAGGGCGTGGGAAACTGCCTTCAACAGAATATCTCCATACTGATGTCCCAGCGCTTCATTAATATGCTTAAAATCATCCAAATCCAGATAAAGAATGGCTCCTGTTCCGCCATCCCTCTTTGCCTCATCCACCAGCCTTGCCAAATCCCTCTCACAACAGATACGGTTATATAAACCCGTGAGAAAATCCGTATATGCCTGCTGTTCTATTTTCTTCTGATAAAGCTTTTTGTCGGTAATATCATACATGGAATAGAGCACTGCCCTTCTGCCGTCCACCCAGGTAATCTCCTTGCCGAACAAATCATACCAGTGCTCCCTCTCTGCCTGGTAAACTTCAAAAAAGCCTTCTGTTTTCTCTTCTCCCATACTCTCTTCCAGCAAATCTTTAAAGCTGCCATCCTGCAGTTCAAATACAAACTCAATTCTCAATCTGCGGTTGGCAAACAGCATCTCCCCGGTGCTCTTGTCCTCCACATAAACAGCACACGCCATATTGTCCAGAATCTTCTCCAGCGCTGCATGGGAGCTTGCAATGGAGTTCTTCTGTATCCGTCTGGTGAGAATGCTCTGCAGCACCTTAACGGCATCCGACACAAATTTAATCTCCTGGGGTCCCCAGTTCGGTCTGCCGCTCCTGCAGTTAACTGACAGTATCATTCTGTTTGCCGTGTCCTGATGGAAAATGGGAAATATCATGACTGCTTTCAGTCCTATGCCTGCCAGCTCACTTTCATACTCTCCGGCAGATGCCCCCGCCGAAAGCACAAGCGGTTTTACAGTGCGCAGAAAAGAAGGCGCCTCAATTCCGTTCGTCATGTCAAAATAGGGTACCATACCCTGGGCATACCACTCACCCAGCACGTCCATAACCTGATTGTCCGAACGAAGCTGGAAAATCTGTGCCGTATCGGCTCCCAGATGCTCTCCCAGAATGCCCAGCGCCCTTTCCATAACTGCTTCCATCTGTTCATCACTGTCCAATAGCTGCACAAACTCTGCAGTCGCCTCAATAATATGTAAATCTCTAGTCATTTCCTGCTGTGCATACAGACTTCTTCTGCTCTCTGCCTCCGCACTGTAACAGATAACCTTATTCTCAAGGAACGAATAGCTGGCATCCCTGAGCAAATCAAGCACATGCTCAAACCGCAGGTCGTCGGCACCGCCCACCTGCAGCACAATCCAGTACAGCACGGTATGATTCTCAAAGCGTACTGCAACTGCTGCAACTTTTCCGCCTGTAACCTCCGATTCTTCTGTGGCAAGGTCCTCCAGAGAGCCTTCCTCCACTCTGTCCAGAACATTATGGACATAACCTGCCGCTGCATACTGCTGTACAATTTCGTCTGCGTTCTCCGCACCGGATATCTGCGTAATCTGCTCTTTGTTTCCATCCAGACAATACGCCACAATCCCCGTCGCAGAACAAAATTCATTCTGCAGACGCTGTAACTGCTCCACATTAATCAAATCCTCAAAAGATATTTTCTGCACAATCGTACCCCTGTTTCCTTCTTTTGTTCTCCCAGTCTTTCGGGTCATTTTCAACAAAAATATTTTAACATACTTTCTGAAAATTGTATAGGAAAACCAATATCTCTGCCAGCATCTTCGTAACAGCCCAGCCCGGCGGCGTGACTTGGTGCCGGGCTGGGCTGTTACGAATCTTACTGCTGTTCCTGATTCCTCACATAGATATCAAGCAGTTTGTCTTCATTCCGGGATGAGACCCCTTTCTGCACCGAAACAGCATATCCATTGTCTTTTTTCCAAAGGATACATTTTAAAAAGAGCGCATCAAGATCACTATTATAATATGTGGGATGAAATGTGCTTGCATCCACAGTCTCCCCATCCAGGGTTTTCCATTGTATCTCCGGTATAAATTGACTTTCTCCCCAGTTTATACCATATAAATCGCTCCATAAGACCTGCAGAGGTTTTTCCGTATATATCTCCACATATAAGAACTCAGAATCATACATGGAATTATAAATCGTGTATCCTTCCGGCAGATTCATCTGTAACTCTGCCAGAAGAATTTCCAGCTCCTGTCCAGTGAATTCCTGCTTATAATGGCGTCCCTTGATAACCTGCTGCTGGCCATGCCAGGCTAACCATATACACAGTAAGATAATAATGAAAAACTCGACCACAAAAATAATAGCTATCTGTTTGAAATCTTCCCTGTCCATCCTTTGGTTTCTCTGTACCATAATACTCTCCCTTTTATATAATATCTTTTTGTAAATCTGCTCTTTTCCAACATTAAACCGCGTTTATACACACATTTAAAAAACGAAGTCATAGCTGAACTCATATAACTGTCCTATTACAAAAAAGCTTTTCGCCACTCCCCAGCTTTCCAGTTGAAACATGTTAAAATCTGCAATAGTGGGAATAAATACAAGCCCCTCGTCGGTAACTGTCCAGTCATAATAATCATAAATCACATATCTGTAACGCATTGCGTAATAATTTCCATGTCGTGAAACATCAGCCATTAATACTCCCTTGGACTCCCCCAGCACTGCAAACGATTTATAATTGCCGGGTATATTGAGTGAGAGATTAAATTCCTTGTGAGTTGCAAGAATGTCACCTAAAATTACAGTTACAGAATCTCCATCCTTTAAAATATTCTCTGTATAATCGTATATTTTATCAATTTCCTCATTAAAGGTAGTACGACCATAATCCGTAGCAGTGACAATTTCCCTCACATACCAATCAATCACAAAATCTGAGCCGGTATTATCAAGGTAATGTCTTAATGCACCGGAATTCGGCTCAATCAGTCCCTGTGTCAGGGAAGCTAATAAAGCAGCCCTAAAATATAAAGCCGAAAGTTCCTTTAGCTTCTCCTCTGTAAATGTCCCTGTTCCATATCTTTCAGCTCTCTTAACCTCCTCATCCCTTTTAAATTCTACCACGGCATCAATATCATCCTGCAGTGTTTTCGTTGTAATCTTACATTCTTTATAAAATGGCGCCTGCACACAAGGATTGGCATCTCTGTCATCATTTACGCCATCTCCATCAGAATCCTGCTTATTGGGGTCACTCACCATTCTCCATCGCAGTATCAAATACTCTTTTTTCTCTGCGGTGATGGTAATAACATCCGGCTCCCCTCTCATTTCTTCATAATCAGACACACCATCGTTATCAGTATCCTTGGAATTTGGATTGGAGCTAATGACACGTCCATTAGAAAGGATATATCCCTCCTCATAAATATCCAGAACTCCATCTTCATCTGAATCCTTAAGGTCTACATTATCCCATTCACAGATAAAGCCCATATTTTCCAAGCCAAAGAACGGCTCATTTTTGCAGGTGCCATCCTTGCATAAGTCATTCCAATAACCGAAGCAGGCACCACTTATCATAGGATTATTATTACGGTAAATCATCAACGCATTTTCCAATCCCATGGCATTATCCGGGCGACCATTGTGATAGTGGCTGTAGGTAAAGGGTTCACCGGTTATCCACTCGCCAAAAACATTCTGCGCATTCCGCTCTGCCCCAATCCAATAATTGTTTTTCTCCCCTTCATGATTCATGAGAGATTCAATAATTTTCTGCTCCTCTAAAGAGGTAATGGTTGCAAGGTGTCCTCCTATTTTCTCACAATACTCCTTTGCTTCATCCCATGTCATTCCCATCTCAAAACACTTATACACTTTTCCGGTATCAGGAAAAGACTGACTTTTTCCCATCCGGGCAATCACATTCCTATACTTAACAGAATTCACCTCCAGGGTCTTTACCCACTGGGTCTTATCAATCACCAAATACGTTGAAAAATGAGTGGTCGTATAGGAAACAGTGTTGTTCTCATAATTAACAACAGAATCCTCCAACAATACATAAATATCATTTTCCGCATCATACCACATCATACATAAATCGGATTCCTTGGTTTCTCCAAGCAACGCATCATCGTAGTGAAACGTAATTACTGCTTCGTCGAATTCTACCTCCGAATGGATTTCTACCGGAATGCCCACCAAACCGACTACATTAGCAGACAATATATCAGACTCCGAAACATCTTCTATTGTCACTGAATCTGCGATGACACCGGCACATGGAAGTGAAACATCCACCGTTGTGACTACTTTGCAGTTCTCACTATCTACCTCTAATGTACAAGTCTGCTCCAATACCTCATCACTGTCTAAAATACCATTCTCGTCCGTATCCGGCTTTAAGGGGTCAAATCCTAACAGCAAATCATCAGAATCAGTCAGTCCATCTCCATCAGAATCCTCATTATCCGGCTCAGTGCCATATTGTTTCACTTCATCTCCGTCAGACAAACCATCACCGTCGGAATCTGCCAAAAATGGATTGGTGCCATATTTCAGTTCTTCAATGGAATCCAATCCATCTTCATCAAAATCTTCTTCTGCATCATAAATACCGTCTCCGTCAGTATCTTTCATGACAGGGTTTGTTCCTAATACATACAACTCATCATAATCCGAAAGACCATCTCCGTCTGAGTCGCTGCTACTGCTGTCCATTCCAAAATACTGCTCAATATAATTAGGAATACCATCTTCATCTGAATCTTCAAAATCTAAGTTGTCAGACAAATTGTCCATTCTATTATTAAAAATTATTATGGACTCCTGAATTTTATTGCCACTTTTTGTTACTGCTGTAATCTCAATTATATTAGCGCCAATCGTAAACTTCATGTTCTTTGCTGACCAAAAATCAGCAACCGTAATTTCCCCTGTCTCAATAATATTATCATTTAAATCTTTTACTTCATAAGACATACTTTCCACATATTTATCATTGGTAAGCGTACCCGAAAGTCCCTCAGTATTGTTTG
>CAZRZM010000058.1:0-4673 GCA_964604575.1 uncultured Acetatifactor sp.
TAAGTCCTGTCAGACCAACACGCATTCTCGCTCCAGGCGGTTCATTCATCTGACCGAATACCATGGTGGTCTTATCAATAACACCGGACTCCTGCATTTCATGGTAAAGGTCGTTACCCTCACGGGTACGCTCACCTACACCGGTAAATACGGAATAACCACCGTGCTCGGTAGCAATATTTCTAATCAATTCCTGAATCAAAACAGTCTTACCTACACCGGCACCGCCGAACAGACCAATCTTACCACCTTTCTGGTAGGGGCAGAGAAGGTCCACAACCTTGATACCTGTCTCTAACAATTCTGTCTCCGTAGACTGCTCTTCAAAGGCGGGAGCTGCTCTATGAATCGGTTCATAAGTCACTCCCTCAGGAGCAGGCTTATTATCAATGGGCTGACCCAGCACATTGAAAATTCTTCCCAGTGTATTCTCTCCTACGGGAACAGAGATAGGCGCTCCTGTAGCAATCGCATCCATACCACGCACCAGCCCGTCTGTGGTACCCATTGCAATACATCTTACGGTATCATCACCCAGATGCTGGGATACTTCCACATATAGGTCGCTGCCATCCCTGGTAGGAATCCGAATTGCTTCGTTAATCTCAGGAAGCTTACCCTCGTCAAAGCGCACATCAAGAACGGCACCAATGACCTGGGTAATCTTACCTTTATTCTCTCCTGCCATTTTTACCTCTTTCCTACCCGCCTGCGCGGGTATATATTGTAATGATTTAGACTATCCCAGTGCTTCCGCTCCGGCAATAATCTCCGTTAATTCCTGTGTAATAGAGCCTTGTCTTGCTCTGTTATACTTCAACGCCAAATCGTTAATCATCTCTTCCGCATTGCTTGTGGCGTTGTCCATTGCCTGCATACGGGCGCCGTTCTCACTGGCAACAGCTTCCATCATGGCACCATAAATCAGACTGGTAATATATTTGGGGATAATCATGTCAAGTGCCTCAACATCCTCCGGCTCAAAATTCATAATCGCAGCAGATTCCGCAACCTTTTCTTCTGCTTTCTCTTCCTGCACTACCGGTAACAGTTTCAGCAGCGTAGGAATATGACTTACCGTATTTTTGAAAGCTGTATACGCCAGATAAATCTCACCGATTTCATCCCTTTCAAAGGCCTTCAGCAGCCTCTGTGTCAAACCAATTGCATCTGCATAAACAGGGTCTTCAATGATTTCGGGGAGTTCTTCTTTGATGGTATACCCTGCTCTCTTGAGCAGCTCGCGTCCCTTATTACCTATAGCATATACGACAACATCCTCTTTTTCCCAGCCCTCGTGTCTGGTGACCAGTTTTACAACATTAGAGTTATAGCCACCTGCCAGTCCGCGGTTGGATGTAATGACAATCACAGCCTTTTTCCGGGAGCTGCCGGAAACCAGATACTTATGTTCTACATGTCCCACCCGGGCAAGAATACTGTTTACTGTCTGATACATGCAGTCAAAGTATGATTTGGAACGCTCTGCGCCGGCTCTGGCGCGTTGCAGCTTTACAGTGGACACCAGCTTCATTGCTTTTGTAATCTGCTGGGTACCCTGTATACTGCTTCTGCGACGCTTTATATCACGCATTGATGCCATAATTCGACCTCATTTCTATCACTATTTCTGTAAATGCTTACTTACCAAGGAACTGTTTCTTGAACTCCTCCAATGCCTGGACAAGCGCTTTTTCCGTTTCTTCGGAAATAACCTGCTCTTTGGCAATATTGCCCGGCACTTCGGGATACTTGGTATCCACGAATTCAAAAAATTCTTTTTCAAACCTTATGATATCCTCTACAGCTACATCCAACAGATACTTGTGGGTTACGGCATAAATAATAATAACCTGATATTGTACCGGCATGGGCTGATACTGGGGCTGTTTCAGTACTTCCTTGATACGTTCGCCCTGTGCCAGCTTTTCTTTGGTATCTGCATCCAGTTCCGAACCAAACTGGGCAAAGCTTGCCAGCTCGCGGTACTGCGCCAACTCCGTACGGATAGGAGCAGCAATCTTTTTCATCGCCTTAATCTGTGCCGCACCACCTACACGGGATACGGACAGACCTGCATTTACTGCGGGACGGAAACCGGAGTTAAACATCTCTGTCTCCAGATAAATCTGTCCGTCTGTGATGGAGATAACATTGGTAGGTATATATGCAGATACATCTCCCGCCTGGGTTTCAATGATGGGAAGCGCGGTAAGAGAGCCTCCGCCATACTCATCACTCATTCTTGCCGCACGCTCCAGCAGTCTGGAGTGCAGGTAGAATACATCACCGGGATATGCCTCACGTCCGGGCGGACGACGAAGCAGCAGGGAGAGTGTACGGTATGCGGTGGCATGTTTGCTCAAATCATCATATACCACCAGTACATCCTCACCTTTCTCCATCCACTCCTCACCGATTGCACAGCCGGAATAAGGAGCAATGTACTGCAGCGGCGCCAAATCACTCGCAGTAGATACCACTACTGTAGTGTAACTCATAGCACCGTATTCTTCTAAAGTTTTAACAATATTGGCAACGGTAGAAGCCTTCTGACCGATTGCCACATAAATACATTTTACGTTCTGTCCTTTTTGATTGATGATGGTATCAATCGCAATAGCAGTTTTACCAGTCTGGCGGTCGCCGATAATCAACTCACGCTGCCCTCTTCCGATAGGCACCATGGAGTCGATTGCCTTGATACCTGTCTGCAGGGGGGTATCCACACTCTTTCTTGTGATAACACCGCTTGCCACACGCTCAATTTTACGGAATCTGGATGTCTGAACCGGTCCTTTTCCATCGATGGGCTGACCCAGTGCATTCACAACTCTTCCGCACATTGCGTCACCTACCGGAACCTCTACCACACGTCCCGTAGTCTTAACGGTATCGCCTTCATTAATATTTTTACTGCTGCCAAGCAATACTACACCAACATTGTCTTCTTCCAAGTTAAGCACCATACCGTATACATCGCCCGGGAACTCAAGAAGTTCTCCCTGCATTGCCTTCTCCAGACCATGTACGCGGGCAATACCATCTGCCACCTGGATAACGGTACCCACATCGGATACATCCAGTGTAGATGCATATTTCTTAATCTGCTCCTTGATTACAGAACTTATCTCTTCTGGTTTCAAATTCATTGTTCTGTAGCACCTTTCCTCCAGAGGTTTAGCCCAACTGGATTTGTAATAATTGTTTTGTCAAAGCATCTAATCTGCTTCGGATACTGCTGTCCACCACTCTGTCACCCACCCGGATTTTCATGCCTCCAATCAGGGAGGCATCTACCGAATAATGCATCTCCATCGTGCGGTAGGGTGTACCTGCAATCAGCTTTGCCAGCACCTCAGCTTTCTGCACCTCGTTTAATTCTATGGCTGTTGTCACATAGGCCACACCGATTCCACTGCTTTCCTTTACTTTGTCGATAAAGTAATCGAAAATTGCCTGCAGGTCACCATAGCGTTCTTTTGTGACAATCAATTCCAGAAATCCTGTCAGTTCATCGCTGACACGTCCCTTAAAAATATTCTCCAGAACCTGCGTCTTCTCCTGTTTGGGAATTCCCGGATGTTTCATCATCTTATCCAGTTCCGGATTCTGCGCCAGTATCTCCCTGAGGGCAAGAATCTCTGTCATAAGTTCCCTCGCCTGATTCTGTTCCGTGGCCAGTTCAAACAAGGCTTCTCCATATGTCTTTGAAACTAACTTAGCCATGTTTTGTCACCCATTTCTTTCAGAGTATCCTCAATCAACTGATTCTGCACATTTGTGTCAATGGATGCAGCCACTATTTTGCCTGCCATCACACTTGCCACAGCAATCATTTCACGTTTTACTTCGTCGGACATCTTCTGTTTCTCCAGCTCGGCTTCCACACGTGCCCTGTCCAGAATACGTGCCGCTTCTTCCTTTGCCTGCGCCACAATCTGATTTTCATTTGCCAGTGCCTTACGCCTTGCTTCGCTGAGAATCGCATCCGCCTCTTTATCTACTTCACGCAGCTTTTCTTCATACTCCGCTTTTAAAGCCTGCGCCTGCTCCATGCCGTTTTTCGCTTCTTCCAGTTCACTGTGAATCTTATTCTTACGGTCATTTAAAAGTTTTCTTGCCGGATTGAATAAGAAATAGCTCATTATCAGGAACAAGAAAAAAACTGCTATTATCATCAGGCAGGAGTCTGCAAGTAGCTGCCAGTCCAAATCAAACAGTCTCGACATGGTCTGACCCTCTGTCAAAAGTATCATTTTTGCCTCCTTTCCACCAGCTATTCATTCTTCCCGGAATGATTATGGCAGAAGAGGTTTTACGAACAATAACAGCATGGCAATCAGCAAACCATACAAACCTGTTGTCTCGGCAACCGCCTGTCCTAATAACATGGTTGTGGTTACATCGGATTTTGCTCCGGGATTACGTCCTACTGCTGCTGCCGCATGTCCTGCAGCAATACCCTGTCCAACACCAGGTCCGATACCTGCAATTACTGCCAGTCCTGCTCCAATTGCGGAACATCCTAAAATAAAGTTTTCATTGAAATCCATTTTCTTTCCTCCTAATTCTCTTTATAAGTCCTATTGTCTTTCCTGTTTTTTTGTTATTCTGCCACTTCCTTTACGCATCGCCTATGGCATTGGAAATATACGTCATAGTCAGCATAC
>CAZRZM010000058.1:4683-16559 GCA_964604575.1 uncultured Acetatifactor sp.
ATTGCTCCTGAGAACAAATCAAAGTATACATGCAGTGCCGCGGGCCAGATAGTTGCAATCCATCCCAGCAGTCCGTATATCAGAGCCATCATTACCGTACCTGACAGCACGTTGGCAAACAGACGTAAGGATAAAGATACCGGAACCGCTATCTCGCTAATCAAGTTAATCGGAAACCAGATTGGCAGCCATGGTGGAAGCGGCGAACACATATCTTTCCAGATATCCCCCAGCTTCTGGTATTTGAACTGATTGAAATGAATCAGCACAAACGTCAGAACACCCAGCGGAAGTGTCACGCCATAATCTGCTGTAGGGGGCCGCAATCCTAAAAGTCCGGAGATATTGCTGATTAAGATGAAAATGAATATGGTTCCAATATAATTGCAGAACTTGGGGGCATTTTTGCCCATGGCACCATATACCACTCCATCCAGCTTCTCCACCACCAGCTCCACAACATTCTGGAAACCGGCGGGCTCTTCGGTGGCTTTCACCATACATCTGTTCGCTGCAATGGCAAAACCGGCGATGATTAGCAGGACAATCAGAACACATACATGTGTAGTTGTTATCCACACTTCATGACCAAAAAAGGAATACTTAAAAATTCCATGAATCATGAAATCAATATCTGACCCTGCGGATAACAAAATTCCATGTCCCATAATTTCACCTCCCTCTTTGTTTTATGATTCAGAAAGGGATTCCCCTTTCTCTGCATTTGAGGCCTCCTCCATAGGCAGTGCCGTAGGCACCGGGTCGGTCTCGTGGAACATCTTGTTACATAATTTATGGGTAACCGGCTGCAGATACGCCGTTACTTTCAGACTCATATATGCCATAAATACCACCAGGGGATTCATAATTCCTGTCACCATAATAATAGACAGAATCACCACAAGCAATACATATCTTGTCAAATATCCTCTTGTAATTATCTTCGTGGCATTTTTTTCGTCAAAATCAAGTGCCATGTCCAGTGTACGGTATATATGTACACAGCTCACCATGGAAAGACAGATGCCAAACCACAGACTGCACGCATAAAGCTTCTGGTCGTCTACAATCAATGCGCCTGCAATCTGACAGACCATTCCCAGAAAGAGAGTGCCCATCTGCATTTCCAGAACCGTTCTATTTATCTTCTTCAGGGTTTCCATCACTTTCATCAAAATTCTGTGTTTCCTTCCGCCCGGTCTGCCCAGGTCTGTCATACACTCTCTTTGCCATGCGGTAAACATTCTGCGCCCCGGCGACGGCTCCTGCAAAAAAGAGAATTATCATCCAGAATGAGGTGCCGAACCGGTTGTCAAGAAAAATACCAAGCGCCGTCATCATACACACCGGAACCAGCATATTAATGCCAAACTGTATCACCATGGCAAAGGCATGATATACACTTTTGTCATAAGGTTTCTTTTTCACGCCTAATTCCTCCGCGCCTGCTTGTTTTCATCCGTTATGGTAGATTATAACCAAATTTGGAAAAAATGTCTAGGGAAAGGAATATGGTTTCCCCGAAAAATTTATTAAATTTGTATGAAAGTTCATTGACGGGATTTTTGAGGGATAGTATAGTGGAACAAAGATATATTTTGCTGAAAAGAGAAACGAACTAACGGAGGAACAACCATGGCATTTCATTCCGAAACACTACAGCTCTACCGCAAAAGACTACTGCCCGAAGAATGTATTCTGTTAAAAGACGATGTTATCCTAAAAGCTGACGACGAAGTAATCATCACAAAATGGAATACCCTGAATCCCAAACCCGCCTTTCATCATGGCTGTTCCTGCTATTTTCTGCAGGAGGGTATCAAAGTCAGCAAATTCTACCGCGCCGACAATTCCCTATTGTACTGGTACTGCGACATCGTTGCATATGACTACCGGTCCGAACAGAATGCTCTTATTGTAACCGACCTGCTGGCAGATGTCATTATATATCCCGACGGTCACTACAAAGTTGTAGATTTGGATGAACTGGCAGAAGCCATGGAGCGCGGGCTCATCACCCCTGCCCTTATGACAAACTGCCTCCGCAGTCTCAACAGCCTGCTCACCCTGCTCTACCGCGATAAATTTGACCGCCTCCAGTCCTATCTGAATAATATGGGACTGTAATCTTTACAGTCCCGCGGTTCCTAATATTTTATATAGCGTTCACAAAACTCTGTCATATATACAATGACTATCTAATTCTTAAATACTTCTAAAATACTACTGTTTCCAACTATTACTATTTTTCGATATTATTATCATGGCAGGGCAGGATTTACTGCCTGATATCATACTAATTCGGGTTTTCTCTCTTTTCAGTACTACGCCACGAGGATTTTTCGCCCTTTCCATCATACTAATTCAGACTTTCTCTCTTTTCAGTACCACGCCACAAGGATTTTCCGCTCTTTCCGTCGTACTATTTTGGGCTTTCTCCCTTTTTAGTACCACGCCACAAGGATTTTTCACCTTTTCCGTCATACTAATTCAGGCTTTCTCCTTTTTTAGTGTCAATTCACAGCATCCTTTCAAAATCCCCATAACATATAACCACAGAACTATAAAATAATAAATCTAAGCAAAAAATGAGACCCACACAATCAAATAGCTTGTAAGTTCGTCGCAGGCAGAGGGCGTAATCTATTTTTCTGTGACTGTATGCTATGGAGGCAAGACTCTGTTCCTTTTGGCAGCCTATGCTGACAAAAGGAACATGTTAGAGGCTTGCCGGAATGCCCTGCATAATGTCACAGAAAAACAGATTGCGCCCTCTGTCCTGCCACTACCTAATATAATCTAATACAAATACACCTAATAGAACACATGCCCCCCAATATTGATACCCGTAAGTCCCTCCACCGGAGTTCTGAAATAAACACAGTTACCCACATTGGTGGTACCTGCCATCGCTTCCTCTGCCGCCTGATAACAGGCTGCCGTCGCCCTGTTCTCACTAAGCGCCAGTGCCAGTCTTCCACTTGCCACCGGTGAAAACTGTTTGTTCTGATAGATGACGCCTACCACCGTATCGGGATACACAGAACTCAGTACTCTGTTGATTACCACACTGCCCACAGCCAATTGCCCCTCATAGGGTTCGCCGCCTGCCTCACAATAGATAAGATTTGCCAGCAGATATTTGTCTCCTTCCGCAAAACTCACCTCGGATATGTCTCTCCATGTAGAATTGGCAGCCGTCCGGGACATTGCCAGCTCCTCTGCCAGCTTCTGTTTCAGATAAGTCAGGTCCTCTTCCTTTTTGGCAATTTCCGCTTCATATTCCAGTGCCCGCCTTTCTTCCTCAGAAATCTGGTCGCCGTATTCACTAATGGCATTGGATGTCTGACTGATAAGCCCCGCAACTTTATTCTTTTCCGCTTCCGCCGACACTTTGAGGATTTCCAGCCTTGCCCTTTCCGCCCGCAGCTTCTCTTCCTGCTCTTCAATCAGTTTGCGGTTTTCTTTATATTCGTCCAGCATCTTTTTGTCATACTCGGCAATTTTATCAAAATAATCTGCCACATTCAGCATCTCTGCAAAGCTGCCTGCACCGATAATGGCATTCAAATAACTGGTGTCATTGCGCTCGTACATTGCCCTGACACGAATCACCATGCTGTCATACTGCCACTGTTCTGTAGCTTTCGCTTCCTCCAGCGCCGCCTGGGTATCTGCAATCTGTTCCTCGGCCGCTGCAATCTCTGTTTCCAGTTCTTCCAGTTTGGCACTGAGTTCTGTAAGCTGCCCGTTTAAATTATCCAGTTCTGTTTTCAGGGAGTGCTGTGTCCCTTTCAGATTCTCCAAATTATCCTGGGTATCATCCAGCAGCCCTTCCAGTTCATTTTTCTCCTGCGTGGTCTTATCTATCTGTTGCTGTGTACTGGTGGCATTCACCACCATAGATTCCCATTTGGGACAAACCGTCACCATCAGCAGCATGACAGCAAGCACCAGCGCAAGTCTCTTTGACCTTTTCAAAATGTGACTCCTTTTTATACTTGAATGTGTATCTGTCTACCGGTTCTGCTGTAGGGTATACAAATTACCCCCGCAGCATCAAACATCCTTTTGGATGCTTTATTGGACACGCTTCCTTCATATTTATCGCTGTCGTATACCACAGTCCGTATACCTGCCTGAATAATCGCCTTGGCACATTCATTGCACGGAAAAAGCGATACATAGAGTTTTGTTCCTTCCAGGGAACCTCCCCGGTAATTTAAAATAGCGTTCAACTCCCCATGTGTGACAAAAGGGTACTTGGTTTCCAGTTCCTCCCCCTGCCTGTCCCATGGAAATTCCTCGTCAGAGCATCCGTTGGGAAAACCATTATAACCCATGGACAAAATCTTATTGTCTTTGCTGACAATACAGGCTCCCACCTGCGTGTTAGGGTCCTTGGAACGCATTCCCGATAAATGGGCAACACCCATAAAGTATTCATCCCAACTGATATAATCTTCTCTTTTTGTACTCATATGAGTCCATTCCTTTTCATCCAGTTTATTTTACTGCCGCTTCTATTTTGTACCGAAAATACGGTCTCCCGCATCTCCCAGTCCCGGCACAATATATCCATGGTCGTTCAATTTCTCATCCAGCGCCCCCACATACATGTCCACATCCGGGTGTGCTGCTTTCATTGCTTCCACACCTTCCGGTGCTGCAATAATACACATGAAGTGAATATTTTTACAGCCCTTGTCCTTCAGCATCTGAATTGCCGCCACTGAAGAGCCGCCTGTGGCAAGCATGGGGTCTACCACAAAAACTTCACGTTCCGCACAGTCAGCAGGCAGTTTACAGTAATACTCCACCGGCTTTAAGGTTTCCGGGTCCCTATACAATCCGATATGTCCTACTTTTGCAGCCGGAATCAAATCCAGTACGCCATCCACCATCCCAAGTCCTGCCCGGAGAATGGGAACAATTGCCATCTTTTTCCCCCGCAGTTCTTTTACCACAGTCTCGCAGATAGGCGTTTCTATCTGCACTTCGTCCAACTGCAAATCCCTTGTGGCCTCATAACAGATTAACATCGCAATCTCACTGATGGTCTGCCGGAAATCCTTGGTGCCCGTATCCTTTCTGCGGATAAACCCGATTTTATGCTGAATCAAAGGATGATTCATAATTACTACTTTTGCCATACCTTACCCCGTTTCTGTGCATTCTGCACATCCGTATTTTCTTTTTGTTTTCTTATTTTCTTTTCACTGCTGTTCTATCATGGCAATTCTTCTTTGATGTCTCTCTTCCCCGGAAAAGGAAGTATTCAAGAAAGTATCCACAATCTCCAGCGCCAGATTTTCCCCTACAATTCCCGCTCCCATTGCCAGCATATTGGCATCATTGTGGAGGCGTGTCATTTTGGCTGACAAGGTATCGGAACAGAGGGCACAGCGCACTCCCGCAACTTTGTTGGCAGAAATACTGATACCAATGCCCGTTGTGCAGATAACAATTCCTTTTTCACAGCGTCCCTCTGCCACCGCCTGCGCCGCAGCCCGTCCAAACGCAGGATAGTCGCAGCTCTCTGTGCTGTCGCAGCCCATATCTTCATAGGGAATGCCTTTCTGCTCCAAATAGGCTATCACCTTCTGTTTTAGCTCGTAACCGCCATGGTCACTTCCCAATGCAATCATAAGTACCTCCTTAAACAGCTCTACTGCTTTTATTATATATGCACTACTTCACATCTACTACTTTATATCCTGCCGCTTTCAGCAGTCTGTTCATAATTGCCTGTCCCAATCCTTTGGCTCCAAGGCTCTCGGAATAGATTCGGGTCACATTCTCCTCATCAAATTCCCTCAATATAATATATAATCGTCTGGCAATGCTCTCCTCATCTTCTCTGCTTCCCACACTTTTAACTACTTCCGCATAGTAAAAAGGAAACGTTTCCCGGGTAGCAATAATTCCCACCTTTTCTCCTGCAAGTGTATCCTGCCTGGCCTGTCCATTGATATAGTCGGTCACCTTTTCCATCACGCCTGTCACAATGGTAAGTTCCCCTTTTGGCGCATAATGCCGGTACTTCATGCCCGGTGCTCTGGGAGGCTGTTTGCTGCTGCCATTCATAATAGTGACATCTATGTCAACTTCTTCGAGGACTCCCCGGAGCATCTCTTCCGTAATATAACCCGGACGCAGAATCTGTGGCGGTTTTACCGTCAAATCAATGATGGTGGATTCCAGCCCAATCCCCACTTCCCCACCATCTATTATCATATCAATTTTACCTGACATATCCTCCACAACATATTTTGCCACCGTGGGACTGGGTTTTCCTGAAACATTAGCGCTTGGCGCCGCAATATAGCGTCCGCCCCAGGCAATCAGCCGTTTTGCCACCGGATGGGACGGCAGCCTGACTGCCACGGTATCCAGCCCTCCCGTCGTTTCACAGGGTATAATTTCCTTTTTGGGCAGTATCATCGTCAGCGGTCCCGGCCAGAACGCCTCTGCCACTTTATACGCATCCTCGTTCATAACGGCTATTTTGTCAATATCCTCTACACAGCAGACGTGCACAATCAGCGGATTATCCGACGGACGCCCCTTGGCTGCATATATTTTTCTGGCAGAGTCCCTGTTCAGTGCATCCCCTCCCAGCCCATATACGGTTTCTGTAGGAAATGCCACCAGTCCGCCCTTTTTTATAATCTCTCCCGCTTCTCTGAGTAACAGCTCCTGCTCTGGAGTCATCTGCTTTTCATCTGACGGTACTTTGATTATTTTTGTCACCATATTATCATCGACACTTTCCTGATATTCTATAAACTACAGCTAGTATAGCATATGTCCTGCAAAAAAAAAAGATATAACCACTTTTGTTATTTGCTATTTAAATATCTCACAATTCCCATATGTATTGCCCATGCAATTTTTTCCTGATATTCTTTGGTACACAGTTTCTCTGCCTCCTGCTCATTGGATAAAAATCCGCATTCCACAATGACAATGGGTATGGATGTTTTCTTTAAAAGATAGTAGCTGTCATTGGCTTTGACCTGCCTTTTATTTTCCTTATCTACTTTTTCCACAATCTGCTTTTGAATCATATCCGCCAGCTCCTGCCCCACGGTACTTCCCGTATAGTAAAACACCTGTGCCCCATGTACATATTCTTCGGGGTAGCTGTTCTGATGGATACTCACTGTAACATCGGGGCTGACTTCATCAATCAGGGCAATCCTGCGCTTCATGTCCTGCACCTTTTTGTTGGAAGCCCCTGCATCATACAGTCCATCCCCATCCTCTCTGGTAAGCACCACTTCAATGTCCTCCGCCTCCAGAAACTGTTTTACCATAAGAGCGATTTCCAGATTAATATCCTTTTCCAGAGCACCATTGATTCCCACCTTGCCAGGGTCATCTCCTCCATGCCCCGCATCAATTACCACGCACTTCGGCTCCTCCTTCACCAGTAGATTTTCTCCCATAACATAATATGCTGCTTCTTTTCCCACAAAAAACATGGATATCAGCAACAACGCACCCATAATAACAGACATGAATTTCTGTTGAGATTCGCTCATAGCGCCTCCCGTATTTCCTGCCGCACTTTTCCATGCAGTCATTCATTTTGTTTATATATATGTCAGTTTTTTCCAAATCATTATTAAAAGATGCCTTTCTCTTCCTAAAACAGTTGCATTGCCATATAGAAAAAGCGTATAATAAACACATGGAAAAATACAGAAAATCAGTAATTACAATTCTTATAATAATAGGAGTAATCTGTCTGGCTGCCGGATGTTTTTACATGGTTCGTTCTTTTATCCAGAACAGGGACAATCATCAGACACTGGAAACCCTGAGACCATCAGCCAGAACACCGGAAGATATCGGGCGGGACATACCTGCATCTCCCAGTGTCACCGGAGATGATGCTGACACAGATACCTCTTCTGGCAATGGCAATACTGACACTTCTGCATCCCACGACTATTCCGACAGTGATGTCAATAATATCAGTGATGCAGAGGAAGAGATTCCTGAACCAGTGGAAAATCCCTATCGGGACAGTTTTCTTGCCAATGAGGATATGGCTGCCTGGCTACTTGTCCCTGACACTGGTATAGATTATCCGGTTATGTGGACTCCAGGGGATGAAAATTATTATCTGAAACGGGGATTTGACGGCAGGGACAACCAGAACGGCTGCCTGATACTTGACACTGACAGCAGTCTGGAACCATTAACCACAAACCTTATTATCCACGGACATAACATGCGTTCCGGTGCCATGTTCGGCAATCTGACAAAATATGAGGAGGAAGCTTACTGTCAGGAACATTCCCAAATGTATCTGTATACTCCCGAATGCCAGCGCTGCTATGAGGTAATCGCTGTTTTCCGTTCCCAGGTTTTTAAAAAGAATGATGATGTTTTTAAATTCTATCAATTTTTTCAGGCAGATACTCAGGAGGAATTTGATGATTTTTATCAAAATATAAAAGAAATGTCAATCTATGACACTGGTGTCACAGCAGAATTTGGAGACTGTTTTCTTACTTTATCCACTTGCGCCTATCATGTGGAGCAAGGCCGCTTCGTTGTTGTAGCCAAAGAAGTGGCAACGGGAGACACCTATCTGCCCCTGACAACCGAGTCAAATACCCCCAGGCAAGCTGAGGGGGAATAACAACCATAGGAGGAATTACCATGAGAAAATTCAAAAAATTTGTATCCTTAGTCGCTGCGGCGGCATTGCTGGTACTGCTGCCCGCCACCAGCAAACTGACGGTTTCCGCAGAGGAACCAAGAACTTATTATCTCAAATATGTGGAGTCAGAATCCGAATGGCGTTATCAGGACGGCACTCCCTGGGATGATACCAAACAGCACAGAGAACTTTATTATATGCACCAGGGTATTAAAGACGGAGATTTGCTGGTTGTGGAAGGCGGTGGGGACCCTCTGCGTCTGGAAGTAAACGTACAGCTTAGCAATCTCACCCTCAATAAATGCCAGAACGTTGTTGTAACTGCAAACGGAATAGACGAGTGCTATGTTCTCGGTGATGCTCTTTCCGCCGTAAACGGAGATGTGAAGCACGCTTACATTTATGCCAACAGCGCCACAACCTTTAACAATAATGTAGATACCATCGACATTCAGGATACCGGAAGCATCCGCTGCACTGTCACTGCAGGCGGTACCGTATCCCATCTGATAGGGAAGAATGACAGCGGAACCGTATACGAGGGCTATAATTTTGCAGCAGGTACTCTTAATATCCAGAGTGGTGTTTTGAAAACAGATGCTTCCAATTATAGTACAAGTGCTTCCTCCACACAAAATACTGCCCAGAGCAGCCAGCCCACACAGTCTGCCCCATCCGGTTCCTCCGATGAGTATGACGACGTACCCAAGACCGGAGAAAGCACAGTGGTTATCTGGTTATTTGCCGCTTCTGTCCTGTGTTTTGGAAGTGCATATCTATTGAAAAAACGTACTCACTAGAATACAGCAAGTCGCGTAAAATAATAGTTTTGGCTTCACGGAACAAAGTATAAAGCTGCCATATTGGTTTACAATAACCAACTGGCAGCTTTTATTCCTGTCTCTATTCTAATCTATTATTCCTTTTCCTTATCAGGAATTGGTATAAGCATTCAGCAGTTCCCAGACCTCGGAGTTTCCGTATCCCAGTCTCCACACCGCCACTCCGGCAATATTCTGTGCGTTCATCACATTCAGCTTCACACTGATGGACTCCGCATCCTCCAGCCATACCTGATAAGTTGCGCTCCCTTCCGTCCACTCCGCATAATTCTGGCAGGCAGTTTCATCCCATACTATCTCCGCATTTACCTGACTCATAAAATCATTTGTTTTACTGACTGTCAGGTATTCATCCGTCACATTTGCGCCGTCCGATTTCCAGAGAATCGTATAAAAGGGCAGTGCATTAATCACTTTCTGCGCCGGAACTTTCTCCACCATCTTTGCCAGTCCGTCAGTCACATAACCGATACTGGCAACACTTCCGGGATTGCCGCTTCCATGCCAGTGCTCATCATAGCCCATCATAATCACATAATCCACTATCTCCCCCTGAATATCCAGCCTATAGTATTCATTGAAATTAAACGGTACAAAATTGTCTACGGACAATACCAGACCATTCACCCTGCATTGTATGGACAACTCACGCAAAAACTGCACATAATGCCTTCCACAGTCCACCCCTACTTTTTCAAAATCTATATTAATACCGTCCAGTCCCAGGCTTACCGCCGTATCTGCAATTCCCTTCACCAACTTCTGCCTTCTGGCAGTGGACGAAAGCACATTGTATACCTCCACTTCCGCGCCGGTTTCACTGCTATAATTAAAATCATCAAGAACACCCCAGACCTTCAGTCCCATACCGTGCGCAAGACTCACATATTCCGAAGAGGCAAAGCTCCTGAAATTGCCCTCATTATCATTTAAACTGAACCAGGTAGGAGCAATGACATTCATCCCTTTTGTCCCACTCACCATGCTTTCCAGCGTACCATTGCCAGCCACACCGCCTATGGAGTGGAAACCAAGACTGACCTTGCCTTCCATGGACAGTGAAGTATATTCCGGTTCCTGATAATCTGTCACAGGTACCTCTGCTACGGTACTGGTACTTCCAAGTCTTTTATTTTCAATATAACCAATAATCGAATCCGCTGTTTTTACCTTGCTCCATTTATCCATGCGCTCCAGAATTTCCACAGTCTCTCCCTGGGCCACCTCGCGCAGAATCGGACTCTTGACGCCTCCGCGCTCCCTTACCCAGGTCAATTTATTGGTTTCGGCCATCTCTTTATCCCCCCACTGGGTATAAACCTGAATATGACGGTCAAAACATTCATAGGAAAAATTCGTAAACAGCTTCACATAATCCATGGCGATATATGTGCTGTCACCTTCCGCATATACAATCACACAATCCATGGTCTGCGTCCCTTGCGCAGTGGTATAGCTGTTTTCTCCAAAATTTACACGAATTACATCTGTAGGTGTGGTATAAAGCAATAGTTTTTCTTCATAATCCACATAAAAAATTTCATTAAAATATTTGTGTACGGTTGCCAAATCCAAGTAATAATATCCATCCTGTAAAATAGCTTTTTCCGCAATCATCTCATCCTGCAGAATAATAGCGTTCTCATTTCCCGAAACCTGATAATAGGCTTCCATATCTGCCATTTCTTTGCTGTAGGAATACCGCTCTACCCAGATTTTTACGCCATAGACCGCTCCGATAATAATTATCAGAAGCAGTGCAATCAGTACTGTTACCATTTTTTTCTTCATAGTTATCTACCGTTTCTTTCTCACTGTTTGCTGTCTGTGTGTTACTGACTGTCCTACATCTGTGCCCTGACACAGATGTGGGACAGTTACATTCTAACACACCGGCACTGAGCCGTCATTACCAAATTTGACAAATTATGATGTAAGTCGGAGTCGATATGTACTCATATCCCCATTTCACATCAGCATGAGAGGCACCCCAACTGTGTTATATGGAAAAACGGGGATATTATTCAACTGTGTCTATTGTACTTTTACTTTATCCAGACGCACCTGGGCTATTTCTCCCATTTCATTGAGAATATAATCAGCCATATAAGCGTCCTCTTCCTTTACTGCTCTGCGTACATTATTAGGAGACATCAGCTCTCCATCCACAAAGAATTTGGCACCATAGGAATGCGCCTGCTGCCAAAAATATGCTATCGAACCCTCCTTACCACTCTTTGTACCCTGTTCTTCATCAAACAAGAACTTTTCCTCCTTTGCACAGCTTTCATGGGACCAAAAGAATCGTGATATATTTTTGAAAAGCCATCTGGTAGAATCAGGAAAACATAAATGCC
>CAZRZM010000059.1:0-16277 GCA_964604575.1 uncultured Acetatifactor sp.
GTTGGGGATAACAACAGTGATTTGAAGATTTCGGTCATGGCAGATGTGGGGAGAACGGATTTCAAAAGAGATATTCTTCCCCGCAAAGACAGTGTCATTGATATGGTGCGCACCGCAACCTATATCCACCAGATTCCGGCAGCCATTGAGGTAATTGAGGATGCCAAAGCAAAAGGATATGAGACCACTGTAAACGTGATGGCGGTATCCAAGGTGAATGATGAGGATTTGGACAGTGGTCTGGAACTGCTTGCAGCAAGTGGTGTGGATATTATTTATCTGGTGGACAGCTTCGGCGCGTTTTATCCGGAGCAGATTCAGCGTCTGGCAGACAAATATCTGAATATCGCGGCAAAGACCGGAAAGCAGATTGGCATCCACGCCCACAATAACCAGCAGCTTGCTTTTGCCAACACCATAGAAGCGCTGCGCCTGGGGGTAAGCTATCTGGATGCTACGGTAAGCGGTATGGGACGTGGGGCAGGTAACTGTTATCTGGAATCCCTGCTGGCCTTCCTGCGAAATCCCAAATATAATCTGAATCCCGTTGTGGAGTTTGTGGAGAAGCATATTTTACAGTTGAAAAAAGATGGTGTAGTGTGGGGATATGATGTGCCCTATTTAATGACAGGTGTGCTCAACAGCCATCCCTCTTCTGCCATCAAATTTATCAAAGACGGAAGAAGTGATTACAAGAACTTCTATCAGGAGCTGCTGGAAACGGAATAAACTGTACATGGAAGAATAGCAATCGTATAAAGGAAATTGGTATTTAGGAAGAGGAAGTCCCTGACGGATATCCTCTTTCTTTTCATTTATTTTTTTTTTAGGTGTTGCATATTTTGATTGGAATGGTATATTGAAAAGTGAAATAGGCAAAATGAAAGGAAATAAACATGGTATCCATTAAAGAAGTTGCGAAACATGCCGGGGTAGCGATATCCACAGTGTCAAAGGTGTTAAATGATTATCCCAATGTCAGCGTGGAGACAAAAGAAAGAGTGCAGCAGGCAATCAAAGAACTGAATTATATCCCCAACTCCATTGCTTCGGCGCTTTCCTCCAAACAGTACGGACGAATTGCCCTGATTCTGGACCCCAAAAGGCAGGTACAGGCCATTGACCAGATTTTTATGGAATATCTGGTGGGAGCACTGGATAAAGCCAAAGAACTGGGACTGGAGGTAATAACCATTTTTTCATCCATGATTGCTCCTATGACGGAAGAGGAACTCACAAGATATTTTCTGTCCCAGAGTATTGCAGGCGTGATTATATACAGCTTATCCAAAAATGACAACGTACTTATAGATTTGATAAAAAGTCAGAACTTTGCCTGCGTGGTTGTGGATGCACCTTTCGTAAACGAGAGAACCACATCTATCAGTATCGACCAGAAGCAGGCACAGTACGATGTGGCGAAGAAAACCATTCTGGATGATAAATGCAAAAAGGTATTATATATTGCAGGACGCAGGGATGGATATGTGACAGAACAGAGACTGGAAGGAATGAAGCGGCTTGCAGAAGAGCTGAAACTGCAGCTTATGGTACGGCAGGGAGATTTCAGTGAGCTGATGGCGAGAAATATTGCATTTAAATATGCTAAAAGTAAAGATATTATTGTGTGTGCTTCGGATTTGATGGCAATCGGTGCCATGAATGCACTGATAGAGATGGACATTTTTCGCCCGGTGTGCGGGTTCGATGGAATCACCCTTATGGGATATGTGGGACATCAGATGAATACCATCCGTCAGGATTTCCATGGAATATCCGGCAGGGCAGTGGAGGAGATTCACCGATTAATCAAAGGAGAAAGCGGACAAGCGGTGGTTATGCCGCATAGCATCGTGAAAATGTACTATAAGGACATAATTTCTTAAGCTATTTTTCACAAAGATTTCTTTTCTACTTGTGGAAAACGTTTTCCTATGCTATTCTAAGGTTAATTCATGATTGTGCCTGCGGACCGCTTTCGCAGGCTGCGGAAAGGTATGGTTATTTGTATGAATTTGGAACAGCGTTTAAATGAAATTATAGGCAGAACTTATGGGAAGAATATAGCGGCCTGTACCGATGTGCAGTTATATAACAGTGTACTGCAGCTCACAAAGCAGTTGATGGCAGAGAAGCAGACCATTACAGGAGAGAAAAAGGTATATTACATTTCCATGGAGTTTCTGATTGGAAAGCTGTTGTCCAACAACCTGATTAACCTTGGAATTTATGAGGAGTTAAGTCAGGTGCTGGAGGCAAACGGCAAGACAATGGCGAACTTAGAGGAGATGGAGCCGGAGCCTTCTCTCGGAAATGGTGGTCTGGGAAGACTGGCTGCCTGCTTTCTGGATTCCATTGCTTCTCTGGGACTTTTGGGAGATGGAATCGGTTTAAATTACCACTATGGACTGTTTAAGCAGGTATTTCAGAATCATCTTCAGAAGGCGGAGAAAAACGACTGGATTACAGAGCATTCATGGCTTCAGAAAACCGATACCACTTTCGAGATTATGTTTGGCGATAAGAAAGTGACATCTGTGCTTTATGACATTGATGTCATAGGATATGATAATGGATGTAATAAGCTGCATCTGTTTGACCTTGCTTCCCTGGATGAAAGTCTGGTGGAAAAAGGTATTGATTTTGATAAGGAGCAGGTGGATAAAAACCTGACGCTGTTTCTTTACCCGGATGATTCCGACGAAGCAGGCAACCTGCTGCGTATCTATCAGGAATATTTCATGGTGAGTAATGCGGCGCAGCTTATTATCAAGGAATTAAAGGAGAAGAATAGGGATTTACATAAGATGTACGAATATGCGGTGGTACAGATTAACGATACTCATCCCACCATGGTAATCCCTGAGCTTATCCGTATTTTGACTATCCGCGAAGGCTTTACCATGGATGAGGCAGTGGATGTGGTAAGCAGAACCTGCGCGTATACCAACCACACCATTCTGGCAGAGGCACTGGAGAAATGGCCACTGGCGTATCTGGAGGAGGTGGTGCCCCAGCTTGTTCCCATTATTAAGGAACTTGATAAGCGTGTGGCAAAGAAATACAAAGACCCGAAAGTGCAGATTATCGACAAGAACAAGAAAGTCCATATGGCGCATATTGATATTCATTACGGCTTTAGCGTCAACGGTGTGGCAGCCATTCATACAGATATCTTGAAAGAGACGGAGCTGAACCATTTTTACCGACTGTATCCGGAGAAGTTCAACAACAAAACCAACGGCATTACATTCCGCCGGTGGCTGTTGTCCTGCAACCGGGAACTGGCAGCTTTTTTGACGGAAAAGATTGGTTCCGGTTATAAGAAGGATGCAGCCGAACTGGAGAAGCTTCTGGAATATCAGGAAGACCAGAGTGTACTGGATGGCATTTATCATATCAAGCAACTCAAAAAAGCCCAACTGGCAGATTACATCTGGCAGAAAGAAGGTATTATGCTGGATACCAATGCCATTTTTGATATTCAGGTGAAAAGACTTCATGAATATAAACGCCAGCAGATGAACGCTTTATATATTATCCACAAATATCTGGAGATTAAGGAAGGCAAAAAACCTGTCACGCCGATTCATTTTATTTTCGGTGCCAAGGCTGCACCCGCTTATGTGATTGCACAGGATATTATCCACCTGCTTCTGGTGCTGTCTGAGATTGTAAATAATGACCCGGATGTCAGCCCCTACATGAAAGTGATTATGGTGGAAAATTACAATGTGAGCTATGCAGAGAAGCTGATTCCCGCCTGCGATATTTCCGAGCAGATTTCCCTGGCATCCAAAGAAGCTTCCGGCACAGGCAACATGAAGTTTATGTTAAACGGTGCGGTGACGCTGGGAACCAGTGATGGAGCCAATGTGGAGATTCATGAGCTGGTGGGGGATGACAATATTTATATTTTTGGTGCCAAGAGTGATGCGGTTATCCGACACTATGAGAAAGGGGACTATGTAGCGAAAGATTATTACAAAAAGAGTCCCGTCATCAAAAAGACCGTAGACTTCATTGTTGGAAAGCAGGCTTTGAAAGTGGGCAACAAGGAGAATCTGGAACGTTTATACAAGGAACTTGTGAACAAAGACTGGTTTATGACCCTTCTGGATTTGGAGGATTATATTGCAGCCAAAGACCGCGCTTTTGCAGATTATGAGAATAAGCAGAAGTGGAAAAAAATGATGCTGGTGAATATTGCAAAGGCCGGATTTTTCTCATCTGACCGTACCATTGCAGAGTATAACAGAGACATCTGGAGATTAATATGAGAAAAAGTGGCATTTTGTTACCTATTGCCAGTCTGCCGTCCAGATACGGTATTGGCTGTTTTTCCAAAGAAGCATACGAATTTGTAGACAGACTTAAGGAAGCGGGACAGAGTTACTGGCAGATACTGCCCATGGGACCTACCGGGTATGGTGATTCTCCGTACCAGTCCTTTTCCACCTTTGCGGGGAATCCCTATTTTATTGACCCGGAGGATTTGATTGCCAGAGGTTATCTTACCAGAAAACAATGTGAGTCCTATTGTTTTGGAGAGGACGAGAACATTGTGGACTATGAAAAGATATATTATGCCAGATTCCGAATGCTGGAGTGCGCCTATGAAAAAAGCAACATAGCAGAGGATGAAGGTTTCAGAAAGTTCACAGAGGAAAATGCGTTCTGGCTGAATGATTATGCCTTGTACATGGCTGTCAAGGTGGCAAACGATAATGTGTGCTGGACAGAGTGGGATGAGGATATTAAAATGCGTCGTCCCCAGGCGATGAGAAAAGCCCGCAAAAAATATGCAAAGCAGATAATATTTTATCAGTTCCAGCAATATCTGTTCTATGAAGAGTGGAGAAAATTAAAAAAATATGCCAATGAGAAGGGTATTCAAATCATAGGGGACATTCCTATCTATGTGGCGCTTGACAGTGTGGATGCCTGGGCGAATCCCAGACTTTTCCAGTTTGATGAGCAGTGCAATCCTATCGCAGTTGCCGGATGCCCTCCGGACACCTTTGCCATAACCGGACAGCTATGGGGTAATCCGTTGTATCGCTGGGAGTACCACAGGAAGACAAAATATGAGTGGTGGATGAAGCGGCTGACAGCATGTTTTGATATGTATGATGTGGTGCGTATCGACCATTTCAGGGGATTTGATGAATATTATTCCATTCCTTTCGGGGAGCCCACAGCAGAGCATGGTACATGGGAGCCGGGACCGGGATATGATTTTTTCCGGGTGATGAAAAAGAAACTGGGAGATAAAAAAGTAATTGCGGAGGATTTGGGATTTTTGACCCAGTCAGTGGTGGAACTGGTACACAAAACAGGATATCCGGGCATGAAGATTCTGGAATTTGCGTTTAGCCCGGAGGGCGACAGCGAATATCTGCCACATAATTATGACAGAAACTGCGTGGTATATACGGGAACCCACGATAATGATACCATTCGCGGCTGGTATGAAGGACAGAATAACGAAACGGAGGAATTTTGTAACCGCTATCTGCAGCTCGGGCATTATAATCACAGAAATATCCACTGGGCTTTTGTCTGTGCGGCACTGGGAAGTGTGGCAGATACTGCAATCATTCCCATGCAGGATTATCTGGGGCTGGGTGGTGAAGCGCGCATCAATACGCCGTCCACGCTGGGCAGTAACTGGCAGTGGAGAATGAAAAAAAATGCCTTTACATCCAAACTGGCTGCACAGATTAAAGAGGCAACAAAGACATATGGCAGATTATGATACGTAAAACATTTTATACAAAAAAATACATGGACAGAATGTGGAATTAAGGGTAGAATAAGGAACGCTACCCTTAATTTTTTTGGAAGGAAGAGACGGAAGATGAGTATGCGTAAGAGATTAATCGGAGATAAAGCATTTTATAAAATGGTACTGTCTGTAGCAGTTCCCATCATGGTGCAGAATGGTATTACTAATTTTGTGGGTCTGCTTGACAATATTATGGTGGGAAGAATCGGAACAGAGCAGATGTCGGGTATTGCCATTGTAAACCAGCTTTTGTTTGTGTTCAATCTTGCTATTTTTGGTGCACTGTCCGGCGCCGGTATTTTTGGTGCACAATTTTTTGGATGCAAGGATTACAAAGGCATACAGCATACATTCCGTTTTAAACTTTATATCTGCCTGCTGATTACTATGTTTGGAATAGCCCTGCTTCTGGGCTCAGGAGAACAGTTGATACGGATGTATCTGCACGGAGAGGGAAATGAAGTGGCACTGGAAGCAGCGCTTTCTTATGGAAAACAGTATTTGTGGGTGATGCTGGCGGGGCTTCTGCCCTTTGGCATGGAGCAGGTCTACACAAGTACTCTGAGAGAGTGCGGAGAAACAGTACTTCCCATGAAGGCGGGTATTGTGGCAGTGCTGGTGAATCTTGTGTTAAATTATCTGCTGATTTTTGGTAAATGCGGTTTTCCGGTTCTGGGCGTGACGGGAGCTGCCATCGCTACCGTTATTTCCAGATATGTACAGGTGGCTGTGGTAGTTGTATGGACTCATACGCATATTGACAGAATGCCTTTTATTGCCGGGATTTACAGAAAATGGAATGTTCCCCTGCGCCTTGTCAACAAGATGATTCTGAAAGGCACGCCTTTAATGGTGAACGAAATTCTCTGGGCTGCGGGTATGGCTGTATTAAATCAGTGCTATTCCATGCGTGGTCTGGATACAGTGGCGGCACTGAACATTTCCAGCACCATATCAAATCTGTTTAATGTGGTGTTTATTGCCATGGGAAGTGCCATTGCTATTATTGTGGGACAGCTTCTCGGCTCCGGCAAAATGGAGGAGGCGAGGGATACGGACACAAAGCTGATTGCCTTTTCCGTGGGTTCCTGCCTGGTTATCGGGCTGGTGGAGATATGTATGGCTCCATTTTTCCCGCTGTTGTATAATACTTCCAATGAGGTACGTGCACTGGCAACGTGGTTTCTGCGGATTGCAGCAGTCTGTATGCCCATGGGTGCGTTTATGCACGCATCCTATTTTACGCTCCGCTCCGGTGGGAAAACGGTTATCACATTCCTGTTTGACAGTGTTTATATGTGGGTGCTGAGTATTCCCCTTGCTTATTACCTGAGCCGGTTCACCGGTATGCCCATTATCCCACTATATCTATGCTGTCAGCTTGCGGATATTATCAAGTGTATCATTGGATTTGTACTTGTGAAAAAAGGTGTGTGGTTACAGAATATTGTGGCGCAGAAGGAATAAAGGATTTGAGTTTAAATCAGATTTTTGGGGAATGCCAGACAGAGGGGGAAGATTCTCCCCCTTGTTCCTGGCGGTAAAGAGAGTGCATTCATATAAGGTGCTGCTTACTGTACATCATTAGGACTTTCTTTGCCGGACAAGTAATCTATGGCATTATGCAGAGTAGTTTCTGCGATGGCTTCCAGTGCTTCCCTGGTAAAAAATCCCTGGTGGGAGGTAATCATTACGTTGGGGAAAGAGAGCAGTCTGGCTGTGGTGGAATGTTCCAGAATCTCATCAGAGCGGTCCTCAAATACATTGTTGGTCTCTTCCTCATATACATCCAGTCCGACACCTGCAAATTTGTGCATACGGATACCTTCAATCAAATCCTCCGTCTTTACCAGTGCACCGCGGGAGGTGTTTACCAGAATGACACCGTCCTTCATCTGCCGAATGGTATCAATATTAATCAAGTGGTAGGTGGAATCCATCAAAGGGCAGTGCAGGGAGATGACATCACTTTCTGCCAGCAACTGTTCCAGAGAGACATACTCCACAAAATCCTTCAGGGATTCATTGTGATATACATCATAGGCAATGACTCTCATGCCAAATCCATGGCAGATACGGCACATGGCGGCGCCGATTTTACCGGTACCGATGATTCCTGCTGTTTTCTGGTAGAAGTTGAATCCCATCAGACCACTCAGGCTGAAATCATTTTCCCGTACTTTGTTATATGCCTTATAGAGACGGCGGTTGGATGCCAGCGCCAGTGCCATGGCGTGTTCTGCAACTGCCTCCGGGGAATATCCGGGCACGCGCATCACACGAATACCCAGTTCTTTTGTTTTCGCCATATCAACGTTATTGAAACCTGCACAGCGCATCAAAATAAGCCTGACACCTCTGTCATATAAAATCTGTAAGGTATGGGCATTGACATTGGAACTGACAAAGGCACATACTGCGTCAAAACCTTCTGCCAGAGCTGCAGTACGGGGGTCCAAATCCGACTTGGTGTATTCAATTTGAATAGCCTCATCTTTGCCTGTACTATTCCCGGCATATTTTGTAAGAACTGCCTCGAAAGAGTCTTTGTCGTAACTTTTTGTGTCATAGAATAAAATTTTCATGTTCATTCCCATCTGCGCGTTGCGACGCGCGCTCAAACCTATGGCTGAATACACATTTTTATTCAACCGTTTTTAAAGATTTAAGCAATATGATGAAAGCTTGGATTAGTTTTAGTATTACATAAATATTATAAAAAATACTATTGGGAAGTACAAGTACAAATCAAAATATATGTAATAGTCCAGCCCTGAATTATTACAAATAAGTTATTCGGAAATAAGAAAATAATTGCACATATTATAGTAATCTGTTATAATCTTTTCAAAGCATATATTCTTTAACCGAAAGGTTCCGGTCTGTTTGTTCTGTCAGAGTCATTCTGTCTGGTATTAATTGGATTCTATGCTTTTGTATCACATTTTATTTTGGCATGGGATTCAGGAGGGACAGAAACGGAGCTACAGAGTTCTTATCCCTGGTGTCCCATGGGAAGGAGAACATATGAAGGAAGACAAAAGAGAAAACGAAAAAGCCGCCAAAGGGAGAAGAACCTACAAGGATACGGTTTTCCGTATGCTTTTCAGAAAGAAGGAGGAGCTCCTGAGCCTGTACAATGCCATGAGCGGCTCCTGCTACACGGACCCGGAGAAGCTGGAAATTGTCACACTGGACAATGCCGTGTACATGAGCATGAAAAATGACCTGGCATTTCTGGCAGATTTCCATCTTTACCTGTACGAGCACCAGTCCACGGTAAATCCCAACATGCCGCTGAGGTTTCTGCAGTATGTGTCAAGGGAATATGAGAAGCTGCTGGGAGGTGGTTCCCTGTACACAAGGAGGCGGATAATGGTGCCCGCGCCGCAGTTTGTGGTGTTCTACAATGGGACGGACTACCTGCCGGAGAAGTCGGAGCAGAGACTGTCCCGGTCCTATGGGGCGGACGGGGCGGAACCCTGCCTGGAGCTGAAAGTGCAGGTCCTGAATATCAACGAGGGCAGCAATGAGGAACTGAAAGAACAGTGCAGGGCACTGAAGGAGTATATGCAGTATGTGGAGTGTGTGCGGGAGAAAGCCGGCGGGATGCCCATAGAGGAGGCGGTTCCCTGCGCGGTGGAGGAGTGCATCAGGCAGGGGATACTGGAGGAATTCCTGCGAAAGAACAAGGCGGAGGTGGTGCCCATGAGTATCTTTGAATATAATGAGGAAGAGACCCTGAAGGCAATCAGGGCGGATGAATTTGAGATGGGGATGCAGAGTGGAATAGAGAAAGGGATTGAGAAAGGAATTGAGCAATCCATCGGGCTGATGGTGGAGTCCTGCGCTGAGCTGGGGATAGCGAGGGAGAGTGCAGCCGCCAAAATCAGGGAGAAATTTAATCTCGATGAGGAAAAAGTACAGAAATATATGGACGAGTATTGGAAATAAAATAAGCGGAACCCGGAATGCAGTTTTGGGGTTCCGCTTTCTGCTTGTTTGTTTCATGAATTTATTATGACACATCTAAGACACATTCATGTGGTAAAATAAATGATATAGTATTGGGGCGGAGGGAAGAGATAAAATGTACCGAATATTGATAGTGGAAGATGATGAGGCAATTTCCAATTTGCTGTATATGGATTTGCGTGATGAAGGCTATATCTGTCAGTGTGCCCTGGATGGCAAAATTGCGGCAGATTTGCTGGAGACACAGAACTATGATTTGATACTGCTGGATATCATGCTTCCGGAAATAAATGGGTATGAACTTCTGGAGTATATCAAACCAATGGATATTCCGGTTATTTTTCTGACAGCCATGGGAGAAGTAAAAGACCGCATACAAGGGTTGAGACTGGGAGCGGATGACTATATTGTCAAACCTTTTCAAAGCGGAGAGGTCATTGCAAGAATCGAAGCTGTACTGCGCCGTTATGGGAAAAGCCAGACGCAGCTTATTTTTCATGATACCATTCTGGATTTGGAATCCAGAAAAGTCATGCAGAACGGAAAAGAAGTTGACCTGACTGTTAAGGAATTTGACCTATTGGCGGAACTGATTAGAAATAAAAATACCGCATTATACAGGGAGCGTCTGTATGAAAGAGTATGGAAAGAGCCGTTTACGGGAGACACCAGAACGCTGGATACACATATCCAGCGGCTTAGGAAAAAACTGGGCTGGGAGGAATGGATAAAGACAGTATTTAGAATCGGTTACCGGCTGGAGGGATAGGGATGAAACTGGGAACAAAAATATTTTTCTATGTTATTGTATGTTTCAGTGTGATTTTTCTGGCAGGCGGTTATAGTTTACTTTCTTCTTTCTATGTGTCAGCCATAAACAGGGAAATTGACATGGCATCAGAGCAGTACCAGTATAATAAATTTGTGATGCAGGCAGCGTTGATTACCAAAGGGGAAAAATGGTTTAACAAGGTGGTATCAGGTGAATACACCCTGAACAGTATTGCAAATGACATGAATAATACGGTGGCATTCCTGACACTGGAGGGAGAAGTTCTGTATTCTGAGTTTGCACCGGACACAGATTTCCGCGATTTAATATCAGATATGGGAGAGGATGCAGTAAATTATCAGTTTTTTAATATAAATGGGGGGACAAGTATTGTTCTTGCAGGTAAAATAACTGAAAATGACACTGGAGTCATTTTAATAATGGGGCTGGATATAGAAAATATTCTGGAGCAGCAGGAACAGATGACGATAAAATTTGGACGGATTTATGCAGTGGCTGTGGGAGTGGGCATGGTGCTGGTTTTCGGCTTGTCTTTTTGGCTCACAAGACCTATTAAGCGGCTGACAAGGGTTACGGAGAAGATTGCAGATGGTAATTATGAAGAGAGAATTGAAGAAAAAGGACGTGATGAAGTCAGTCAGCTTGCCGTCAACTTCAATCACATGGCAGATGCAATAGAAGAAAAGATAATGAGGCTTCAGAATAATGCGAGAGAGAAAGAGGATTTTGTGGCGAATTTTGCCCATGAACTGAAAACGCCGCTGACTTCTGTCATAGGATATGCAGACCGTATATACCAGAAAGAATTATCGAGAGAAGAACAGAAAAAAGCCGCCTGGTATATCTGGAACGAGGGAATGCGTCTGGAGGCACTGTCGCATAAGCTTATGGAGCTGACCCTGTTGAACCACCAGACTTTTGTACTCCAGAGAGTAAGGGCGGACCAGATGCTCTATGAATTGACAGAGGAACTGGAATATATGGCACAGAAGAGGGGGGTGACTCTCTCGTGTCATGCGCAAAGAGTTGTAGTGAGAGTGGAATATGATTTGTTCAAATCCCTGCTTATTAATTTGATAGATAATGCGATGAAAGCGGGAGCGAAGGAAATTATCATTCTGGGCAAGGCGGTATCCGAGCAGAAATACAGGCTGAAAATACAGGATGACGGATGTGGAATTCCGGAGCATGAAATCAAGAGGATAACGGAAGCATTTTATATGGTGGACAAATCCCGTTCCAGAAAGCTTCATGGGGCGGGCATTGGTCTGGCACTGGCGGAGAAAATAGCACAGATACATGGAACCCGCCTGCGGTTTCAAAGTGATGGCAGAACCGGAACAACCGTAATTTTTGACCTGCATCGTGGAGGTAGAAGAGTTGAATAAGGGGAAAATATATACACTGCTGATTTTTATTTTATCCGTTGCTGTCATTTTTGTGGGATGGATTTTTACAAAAAATATGTTAAAACAGAAGGAAGAAGAAATGCTTGCCAAGAGGGGCAATTTGTATGTAAAAGCTACGGAACCGGATTTGTTTGAGGATGCTGCGCCGAATAGTATGGAGGAAAAGGATGGCGGGAATACCTCTGTGCAGTTGAATACAGTGGAAACAGAGATGGTGAAAGTATTAACTGTCTGGGAAGAGGGAGGGCAAATGGTGCTGCACGAACCCTGGGACGGACAGATAAATATGGAGGAAGCCATTTATTTTGGGGAACAATGGATTGGTGAAATGGCGAAGTATGGAATTTTATGGGCAGAGCAGGTGGAGAATGGTGTGGAACCGTTAGATTTGACAGAAAAAGATTTTGACAAAATAGGTGCCCAGCTCTGTACTCTGGAACAGGGCATAGATGTGGAAGTTGGAACTGGGAACTGGTCAGCGTCCGGTGATACACAGATATTTGACTGGGGGGGTGTCAATGATGCGATGATAAGCCTTTGGACGGTATGGTTTATAAAAGGGGATGTTGAGATTGTGCTTACCATTCATGCAGCCAGCGGAGAAGTATGGAGAGCAAATATCAGTATGGATGGAGATAATAGTCTGTTGTTGGATTACTCCGACACGGAACTGCTTGTGTTCGCATTTCCCTTTATAATGGGAAGCGAAAACAAAGAAAGAACAAGGATAGAATTAAATGGGGTGACCTATGTGGAGACAATGGATGACTATGTATATGCCGCAGTAAGACGTTATACATTGGTGGCGGATGAAGGGAAACCAGTGACCCGGGTGGATT
This sequence comes from uncultured Acetatifactor sp., assembly GCA_964604575.1. GTDB lineage: Bacteria > Bacillota > Clostridia > Lachnospirales > Lachnospiraceae > Acetatifactor. The sequence continues at coordinate 12,805 of CAZRZM010000059.1, forward strand.
TCTGGCTGTGTACGGAGGCGGAAATGAAAAATTTGCAGTTTTGACACAATTACTATAAAAGTTTGAGACATCTCCCTGCTATGATGGATTTAGTAAATCGTAGCAGGGAGTTTTTTTGCAAAGAGAGTTTATAAGAAGTCAGTAAAACAAAAGTTTGTATTTCAGGAAAGGGCGGGCATGGAATGAATATGGATAAGAGAAGGTACTTTTTTATGGCAGCTTTCCTTCTGGGTATTTTGGGAATGTGTCTGTTGTTTGCAATAAAAGCAAATCAGTCAATCGTCAGTGACAAAACCCTTCCTGTGGCAGTCGTCAATGAAAATGCAGCATATCAGATGTTTGGAGGATGTGACTGTGTGGGAGAGACTTTGTATCTGAATCATGAACAGTACGAGATAGTAGATATTGTGCAGGAGCCACAGGAGAGGGCACAAATCTATATTCCCTATACTACTATGGATGAACCGTCTGTTCCGGACCTGCATCCTGAACAGAAATGGGAGGAATTTGCAACTTCTGCCGGGACAGCATCTGCATTGGAGAAAATGGGGTATTCCCTGAAAGCAGTTAATACAATTCAGTCAAATTCAATGCAGGAAATATTTATGCAGTGGTTCTGGGTGTTACTTATATTGTTTTCGATAGGAATCTGTGCTGCCAGTGTGGCAGGGATATGCGTTGTAAACTTGTATGAAAGAAAAGATGGAGCGGAGCCGGAGGGATTCGAACCCTCGTGCCCCGGAGGGCTAACGCATTTCGAGTGCGCCCCGTTATGACCACTTCGATACGGCTCCAGATTTATCTATTTTATAAGAAACTCATGCTTTTTGCAAGCCCTTTGAACAAAAAAAGTACAATAACAGTTTCAATCACGGATATACAATGTCATATAGTCTGTTTCCACTTTCTGTGCGTATTCATATTTGTTCTCAATCCATTCTGCCACAATATAATTCCAGGGGTTATACCGATATTCCCATACTTGGGCAAAACGCTTGTCCACAGCCACCACAGAAGGATATTTATCGGGATGCAATTCAAGATAATCCAGAAAGTCCTGATTAAACACGCTGGTGCCCTGGACGCTTGCCACAGCAATCCGGGCATTGCATCCCACATAAAGCAGGGACTCGCATCCAAAGATAAACAAATTGTCTTTTGAGGATACATATTGTTTCAATAGGGCATCATCTGCATTGGTGGCCTCAGCCAAATCCTCCAGTACATAAATGCCCTTTAAAGGACCGTTCTGAACCGGCTGCATATGTGCCTGCACAGTCACCGGGAGGCATCCGGTAACACGTATTAATATCAGTTTGCAGACCAGAAGGCTGCCCAGCAGAAATACAAGGGGTAGATACAGACACTGTTCTTTGCATTCTTCCAGACTGGCGTCCAGTAACAGAAAAGTTACGATGACTCCTAAGAAAAGTTTGGAATAGGACACATTCATGGACATATTTGTCAGTATGGCAGCCGCCAGCGTGGAGACAAGTGCCGGCACCATACCAAACCAGAATAAAAGCTGTTGTTTTTGGGTTTTTCTCCGTCCGGACATATACCAGCCAACACCTGCGAGCACCATAAGCAGATAGCGTTCCTGCAGAAAAAACTGGTTTTTGTCCAGAAACAGACAGCCGAACATCTGGGCAAGGCAAAGACAAGTAAATGCCAGAAGAGCCGCCTGCATCCCATATTTTTTCAGGGGAGGAAATTCTTTGTGCATAACTTTATAAAAAAGCGCAAGAATACACATGCAGCATCCCGCTGTCACTGCAAGAAACAGAATATCCAGCAGAAGTTCCACACCGAATCCGCCAATTCTGCGCCCAAAACTCTGTCCGGTATGGGAAGGGTCGGCTAAAATATAGTTCAGATTACGCAGCAGTTCGGAAACAGACTGATAGCTTAACAGATATGCCACAAATCCAATTCCCGGAAGCACTGCGGAGCAGGTAATTATAAAAGCTGTTCTTTGGGGAGCGGAAGCAGTCTTTTTTAATTTGAATATACCTAAGATATAAAAAGGATACAGCAGAATCATCGTGGGATAGTTCAGCAGTTGAAGCATCATACATATGCCGGACAATACCGGCAGAAGCCTTCCTTTTCCTTTTTGAAAATAAGAAAAGAGACAAAGAGCAGTGATGAGCAGCAGCCAGTAATGCATCAGTTCAAATTCCGGTGTCTGTATCCATTTGGGCAGGAAATTGATATGTACAAAGGTCAGAAAGACAGCCGTCTGGGCATGGCACCATGGACGTATGGTGCGGTAAAACCAATAACCCAGCAGAAGATGAATGAGCGTACCACCAAGGCGCAGAGATATCACGCAAAAGTCGGCATGACCCACAAGCAGTATATGCAGCTTCAATAAAAGAGCAGTCAGATATGCGCTGAACTGGTGAGGCTCCCACATATCGGCAACCAGACGGTCTCCCTTTAGGATGCGGTAAGCCTGGGATATCGCATAAGATTCATCAATATCGATACTCACAAAAACAGTCTTGATAATTCCCAGCAGACTAACCAGTCCCAGCACGACCAATAATCCGACTATGCATTTGGAAAAAACACTATGCTCTTTCACTGCCAAAATAAACCCTCCTGAACAAAACCCATACTATTTGTACAATATAACATTTTTATACACGAACTTCAATCTGACAAAAAAATTTCCATCCAAAGTTGTGCCAAAATCCAATTTGGGGTATAATGATTCTGCGGGCGCAGAATCCATGTCCGCATAACAAAAACATAATAGAATGGAGGAGCACAATGAAGAGAATCGGTATGTTAACCAGTGGCGGAGACTGTCAGGCATTAAACGCAGCTATGAGAGGAGTTGTGAAGACTCTTGCCAACAGCAAAGAAGAAGTAGAGATTTACGGTTTCATTGATGGTTACAAAGGTCTGATTTACGGCAATTTCCGTATGCTTACAGGCAAAGATTTTTCCGGTATTTTAACAAAGGGCGGCACTATTTTAGGCACTTCAAGAACTCCCTTCAAAACCATCAAAGACCCGGATGCAAATGGTCTTGATAAAGTAGAAGCCATGAAGCAGAATTACTACAAGTTGAAACTGGACTGTCTGGTTATTCTGGGTGGTAACGGAACCCATAAAACAGCCAACCTTTTACGCGAAGAAGGATTGAATGTAGTGACCCTTCCCAAGACGATTGACAATGACCTCTGGGGAACAGACATGACCTTCGGTTTTCAGAGTGCAGTGGATATCGCAACAGATGCCATTGACTGTATCCATACAACAGCGGCTTCCCATGGACGTGTGTTTATTGTGGAAGTAATGGGACATAAAGTGGGATGGCTGACACTGAATGCCGGCATGGCTGGCGGTGCCGATATCATCCTGATTCCTGAGATTCCTTATGATATTGATAAAGTAATTGAGAAAATTGAGGAAAGAGATAAAGACGGCTGCAGATTTACCATTATTGCCGTTGCGGAGGG
>CAZRZM010000060.1:0-16087 GCA_964604575.1 uncultured Acetatifactor sp.
GACAGCTTATTCAAGTGCGCCAATTTATGGTCTTCCTCTACTTTCTTTCACACTACATCCACCTTTCTTTACTTTCAAATTATTTTTTATGGTGACATGGTACAATTCATGTTATACTTATATTAAATGTATCAAAATGGAGGATTAGAACATGGAACCAAACGGAAAAATAATTGCTGACAAAGTATTAGGAAATATTGCAAAAGTTATTGTAGGCAAGGAACAGACAGCCAGACTGCTGCTGACTGCGCTTGTGGCAGACGGACATGTACTTTTGGAGGATGTGCCCGGAACCGGCAAGACCAAGCTTGCCAAAACACTTGCGAAATCTTTGTCCGCAGATTTTGCAAGAATCCAGTTTACCCCTGATTTACTTCCAAGCGATATCACCGGTCTGAACATTTATGATAGAGAAAAAAATGAATTTGTACTCCGCAAGGGTCCTGTTTTTACCAATATTCTGCTGGCAGATGAAATCAACCGCGCCACACCCAGAACCCAGGCAGGTCTTCTGGAATGTATGGAAGAGCGTCAGGTAACTATTGACGGCGTTTCCCATCTTCCGGGAAGTCCTTTCTTTGTCATCGCAACCCAGAATCCGGTGGAGACAGCAGGTACTTTTCCCCTGCCGGAAGCGCAGCTTGACCGTTTTATGATGATGCTTTCCATGGGACTGCCTGATAAAGCAGAAGAAGTAGCTATTCTGGAGCGGTATATGAAAGCTGAGCCGTTTTCTACCCTTGAAAGTGTTCTGACCCTGGAGGAATTAGCCCAGGTCAAACATACGGCAAACGAAGTATTTGTACATAAATGTATTTTACAGTATATGGCAGATATCATAGAACAGACCAGAAAAATAAACGGTGTGGTAATGGGGGTAAGCCCCAGAGGAAGCCTATGCCTGCTTCGCTGCGCCAAAGCATATGCCTGCCTTGACGGCAGAAACTACGTAATTCCCGATGATATCAAGGTACTGGCTGTTCCGGTTCTTGCCCATCGTATTGTGGCAGGTTATGGCAGCAATCAGGACACAAAAGCTATAGTGGAACAGATTATACAGACAACCACAACACCTACTGAGGACTTTACAAAATGATTCAGATACTGGAAATAGGGCTGATTGCGTTTTTACTGTTTTTTGCCCAACAGACAATTTACAAAAAAATATGGAATCGCGGTTTATCTGCAGATGTGTCTTTTACTACAGACCATCTGTTTGAAGGAGAAAAGGGCTGTCTGCGGGAAGTGATTGAGAACAGAAAACGACTGCCCCTTGCCATGCTGAAGGTTAAATTCCAGACCAGCAGATATCTGATGTTCGACCTTTCCAAAGGTTCCCGCATCACAGACCAGTATTACCGCAATGATGTTTTCCATGTTGCGGGTGGAGAGAAGATTACCCGAACCATTCCCTTTGTGGGAGGCCGAAGAGGATATTATACCATTGACGGAATGGATTTGGTGGCATCAGATTTGTTCTTAACCATAGAAATGTTAAAAACCTATCCTTTAAAAAGAAGTATTTATGTGTATCCCCGCCCCTTTGACAGCAGGGAACTGAGACTGTCCCTGCAACAGTTAAATGGGGAAATACTGACAAAACAGCATCTGCTGGAAGACCCCTTTGAATACCGCGGCATCCGGGAATACCAGCCCTATGACGATATGAGGAGTATCAACTGGAAAGCCACAGCCAAAACAGGGGATTTGAAGGTAAACCAGAAAAATTATACGGCACTCCCTTCTGTGCGGATTTTTTTCAATATTGAGGATAACGGTGTGTTGAAAAAAGAGGAATGTGTGGAGGCTTCTTTTCAGATTGTGGCAGGTCTATGCTCCTTTTTCTTAAATCAGGGGATTCAGGTGTCCTGTTATGGCAATGGTGCGGATATTCTCACCGGGGAACCCTTTTCGCTGGGAGAGAGCGCAGGCAGGGGGCATCTGGAGCAGATTTATCGTCTGCTGGCGCGGATAGACACCACCAGACCTGCTCTGGACTTTGCAGAGTATTTTCAGGAAGAATTTTTGAACCAGGGCAGCCAGAACACCATTACCTGTATTGTGGCACCCAATCATTATGATAAATTTGTTTCCCTTGTGGAACAATTACAGAATGCGGGAAAAGCATACCGCTGGTTTTATCCGGTGTGGGATTATAACGATCCGAAGTTTCCCGAACAGTTGGCAAAAAACATTCAGATTTTACATATCAGACAATAGAAATGGTCAGGTGATTTTTTGAAAACAGATAAAATTACATTGCTCCGGGAGATACTTGTGACCCAGATGAACCACTGGGCATTTCTCCCCCTGTATCTGTCTGCAGTGGTACTGGGACAGAACATTACCAATACTGGAGAAGCTCACCTTTTATTATGGTGTGTGTTTGGATGTATTCCCATTATCTTTTATTTTCTGCGCCGTTATGTGCACAAAGCAGTTTTCTTTTTTGTGGCACATCTGGCAGTGATTGCGGTTATGCTGTTTCTTCCGGCATCCAATATGGTTGTGCGCATTTTCTATATCTGCACAGGCGTGATATATATCCTATATTCCCTGGCACTGTGGATAAAAACCAAGGATGGACAGGATGTAAAACTATATCCTTTATTATCTGCGGGAATTTCTTTTGTAATGCTTTTTTTCATGAACAGGCTAAACTGTGACAATTGGAATAATGTCTGCATGACTGCCCTGATTTTTGTTATCAGTAGTTATTTTGTGATATACTATATAGAACAGTATCTTCATTTTCTTGTGGTAAACCAAAGCAGTGCCAGCCACATTCCTGCCAGAGAAATGTTCCGTTCCGGTCTGGGAATGGTATCTGTTTACACCCTGCTTGGCATAATTATTCTTGTTTTTACCACGCATATGACATGGATGAAGGGGATTGTGGACGGTATCAAAAATGTACTTTTCGCTATTCTGCGTTTCCTTTTCGGACTACTGCCACAGCAGGAGGGCGTTGCAGAAGAGACCATCAGTGCCGCCGAAAATATGCAGGCACTGATAGAAATGAATGACCAGAAGCTCAGCGGTGAGACAGGATGGTTCTGGACAGTGGTGGAATATATAATGTATATTGCATTAGTCATTGCTTTTGCCTACGTTACAGTGATTCTGCTGTTAAAGCTTTTCCATTTTATCCGAAACAGACTGGGACAAAGGATTGTCAGAGAGAACGCAAATCAGGAAGAGGTTTTTGATGTGCATGAGAAGCTTGCGGTTTCCCGGAAAAAGAAAAATTCTCCGGTAAATCCTTTTGAGCGGCTGGAGCCTGCCGCCCGCATCCGAAGAATGTACCGCAGGAAAATGCTTGCCAGTGAAAATCTGCTTGTGAGAGAACACAATACGGAACAGCTGGGACGTTTTACGGCGAGAGAGGGTGAGAAAATTCTGGAAACCACAGGATTGGCATCCACCTATGAGAAAGCCCGTTATTCCGGGGAGGAATGTACCGCAGAAGATGTAAAGCGTATGCGCGCTGCATGTAAGTAAAGCAGGAACCGAAAATGTAAATATTGGAAAGGATAAAAATTTCTATGTGTACCAGTCCCCTTGCATTATCAGATGATATATTAATGAAAATAGAAAAGCCGGCACGTTATATCGGAAACGAGGTGAACGCTGTCATTAAGGATAAAAGTAAAGTCAATGTCCGTTTCGCCATGTGTTTTCCTGATGTGTATGAAATCGGAATGTCCCATCTGGGGATTCAGATTCTATATGATATGCTCAATTCCATGGAAGATGTATGGTGCGAGCGTGTCTATTCCCCCTGGCTGGATTTGGATGCTGTCATGCGGAAGATGCAGATTCCCCTTTTTGCGCTGGAATCCCAGGAGCCTGTGAAGAGTTTTGATTTTCTGGGTATCACCATTCAATATGAAATGTGTTACACCAATATTCTCCAGATATTAGATTTGGCACAGATTCCCTTAATCGCCCTGGAGAGGGGAGAGGACTGTCCCATTGTCATCGGCGGAGGCCCCTGCACTTATAATCCGGAACCCCTTGCGGACTTTTTTGATATTTTTTACATAGGGGAGGGAGAAACCCAGTATGAAAAATTACTGAATCTATATAAGGAATGCCGGAAGAATAAAGCAGGACGGGAAGAATTTTTACGAAGGGCAGCAAGGATTCCCGGCATGTATGTTCCACGCTTTTATGAAGTGACTTATAAAGAAGATGGTACCATTGCCTCGTTTTTCCCAAAGGAGGACGGAATTCCCGCTACGATTGTAAAAGAAATTGAGATGGATGTAACCAACACCTATTATCCCATGAAACCGGTGGTGCCTTATATCAAAGTCACCCAGGACAGAGTGGTGCTGGAGATTCAGCGTGGCTGTATCCGCGGCTGCCGCTTCTGTCAGGCAGGACAACTATACCGTCCGGTCAGGGAACGGGATGTGGATACCCTCAAAAGCTGGGCACTGGAAATGTTAAAAAACACCGGGCATGAGGAAATTTCCCTAAGTTCTTTAAGCTCCAGTGATTACAGTAAACTGCCGGAGCTTATTGATTTTCTGATAGAGGAGTGTAAGAAAAAGCACATCAATATTTCCCTGCCTTCCCTGCGGATTGATGCTTTTTCCCTGGATGTCATGAGCAAGGTTCAGGATGTGAAAAAATCCAGTCTGACCTTTGCTCCGGAGGCAGGCAGCCAGCGTCTCCGCAACGTCATTAACAAGGGATTGACTGAAGAAGTCATTTTGCAGGGCTCTGCCCTTGCTTTCCGCGGCGGGTGGACAAGAGTAAAACTATATTTTATGCTGGGACTTCCCACTGAGACCAAAGAGGATATCCTTGGGATTGCGGAGCTTTCCAATAAAATTGCGGCAACCTTTTATGAGGAGGTTCCCAAGGAAAAACGCACGAACGGCAGAGTACAGATTGTCACCAGCACTTCTTTTTTTGTGCCCAAACCCTTTACCCCGTTCCAGTGGGCACCCCAGTGTACCAAAGAGCAGTTTCTGGATAAAGCCTATCAGACCAAAATGGCAATATCAAAGCAGCTCAACCAAAAAAGCATTAAGTACAATTATCATGAGGCGGATGCCAGCGTGCTGGAAGGCGTTCTTGCCAGAGGCGACAGACGTCTGGGTGAAGTCATTTTAAAAGTGTATAAGAAGGGCTGTTATTATGATGCCTGGAGTGAATATTTCAAAAATGATGTCTGGCTGGAAACCATAGAAGAGTGCGGTCTGTCCGTAGATTTCTATTCCACCAGGGAGAGAGCGCTGGATGAAATCTTTCCATGGGATTTTATTGACTGTGGCGTGACGAAAGAATTTTTAAAACGGGAATGGTTAAAGGCACAGCAGGAACAGATATCCGAAAACTGTAAAGTAAAATGTCAGGGATGTGGCGCCAGCCGTTTTGGCGGAGGAATTTGTTATGAAGCTAAGAATTAAATTTAAAAAATATGGTACGGTCCGTTTTATCGGACATCTGGATGTCATGCGCTTTTTTCAAAAAGCAATCCGCAGGGCGGAGATTGATGTGGCATACTCCGGCGGTTACAGCCCCCATCAGATTATGTCCTTTGCCTCCCCTCTGGGTGTTGGTCTGGAAAGTAATGGGGAATACATGGATATCGAGGTAAACTCCCTGACCTCCTGCGAGGATATCCAAAGCAGATTAAATGCTGTCAGCGTCCCCGGTATAGAAGTGGTATCTGTGAAAGTATTGCCGGAGGGGGCCGGTAATGCCATGGCAAGCGTTTCTTCCGCCTCCTATACCGTTCGGTTCAGAGAGGGAAGAATGCCTGCTCTTTTTATGCAGGATGAGGACACTATACAGACTCTGTTGGATGATTTTCTGGGACAGAATCAGATTCTCATTACAAAAGAAGGGAAAAACGGTCCCCGCATGGTGGACATCAGACCGGGAGTCTATCAACTTATCTGGCAGGGTAATGCTCTTTACATGCACGTGGATGCCTCCAGTGCGGGAAATATCAAACCCATCCAGGTTATCTGCGCGCTGCTTGCCCTGCATGGGGAAGAGCCTGCTGAAAATGCACTGCTTATCACCAGAGAAGAAACTTACACAACAGACAGTGTTCCTCTGGATAATGTAGGGATGCGGGACGGAGAGTGGACAAAATGAGTCGCAATATCAAAGATGCAAATACAAGAATACAGGATAACGAGCTTGTTTCCCTGCGGGAGGACAGCAATGGAAAACTGTTGTTTACCTCCTACAGACAGCATGATTGTGCGTTTCTAATCAAAGACAACCGCCTTGTGGCGGTTCAGGTTCTTCCGGAAGGCTCCGGTAATCTGGGAGCTGTCTATATAGGTAAAGTAAAAAATGTAGTCCATAATATAGATGCCTGCTTTGTGGAAATAGCTGACGGTGAGATTTGTTTTCTGTCCCTGAAGGACTCCAAATATCCTTATCTGTTAAACCGGGCGGCAGATGGCAGGATTCTGCAGGGGGATGAGCTTCCGGTACAGATAATCCGGGAAGCCCATAAAACCAAACAATGCTCTGTCACCACCAGATTATCCCTTTCGAATGATTATTTTGCTGTCAGTGTAGGCTCCGAAAGAGTTAATTTCTCCCATAAACTGTTACCGGAGACCAGACAACAGCTTGACGGATGGCTGAAAAATACCGGACTGGTAAACAACAAAGGGTTTCTCTGCCCGGTGGAGGAACTTTGTAACCTTCTGGACATCTCCTTACCCATAGGACCCAATCCCCTTCCGCCTATAGGCTTTGTGGTCCGTACCAAAGCAGGAGAGTGCACCCGGCAGATGTTTCTGGATGCGCTAAAACAGCTTTTTACAGAGTTTCTTGCCCTTTTTGGAACCGCGCTCCACAGAACCTGCTTCCACTGTCTGCTGGAAGCGCCCAATGCCTGTGAGGTGATTCTGGATAAAATGGTTTATCCATGGGAATATCAGGAGATTGTTACCGATAATACAGATTTATTCCAATGCCTGCAAGCATTGTGTGAAGCACATACACTGGATAAAAAGGTTCGTCTGTACCAGGATGATTCCTTTTCCCTGGACAAGCTGTATTCTCTGGACTCTAAAATGAGTACTGCCTTAGAGAAGCGGGTATGGCTCAAATCCGGCGGTTATCTCGTCATTGAACAAACAGAGGCAATGACGGTTATTGACGTTAATTCGGGCAAATACGAAGCCAGAAGGCCATCCTCAGATACCGCCTGGCTCATAAACAGGGAAGCAGCAGAGGAAACTGCCATACAACTGCGACTGCGTAATCTGTCCGGTATTATTGTAGTTGATTTCGTCAATATGAATAATGCAGAAAAAGAGAAGGCATTAATAGAATACTGTAAACAACTGGTATCAAAGGATAAAATTATGACCTCTGTCGTTGACATCACAGCACTTGGACTGATGGAAATCACCCGCAAAAAGCAGAATAAAACATTAAAGGAACAGTTAGCACAAAAATGACAGGAGAAAACAAAATATGCAGTTTATACATTTTGAAAAAGTCAAAGACGGAAAATATCTGAAAAATTATGAAATCACCTATCTGAATAAAAAGGGAAAAGAAAAAAAATATGAAATGGTAAGCCGTCGGGACTTAAAAGGAATTGAGGACATAGGCGGCGCCCCCAGTGGTGTTTCCATTGTGGCAACATGCGGTGACCGATTCCTATTGTTACATGAGTTCCGCATGGGTGTAAACCGTAATGTTTATAATCTTTGTGCCGGAATGATAGAAGAGGGCGAGAGCATCGAACAATGTATTCAGCGTGAACTCTATGAAGAAACCGGACTCCAGGTAAAAGAAATCAAGAAAATACTGCCTCCTTCCTTTGCGGCAGTTGCCATTTCGGACACCACAACCTATATTGCTTTTGTGGAAGTCCAGGGGGAGTTTAACGACCATACATCCGATAATGAGCAGATTGATGCCGGATTGTACACGAAAGAAGAAATCCGCAAACTGCTGGATACGGAGCCATTCAGCTCCAGAGCGCAGATAGCGGCTTATTTTTTTGCAGAGGGAATTTACAGTTGACGGAATAACTTCAAAATATTATGATAGAAGCGAAGCTGTCCGGGGAAACAGGTGAAAATCCTGTACGAGCACGTCGCCGTAAGGCATATGTTTAAGACTGTTAATCTGACCCTAAAAGCCACAACTTAGGGAAAATGCCATTGGAGTGATATCTGAGAAGGCTGGTTAACAAAGAAATGCCGAGTCGAAATATCCAGACAGCCAAGTCCTCTTTTTCACAAAAAATTTATTCTGTGAGAGCCGCGAGTGCCGGTTTTTGGGAGAGGAAATAAAATAACAAAGGAGATTAAAAACATGCAAATGAAATGTACAAAAAAAATATTGTCATCCATCCTTTGTATGGTGCTTATTGTGGCTATGGCACTGTTTACAACCGGTTGTGGTGACAAATCGGGTGGCAGCAAACCAGATGGTAACACACCTTCATCAGAGTCAGGAGTAGAAGCTTCTGTTCCATCAGAGGATAATACACAGGCGGATGTCCAGCAGCTTGGAGAAGGCAATACCAGGTTCCGGTTTACGGTAGTAGATAAAGAGGGCAGCGAGACACCGTTTGAAATCCATACGGACAAAGAGACAGTAGGTGATGCTTTGCTGGAGCTGGGACTGATTGCCGGAGAAGAAAGCGAATATGGTCTCTACGTCAAAACCGTCAACGGCATAACGGCTGATTATGACAAAGATGGTGTTTACTGGGCATTTTATGTCAATGATGAATATGCCTCATCCGGGGTATCCTCCACAAACATAACCGAAGGAGAGAGTTATTCCTTTAGGATTGAGTAAACCATGAAGCAGACTATGAAGCTTACAATTAGGGAGATAGCTGTTTTTGGTATGCTTGGAGCTGTTATGTATGCTTCGAAAATTATTATGGAGTTATTACCCAATATACATCTGCTGGGCATTTTTACCGTTGCTTTTACAGTTGTATACAGAAAAAAAGCTTTGTATCCCATTTATATTTATGTGTTATTAAACGGTATATTCTGTGGTTTTGCAACATGGTGGATTCCTTATTTGTATATATGGACCATTCTCTGGGGAGCTGTCATGCTTCTTCCAAAGAAAATGCCCAAAAAGATACAGCCCCTTGTATATATGACTGTATGTGCAGCACATGGTTTCTTATTTGGAACATTATATGCACCGGCACAGGCGATTCTTTTTGGACTAAATTTGAAAGGAATGCTTGCCTGGATTATTGCCGGATTACCATATGACTGCATTCATGGTATCAGTAATTTCTTCTGCGGATTATTGATTATGCCGATTATACTGACACTAAAACTTGCAGAACGAAATCAAAACGGGTGTGAGTGAGAGTAAACCAACTATGCGCAAAATATCCCCCAGTTTCGCGAATGGTCGTAGAAAGATACGGTGTATCTTTTGCAGACCCTGAGAGTGAGGGTACATAAAAATCCCATCCCCTGACTGGCTTTCTGGCTACCGTGGTTCTGCACACGCAGAACACCCATTAAAGGACAGAAAGCAGTAAAGGGGATTTTTCTGTAGCTGAACGGCGAGTTGCCGTGGAAGAGGGGATTAACTTCCCTCTGGAACGCATGGCAACTATTTGCGAAACGCCGTGTTTTGCGGTCGGAGACGCACACAGTTGGTGTACCTTTGTCGGGAACTGTAAAAGCCGTGTGAAAATTCCTTTGACACACGGAACCTGCCGGAGTATAATAGATTAACGGAAAACAGTATGAACCTTGATATAATTGAAAGTGTATATTCAAAAACAGAGTGGAAGAAGCGGAAAAGCAGACAACGGGAATCGAACCCAATTCCCCGTCCCGGACGCACTTAGGGAGCGCGCCCCGCAGTATGGCTCTGCCTACGCGGAGCGCGCCCCAGTCCGGGCACCTCCAGCGGTGTGGGGGCCAGTATTACCCCCCACACCTCTGTAACATGTAACATATGTTTTCAAACCTCTTGATTTTGCTATATATATTGTATTTTAAACATGTTACATGAAAAAATCAACCTTTGTAACATGTAACATTTTCCAAGGGAGATAAAATTTATGTCAGACCAATTCCGAAAATGGCAACTTACGTTTAATGACCCCATTCCAAAGGACTGGACACATGAACGAATTAACCAGTATGCGGCAACTCGCCTGCCCTTGACAGTAGGGGCGACTGTGACAGCCTTTTTCCATGGGGCAGTGCCGTTACATGCGGAGCGTGTGGCACGCCCCCACGGCATATTTTTGCAGTCGCGGGTTCATGCTGTCAAGGGTTGCCGCATCCAGCCCCCACGGCACAAAAAAGGGGCAGTAGCCCCCTTTCAGTGTCTGCCCGTTACGGATTCGTGGAAACGTCTTATACATTCGTCCCTCAGCGCGTCTGCCATCTCAATGATGATATCCACCAGAAAGCACTCGTTTATCTCGTCCGTGTCCAGCATGATTTCAAGTCCGGAAAGTTCTGCTAGTACCTGGTCGTCGCCCCAGTCCTGAAACTGTTCCCTGCTGAGTTCGATAAACGTGTCCTTTGATTCGAGTAGCCTTGTGTTTTTTTCGTCTGTCATGTTGTACCTCTTTCTGTGCCCAGTGCACTGTTTCTTCCCACGGTGCACATGGAGTCAAGCCCCGGAGCCCGCAGGGGGAAAAGCAACGGAAAAGCAACCCCGGAATGCCGTAACGTGGGGTTGCTTTTCCGGGCTTTACCCATGTGGTACAATGGACTCCACAGTGCACGGTTCCCCCACCCATGCCCTTATATATCTTACTCATGACTAGCGAGCGACTGTAGCGCGCCCTTTAGGGGCGTCATGCGCGGAATGGAGGAGCGCAAACTGGCTGTGAGTAAAACATGCCGCCTGCAACGGAAAACCGCCGTGTGAAGCTTTTAAACCGTCCACAGCAGGAAGAGCAAGCCAACTGTGCGCAAAACACAAGTTTAACGAATAGTTATATGGCTGCAAATATCTTGATACAAGGGTTAGGTTTTACAAGTATAATAAATAAAGGCACATAACATTAACCTTAAGTTTGGTTGTTATGTGCCTTATATGATTATAAATTATATGAGGATATATATCTGTTCCTATAAGATAATTTATAAAATGTCGTCAGTCCATTCCACATCAACGTTGTTATCTTTAGAACCTGATGTATTATGTTTGGCAGATGCAGGATTATCCGTATTGGAGGAAGCAGCTTTGCCACCTAAGAATCCTGCCAGAACTGCTGACAAGTCAACACCTGTAGATTCTTTTAAACCGTCTGTCACCTGAACAACTGTTCCCATAATATCTTTCATAAGCTTAGAGGAATTGCCATCACCATACATAGTGATTTTTTCTACATTGTTTAATGGAGCTGCAGCATTTTTTACAACTTCCGGCAACGCCTTAAAGTACATTTCCAGAACAGCAGCCTCACCCATCTTAGCCATAGCTTCCGCTTTCTTCTCAATACCTTCCGCTTCTGCTACTGCTTTCGCACGAATCGCCTCAGCTTCTGCAACACCTTTGGTACGAATACCTTCTGCCTCCTGCTCCATGGAGTATTTCTTGGCTTCTGACTGGGCTTTTAATGCCTCCGCTTCCTTTTCTGTCTCAAACTTTTTGGCTTCCGCTTCTCTCTGACGTTCATATAACTGTGCATCTGCAAGCTGTTGTTTTGCAAATTTATCTGCCTCGGCCTTTTTCTTAACCTGGGCATCCAGAGCCTGCTCCATAACCTCTGCTTCTTTCTGTTTTAACAGAATCTCTTTTTCCTGCTTGGCAATATTGGCATTAGCAGTTGTAATTTCTACGGTTTTACGCTGCTCCTCCTCCTGAATCTTGTAGGCGGCATCTGCTTCAGCCTGCTTGATATCAGATTCCCGTTTCAGTTCTGCTTTCTGAATTGCCAGTTCGTTCTGTTTCTTGGCAATTTCAGATTCTGCATTCACCTCCGCTTCATTTGCTTCCCTCTTTGCATTCGCCTGGGCTTTTGCAATTTCCTTTTCACTTTCGGCACGGGATATTGCAGCATTTTTTTGAATCTTAACAATATTATCAACACCCAGATTTTCAATAACACCGTTACCGTCCACAAAATTCTGTACATTAAAGCTGATAATATCAAGTCCCATGGCTGCCAAATCAGGCTCTGCATTTTCTTTTACAAGAAACGCAAATTTCTGGCGGTCAGACACCATTTCCTCCAGTGCCATTTTGCCTACAATTTCCCGGACATTACCTTCCAGTACTTCCCTTGCCACTCTTCCAATGTATTCAGAATTCTTATTAAGGAAGTTCTGTGCTGCAAGCTTTAATCTTTCTTCGTTGTCACTAATCTTAACATTAACCGTAGCATCTACATTAATGTTTATGTAATCCGCTGTAGGTACTGCATTTGATGTTTTTACATCGATTGGAATTAACTGTAGATTCAATTCATCTTTTCGTTCCAGAAAAGGAATTTTAATTCCGGCTTTTCCGATGAGTACTTTCGGATTTCTTCGGATTCCCGAAATAATAATCGCTGTATCCGGTGATGCTTTTACATATCCGGTAAAAAAGATAATCAGAACCAGCAATACAACAATGCCAGCAGGTAAAAATGTAAATAACCACTCCATAGTTTCCATAGTGTTCTCCCTCCTAAAGTAAAATTTTATACCCTTATATGTTTTGGTATATTTATAATTATATAAGACTATTCATAATATACAATCTATATAACTGCATAATATAGATATCTAATATATCAGGATTAGCACTTCGAAATACATTATTCTTCATCTTGTTTGTCAGAAACAGAAATTTCACTTTCAGCCTCTTTAGAATCCTCCAAATCAGGGAGAATCTGTTCCTGCAGTCCGGCAAAAGTACTTACAAATTTTGTGCCGTATCCGGTCCTGCCCCGCTCTGACTTTTTGAGACGGTAATCCGGTATATATTCATGGAATCCCGTTTCATCCACTGCGCCTACGGAAATATAATCCAGAGTACTCAGTGACATATTTTTTTTCATTAGACGCGCATTAATAAATGATCTGACTGCCGCATATATAACCGCAAAAATGGGCACACCGATTATCATGCCAAACACACCAAACAATCCGCCGAAAAAGGTAATTGCAAAGATAACCCAGAATCCCGTCAGACCTGTAGAATCTCCAAGAATCATAGGACCCAGGAAATTGCCGTCAAACTGTTGTAATACTAATATAAAGATTACAAAAGCCACACAGTTTAAAGGATGTGACAAATCCACCATAAGAATTAATAATGCACTTGGTATTGCACCCAGATAAGGTCCAAAAAATGGAATCACATTGGTAACACCTATAACAACACTGACTAATGCTGCATAAGGAGTTTTCATAACCGAGGTTCCGATAAAACATAACAGTCCGATAATAATAGAATCCAATACTTTTCCACTGATAAAGCCTATAAAGGTTTTATGGGTAAAACGAAAATTATTGATAACAATATTAGCTGTATTTTTCTCAAACAGTGCATATGCCATTTTTTTTGCCTGGCCGGAAAACTTTTCTTTGCTGGCCAGCAGATACACAGAGATAATGACTCCGATAATGACATCAAAAAGCACACGGAGTACATTTATTGTACTAAGAGAGACCGTCTTAATAAACTCGCTCGTCTTGGATAATAAAATATCATTCAGCCATATCTCCAGTTGTTCCGAATACTTATCCACCGTTTTGATAATATATTCGCCCACATCCGGATTATTCGCCAGCATTTTATCCAGCCAGTTCATGAAGTTGTTGATATATGTATCAAAATTGTTGGCAATCGCCACAACACTGGGTATTATCTGCGAAAGAATCATTGCCACAAGAGCATAAATCAAATAGCAAAACAGAAAAATTGTCATGAAAATACTGACTCCCCTGATAAAAGAGCTTCGCTTTGCAGATTCCTTCCATTTCAGCTTATTACATAGAGGGAGTAACATACGGTTTTCAATAAAATTCAGTATAGGTGCCAGTAAATATGCTGTAATCAGTCCAAAGACAACCGGCATCAGAATATCGACAATTTTTCCGATGCCAGTTTTAATATTAGAACCATGAAATATCAAATAATAAAAGCATATACTGGATGCGACTACCAGAAATGCGGTAAGCCCCCACTGAAAATATTTATTGTTTTTTCTCCATTTCATATAGGTGCCTTTCTTCCGTAATAATTTATTTTCTATAATAGCATTTGAATAATAGAAATTGCGGAGTAATTTCTATTATAGCATTTGGATTATAGCATTCGGATAATAGAAATTATGAAGTAATTTCTATTATATATAATACACATAATTGCCAAATATCACAAGTTATTTTCCACCTTCAAAGGGAGAAAGTTCAAAGCGGATAAAAAATCCCTGGTCATGTCTGCATACCGGGCATACAGCAGGCGCTTTTGTCCCCTTATACACATATCCGCAGTTTAAACACATCCACTCTGTCTCCACATCAGAGACAAAAAGTTTCCCTTGTTCCAGCAACTCTGCATATCTGCCAAAACGGTCACCATGTATCTTTTCAATATTTGCAATCTGAAAAAATAAAGAGGCAATAGCAGGAAATCCTTCTTCATCTGCAATTTTACCAAAGGTGTTATAAACCGGCTCATGCTCCTCATACTCTTTATGCTGTGCTTTGAGCAGCAGCTCGGAGACACATTCTGTGATATCTAACGGGTATCAACCATCAATAAAAATATTCTCTAACGCCATCTCTTTCAGATGTTTGTATAAAAGTTCTGCATGTTCCTTCTCTTGTGATGCCGTAAATGCAAATATTGCACTTATCACATGCAACCCTTCTTTTTTTGCCTGAGAAGCAGCAAAAGTATAACGGTTCCTTGCCTGGCTTTCTCCGGCAAAGGCTCTCATTAAATTATCTTTTGTTACACTTTCCTGAAACGAAACTGACATATCACACTCTCCTGTCCTATTATTTTTATATTATTATTCCCTTGTTTTATCTGGATAAACACGAAACCAATAAATACAGTTGTTTTTATGGTAAAAAGACTTTAAAATAGATATATATAGGTTTGGACTTTTGGAGATTATTATGAAATTACAACAAATGTTAAGTCTGGTCCGGCAGGCAGTTGATGATTATAATATGATTGAGGATGGTGATTGTATTGCAGTGGGTGTATCCGGCGGAAAGGACAGCCTTGCAATGCTTTATGCGCTCCATCATCTGCAGCAATTTTATCCCAGACAATTTACACTCCATGCAGTGACTGTTGACTTAGGCTTTGACACTCCGGGTCTGGAGAAAATAGTCTCTCTCTGTGAGAATCTGAATATCAAATATACGATTGCCAGAACACAAATTGCGCAGATTGTTTTTGAGGAAAAGAAGGAGCACAATCCTTGTTCTCTATGCGCCAGGATGCGAAAAGGCGCTCTCAATGATACCATGAAAGAGCTGGGCTGCAACAAGGTGGCTTATGCACACCATAAGGATGATGTGGTGGAAACCATGCTTATGTCCCTCATATATGAAGGTCGAATCCATACCTTCTCACCCACCACCTGTTTAGAGAGAACCGGGCTTACTTTAATCCGCCCCATGATATATATGGAAGAAGCAGATATTAAAGGCTTTATCAACAAATACAATGTCCCGGTAGTGAAAACTCCCTGTCCCATGGATGGCAATACCAGACGGGAATATATCAAAAATTTACTGAAACAACTAAACAAAGAAAATCCCGGTATAAAGAAACGGATATTTACAGCAATAAAAAACAGTAATATGAAAGGTTGGCAGATAAACAATGGCAGTCATTAAATCGGATAATTACCATGATGAACAAAACAAACAAAATATTATTAAAATGCGTACTGTCCTGAACACCCTCCCCTCTTTTTGTAAACTCTTTTTCAGGGGAATTGAAGAATATACATCCACCAGGACGAGACTGGCATATGCCTATGATATCCGTCTGTTTTTTGAATACCTGCACGAGAAAAACAGTATCTGCGCCCGTATGGAAATTACAGATTATCCCATATCCATACTGGATAATATCACACGAATGGATATTGAGGAATATCTGGAATATATTTCCT
>CAZRZM010000061.1:0-16066 GCA_964604575.1 uncultured Acetatifactor sp.
ATACAGGTAAATCCACGAGATTACAAATGCGGGGTCATTACATATTGTCTGTTACGTTATTCTTTTACAAATTCTACTCTCCGGGTAAAGGAGCGCGTCTCCGTCGTTCCGGGCGTCTGCGTCGTCTCTCCGGTCTCCGGGTCTGTAATTGTAGTTCCTGCAATCTGGACAGTATACGTCATGGTAATGGTTCCTCCCGACGAGGTCAGCCCATAGTAATTAGCCGCCTGAGGGAATCCTGCTGTGGTGGTATCCAGCAGCGTCTGTCCATCATCTGTAACAAGCTTAATATTCACTTCCATACCGGAAGTGTAATCCGGCGCCTCCGCCGCAGTGGGCGCTGTGATATTGGTATTGCACTTATAAGTCACCTGCTGTTTTCCCTGGCTCACTTTGATTTCCAGAGCCGTACCCGGATCCACATAAGAACCGTGGGAGTAGCTCTGATAGCATATCAGCCCTTCTGCTACTTCGTCATTATACACATAGGAAACACTGCCAATCTGTAAGCCCAATTCGATTGCCTCGAAGGTTCCGTCCTCTTCTGTCAGACCTATCAGATTCGGCACTCTCACCTTGGTCTGTTCTTTTCCAAGGCTGACGTTTACGGTAATTACACTGCCTTTGGGCGCTTTGTTTCCACTGGACGGAGTCTGGGATATTACAATATCCGCCTCTATGGTATCCGAATAGCTTTCCGTCCTGTTCACCAGAAATCCTAATGCCAGCAACTGACTGTTGGCTTCTGTATAACTCTTTCCTGATACCTCCGGCACTTCTATTCCCTGGGAACCGGCACTGACTGTCAATGTTATAGTGGTGCCTTCCTCTACCTGCGCATTCGCATCCACGCTGGCACGGATTACTACACCCTCATCAATGGTATCGGAATCCTCATATTCCACCTCTGCATACAGTCCTTTCTGTGCAAGGCTTCTCTTGGCATCCTCCACATTGGTTCCTATCACATCCGGCATATCCACGTAAGAGGTCTGAGGTTCCTCTTCGCCCCCTTCCTCTTCGGAAAGGATAGGACCCTGCATTTCATCATTGCCATGGTTCATA
Source organism: uncultured Acetatifactor sp. (assembly GCA_964604575.1). Lineage (GTDB taxonomy): Bacteria > Bacillota > Clostridia > Lachnospirales > Lachnospiraceae > Acetatifactor. The sequence continues at coordinate 1,066 of CAZRZM010000061.1, forward strand.
TTTCTAAAAATACTCACTGCCAGTATAATAATGATAATACAGATAACCACGCCCGCTATGACAGCAAGGGCTGTGGTGAGATGCTCCATACGCGGGTCATAGTCGTAATCCTCACCCTCCTCATCGTATTCGCCTTCATCGTCATACAATGCTTCTGTATCTGTGCGCAGGCGCATACTGTCATATTCTGTATAGTCTCTGTAATCTCTGTCATCCTGATAAACGGAAGTGCGTTTAATCTGCTGCATATCACTGTCCGTAATCATTCTGGTGCCGCCCTCCATGTCAGGGTCACTCTGTACCACAAAATCTTCGTCCGGACTGATAAGCGACTGTTTTAAATCTGCAATCAGCTCCTGCATATTCTGGTAGCGTCTGTCAGGCGATTTTTGACAGCATTTTAGGACAATGCTCTCCACACTGCCCGGAATCTCCGTCACAAACTCCTTGGGGGAAGGCATCTCTTCCTGGATATGTTTAATGGCAATCGCCACTGTAGTTTCTCCGTTAAAAGGAACCCGCCCGGTAAGCATCTCAAACATAGTCACGCCCAGCGAGTAGATATCGCTCTTTTCATCGCTGTAGCCGCCGCGCGCCTGCTCCGGGGAAGTATAATGAACCGACCCCATCACATTAGAAGTGATGGTATTACTGGTTGCTGCCTTGGCGATACCAAAATCGGTTACTTTTACCTTGCCGTCTTTGGAAATAATAATATTCTGAGGCTTGATATCACGATGGATAATGTGGTTTTTATGTGCCGCCTCAATACCCATACTGACCTGAATCGCAATTGTCACCGCTTCTTTGTAAGACAGTCTTGCTTTTTTCTCGATATATTTTTTGAGGGTGATTCCTTCCACCAGTTCCATTACGATATAATGGATTCCGTTTTCCTCACCTACATCATACACATTTACAATATTAGGGTGCATCAGCCCTGCAGCCGCCTGTGCCTCAATACGGAATTTGGATACAAAATTCGCATTCTCGCCAAACTCCTGTTTTAACACCTTCACCGCCACAAAACGATTCAGCTTATGGCATTTCGCCTTGTATACATCCGACATTCCACCCGTACCGATTTTTTCCAAAATCTCATAACGGTCACCAATCATCATTCCTATCTTGACCATACGTCCTCTCCATTCTAATTCCCATTGTTGCGCATTATCGCGCACCTTGACGAATCATTTTCCCTATGCAAAGGGCTCCATCAATATCACAGAGATATTATCCTTGCCGCCATTCTCATTAGCTGCTCTCACTAACTCCTGTGCCTTCTCCACGATGTCGCGTGCTCCGTTGAGTATCATACGGATTTCTTCATCTTCCAGCATATTGGTTAAACCATCCGAACACATCAAAACCATGTCCCCTTCCACCAATTCTACTGTAAAAAAGTCCGGTTCCGCAGTCTCGCTTACGCCGACTGCCCGGGTGATAATATTTTTATCAGGATGGTTTCTTGCCTCTTCCCTGGCAATGCCTCCCATTCTCACCATTTCCTCCACAAGGGAGTGGTCTCTTGTGATTTGCCGGATTTCATTCCGGTTGACCACATACAGCCTGCTGTCACCCACATTGGCAACTTCCAGATATTTTCCCAGAAAAGTGGCCGCCACAACCGTGGTGCCCATGCCCTCCAAATCAGCATTTTCATTTGCCTTCTTATGGATGTACTCATTAGCAGCCCAAATGGCACGCCCCAATATGGAAACAGCGTTTTCTCCTGATAAATCCCTGCAATCCCGGATTTGACTTATCATTGTCTCCACTGTCATCTTAGAGGCATAGTCCCCCGCATTGTGACCTCCCATGCCATCCGCCACAATAAACAGATTGGGCAGATTACCGATAGGCTGCTCCTGGGTATACACATAATCCTGATTTACTTTTCTCTTCCTTCCGATATCGGTTATGGAAAACGTCTTAAGCACGTTACTTTTCCTCCTGTATGGGGACACCTGTGCGGCATCATCATAACGCTATTACTATTTTATTACTAAATACCTTAAGTATTCTAACACAATAGAAAAAAAAGGACAAGCTATATAATTGCCTGCCCTATATGGCAGAGTTTTCTATATGCTTACGTCTCAACTGCCCGCAGGCGCCGTCAATATCCCGTCCCATTTCCCTTCTGATGGTGACATTGATTTGATTCTGTTCCAGCTTCTCCTTAAAGCGTCTGACTCTCTCTGCGTCAGACTGCACATAATCACGTTCTTTAACCGGGTTGACCGGAATCAGATTAATATGACAGCATAAAGGTTTTGCAAGGGCGGTCAACGCTTCCGCATCCTCGTCCGTATCGTTCATGCCCCGTACCAGACTATACTCGAAGGTAATTCTTCTGCCAGTCTGTTTAAAATAGTAATCGCAGGTTTCCATTAATTCAGCAATGGAAAAACGATTTGCCACTGGCATCAGTTTCCGTCGTTTCTCGTCTGTGGCAGCATGGAGAGACAAAGCCAGCGTAATCTGAAGATGCTCCCTGGCCAGACGGCGCATTTCAGGCACAATTCCGCAGGTGGATACGGTAACGCTTCTCTGGCTGATATGTAAACCATTTTCGTCTGTCAATAACTTTATAAACACCAGAAGATTGTCGTAATTGTCCATGGGTTCTCCTGTTCCCATCACCACCACATTGGATACCCGCTCCCCGGTCAGTCTTGTGATGGCATAAACCTGCTCCAGCATTTCAGAAGGAGTCAGATTGCGCTCCAGTCCGCCTATGGCGGATGCGCAGAACGAACATCCCATACGGCAGCCCACCTGGGAGGAAATACACACGCTGTTGCCATGTTTATATTTCATCCAGACGCTTTCCACCACATTGCCGTCTGCCAGGGCAAACAGAAACTTTTTCGTGCCATCCAGCGCCGATTCCTGCACACGCACTGCTCCCAGGGAAGTGTACTCATACCGCTCCCTGCATTTTTCCCGAAATTCCTTGGATAAATTCGTCATTTCATCGAAACTCTCTGCCAGTTTTACGTGCATCCACTCATACATCTGCTTTGCCCGGAAAGCTTTCTCGCCCATCTGCCCAAGTTCCTCTTTTAACTCCGGCAGGGTGAGGGATTTTATATCTATCTTCTGCTCCATAGTCTGTTTCTTCCTCAATTCTGTCACTTTTTTGTCTTTTATTCTGCTTCGTCTATTCTGCGTTTTTCTTATTCTCTTTTTCTGCTCTCCGGATTTCCCGTTCTTTCAGTTTCCCCTTTTCAAAGCTTCCTTCTCAGTCTTGCAAAAAAGAATCCGTCCGCATCCATAATACCGGGCAGAATCTGTATACAGGCTTCCTCCGGCAGCAAACTGCCTGCTGCGGACCCTGGCAGTCTTTTTTTCTCCTCAAGCAGTATCGGTGGCAGAAAAGGCTCCACCGGCTCCGGTACAAAGGGAAAATGCTCCACTATCCACTTTACCATTTCCTCATTTTCCGCCGCATTTATGGTGCAGGTACTGTATAGCAGGATTCCGCCCGGCTTCACATACTGCCAGCTATGCTCTATAATCTCACGCTGTAATGCCACAATATCCGTAAGGCTCTCCGGGCTTGCATGGTATTTGATATCCCGTTTTTTGCCCATTACTCCCAGACCGGAGCAGGGCACATCCATCAGCAGTACATCTGCCTTTTCCCTATAGGTTTCATCCGTCTGTGTGGCATCATACACTTCCAATTCCACGTTGGCAAGTCTCATCCGCTCAAGGTTGTCCGCAATGAGTGCTGTTTTATTTTCCGACACATCTCTTGCAAGCACTTTTCCGCCCAGTTCTGCTGCCAGCATACTTTTGCCTCCCGGAGCCGCACAGATATCCATGACAAAATCCCCGGACTGTATGCCTGCTGCCTCCACCGCCAGCGCAGAGCTCACATCCTGAACCGTGAAAGCACCTTCCACATATCCGGGCAGCTTGCCGATTCCCTCCACATTTTCCAGTGTATATAAATAGGGAAGATAAACGCTCTTCTGTACCGTCACTCCCACCGCTTCCATATCTGCCAGAAACTGTTCTCTCTCCGGTTCCCTTAACCGTTTACTGAAACGAATGGATACCGGATGTACTTTCAGAAGCCCCTCCAGCAGAGTTTCCACTGTTTCCCTGTCATACTGCAAAAGCCACTTTTCCACCAGCCACTGCGGCATGGAATATTTCACACTAAGATAACGGAGCGGTTCCTTCTCCTCATTTGGCAGGGCAAGGCTGTCCTTATTCTTGGACAGACTGCGCAGTATGCCATTCACAAATCCTTTCAGATTCTGGAATTTCCGTTTCCCCGCAAGCTTACATGCCTCATTGCAGACCGCACTGTCCGGCACTGCATCCATATATAATATCTGGTAGGCGCTCATCCTCAGAAGACAGCGGATAAGGGGTTTCATCTTCCTTACCGGAAGGGAGGACAATTCATCGAGATAATAATCCAGCTCTATTTGTCTCTCAATGGTTCCCTCCGCCACTCTCTTGATAAAGGCTTTATCCCTGCCTTCCAGATAATCATATTTATCCAGCACATCCTTAATTAATTGATTGGAAAATACTTTTTCACGCTCCAGGGTAAGCAATATATCCAGTACAATCTCTCTTGTATTTTCTGCCATTTTTTCAATCTAGTCCCTTCTGCGGTTCCCCCCGCTGAGCAGAATCAGTCGCAGCAACTGTAAAATGGAGGATGCGGCTGCCGCAACGTAAGTCAGGGCTGCTGCCGTCAATACTTTTTTGCATCCGCTGTTTTCCACACTTGTCAGCAGACCGTACTGCTCCACTTTTGCCACTGCCCTGCGGGACGCGTTAAATTCCACCGGTAAAGTCACAATCTGAAAAAGCACCGCAAGGGCAAATGCCCAGATTCCAATGGTAATCAGTACCTGGTTAAAACTGAGAATAATACCCAAAATAATCAGGGGCACTCCCAAAGTACTCCCCAGATTGGCAAGGGGCACCAGTGCCGTCCGGAAAGAAAGTGGTGCATAGCCTTTGGCATGCTGGATGGCATGACCGCACTCATGGGCAGCCACACCCACAGCCGTAACAGATGCACTCTGATAATTGGCAGCGGACAACCGTACTGTATTAGTACGCGGGTCATAGTGGTCGCCGCCACTGGAGAGACACTCAATCTGTACATTGTACAGTCCCTCGTTGTTCAAAATCCGCCTCGCCGCTTCTGCCCCCGTAATCCCCGCACTGTTGCGCACCCTGCTGTACTTATTCATGGTACTGTTCACATGGGCGCTTGCCGCAATACACAGAATAAAACCAATGAGTACCAGAATATAAGTTGCATCAAAACCATAACCAAAGTAATAAGGCATAAAAACCTCCATTCTGAAATAATTTCCACATAATATTTTTCTTTTTACATTGAAGAAAAGGAATGCCCTATCGTACGTCCTTGCCGGGCAGGGTACACAAGGATTTTTTACATGACTGTATGCTATGGAGGCAAGACTCTATGGCTTTTGGCAGCCTCTGCTGACAAAAGCCATATGCCAGAGGCTTGCCGGAATGCCCTGCATAATGTCATGTAAAAAATCCTTGTGTACCCTGCCCCAGCCCCCATTATTGGGAAAACCTCTCCCCCGCAGTAACCTTCACACCCAGCAGAAAATCATGGGCGCTCATCCTTTTTTTTCCTTCCAGCTGTAACTCGGATATCGCCAGAACACCCTCTCCACAGGCTACTTCAATGGTATCCTTTGTGACCCGCACAATCTCTCCGGGCTGGTGTCCTTTCGCGTTTTCCCCATCCATGATGGGAACTGCTTTCCATACTTTTAACTGTTTCCCATGATAAAAAGTATAAGCACTGGGCCATGGATTCATACCCCGAATCAAATAATCCAGTTTCCGGGCATCTTTTCCAAAATCCAGCTCTCCCATACTTTTTTTAATAATAGGTGCATAACAGCTTAAGGAATCCTCCTGCTTTGTGGCGGTGAGTTTTCCCTGTTCCAGCAGCGCAAGGGCTTCCACAACTGCCTGACCGCCCAGTACCATCAGCTTGTCATGTAATGTCTCATAGGTATCTTCCTTTTCGATGGGAATACTCTTTTTGTACAGCATATCCCCTGTATCCAGACCTGCATCCATCTGCATGATGGTGACGCCTGTTTCCTGCTCCCCGTCAATAATCACATGCTGGATGGGAGATGCGCCTCTGTACCGGGGAAGCAGGGAAGCATGGATATTCAGACAGCCAAACTCAGGAATATCCAGAATTTCCTGGGACAATATCTGTCCAAAGGCAGCTACAATATAAATATCTGCTTTGTATTTTTTCAGTTCTGCCACTGCTTCTGGTGTCTTGATGCGTATAGGCTGCATCACTTCGATACCATGCCGCAGAGCACATTCCTTCACTGGAGGAAACTGCAGTTTCCCGCTTCGTCCTTTGGGTTTATCCGGCTGGGTTACCACCGCCGTCACCTCATGCCCCGCAGCAAGCAGTGCCTCCAGTGCACCTGCCGCAAAATCAGGCGTTCCCATAAATACTATTTTCATGCCAGTTCTCCCTTCTTCCATCTGTTGTTTCTTCTGCATCCTTTCAGAATACCGTCTTTATTCTTCGTCCTGCTCTTCCACTGCTGTATCCATCAGCTCTCCCTCTATCTTTTCCACATAGATATGTCCGTCCAGATGGTCTAACTCATGGCAGATTGCCCTTGCCAGAAGTTCCGTGCCCTCCAGTTCAAAGGGTTTCATATTGATATCCAGGGCAACTGCTTTTACATAGTTTGGTCTGGTGACAATACCGCACTTTCCGGGCACACTTAAACAGCCTTCCTGCCCGGTCTGCTCTCCGCTGGTCTCCACAATCCGCGGATTAATCAAAATATAGGGGTCCTCCCCCGTCACGTCGATAACTACAATTCTTTTCAAAATCCCCACCTGGGGCGCCGCAAGTCCCACTCCGTTGGCCTCATACATGGTTTCCAGCATATCCTCAATCAATTCCTTTGTGCGGGGTGTCATTTCTTTCACCTCTTTGCACTGCTTTGTCAGAACTTCATCTCCATACTCCCTGATATTACGAATTGCCATTTTTCTAAATCCTTTCTTTTGCACTGTTTTCTATACTATTATAGTGTATTCATCGGGTCAAAATCAAACTGCACGGATTCATGTCCGGGCTGCCATTCCTTTAATTTTTCTTCCAATACATCTTTTATCTGTACCAGTTTATCATATCCTGGATGTTTCACATAGCATACAAACCGAAAAATATCATTCACTTTGCTGATAGAGCCGGGCGCCGGACCTATTACGGATGCTCTATGTGCTGTCCCCTGCTCCATACTCTCCATGGACTTTATCGCATCGGCAAGCCTCTGCGCCAGTGCCATCGCGGACTGTTCCTGTCCACCAAACACCTGGACTGCCAGCAGATGCTCCACCGGGGGATATCCCCCCAGCTCCCTATAGAGAATTTCTTCTTCATAAAATGCCCGATAATCCTGATTTGCGGCATGTACCACCGCATAATGCTCCGGCTGGTAGGTCTGAATAACCGCTTCTCCGGGAATTTCGCTTCTTCCCGCCCGCCCCACTGCCTGGGTCAATAACTGGAAGGTGCGCTCTCCCGCCCGGTAATCTCCCACACTCAGTGACAAATCCGCCGCCAGCACGCCCATCAGGGTCACTCTGGGAAAATCATGTCCTTTTACAATCATCTGGGTTCCAATCAGTACATCCGCCTCTCCATCCGCAAAAGAGGTTAATATCTGTTCGTAACTGTCCTTGCTTCTGGTGGTATCCGCATCCATACGAAGGGTGCGCACACCGGGAAATATTTCCCTCAGCTTATCCTCAATCTGCTGGGTTCCGGCGCGGAACCCACAAATATATTTGGAGCCACATTTCGGACACAGCCTGGGCATAGGCTCCCTGTAACCGCAGTAATGACAGATGAGCCTGCCCCCGCGATGCTCCGACAGTGACACCTCACAGTGGGGACATTTCATCACATGCCCGCAACTGCGGCAGGAAATAAATCCCGCATACCCCCTTCTATTCAAAAAGAGAATACTCTGTTCCCCTTTGTTCAGTCTGTCCGCCAGAAGTTCCTGCAGCTTCCTGCTGAAAATGGAGCGGTTTCCTTCTTTTAACTCCTGCCTTAAGTCCACTGTATAGACTGTGGGAAGCTGCCCGCCATTCATCCGTTTTGTCAGCTCAAACCGTCTGTAATCCCCTTTTTCCGTCCGGTAATATGCTTCCAGCGAGGGAGTTGCCGAGCCTAATACCACGCTGGCGTCATGTAGCTTCGCCACTTCCTGCGCAGTCTCTCTGGCATGGTATTTGGGGGTTCCTTCACTCTTGTAACTGCCCTCGTGCTCCTCGTCCATAATAATCAGCCCTATATTGGGAAAAGGGGTAAAAAGTGCTGACCGGGGACCGATAATCACATCTATCTCTCCCTTTTTGGCACGCTCACACTGGTCATATTTTTCCCCCGGAGAGAGGGTGGAATTCATCACACTGACACGTTCCCCAAATCTTTTATAAAAACGAAGCAGCGTCTGGTAGGTTAAAGCAATCTCCGGAATCAGCACAATCGCCTGCCTTCCCCTGGCAAGAACCTCCTCAATAAGCTGCATATACACTTCCGTCTTGCCACTGCCTGTAATACCATGAACCAGATAGGTTCCTCTTATTCCCGCATCGTATTCTTTGAATATTTCATCCACAATATACTGCTGCTCATCGCTTAAAACACTGTGGTCTGCTGTCTGCTGTTCCAGTTTCACCGGATTGCGGTAAGCGCTTTCACTTACCACCCGCACCGCTCCCGCTTTCTCCAGACTGTGAATGGTGGATGCAGACACCCTTAATTTGGCTGTAACCCATTCCCAGGGAATTACTTTCTGGTTTAACAGCTCCCGCAGAAGCTTCGCTTTGGCTGTCTGCTTTTTACGCTCACACTCTCCCAGCAGGGCAATACATTCCTCACGTTCCATCATGCGCTCTATCCGCTTATGTTCCAGTTTTTTTACCGACTGTTTTGCCGGTAATACCGTCTTTAACGCCTGAATCATGGTGGAACCGTAATTCTTGCGTATCCACCCTGCCAGCGCAATCATTTTATCCTCTACCGATACTGCTTTTGGTTCTATTCCCAGAATATCCTTGGTACGTGCCGGGTCAAATTTGCACTCCTCACTGACACCAAGCACATACCCCTTTCTCTGAGTATCTCCACTGCCAAAGGGAATACGGACACACATTCCCGTCTCAATCTTTTCCCCAAGCTGTGGCGGCACACGGTACTGAAACGTCTTATCCAGTTTTTCGTGGGAAATATCCACTATAATATCAGCGTACAGCTCCCGCACTTTGTGTGCCTCCTTTTCGTTTTTCCAGACAGTCCCCTTCGCCTGTTCACAAAAGTGACTGTTTTGTATCCATCGCCGCATCTGCAGCTCATCTTCTGTTTTCAGCTAATATATCCCGAATCAAATCTCTCTCATCCATGGGATATTTCACCCCTTCAATCTCCTGATAGTCCTCATGACCTTTGCCCGCCAGCACAATAATGTCCCCCGGTTCCCCATGGGCGATAGCATAGGCAATGGCTTCCTTCCTGTCACAGATTTCCACATATTTTCCATCCGTTCTGCCAATACCTGTTTTAATATCTTCTATAATATCCTGGGGTTTTTCAAATCTGGGATTATCCGATGTGATAATCGTCAAATCCGCCAGCCTTCCGCTGACCTCTCCCATCTCAAAACGACGCTGTCTGGAGCGGTTTCCGCCACAGCCAAACAGACTCACCAGACGGTGCGGCTTATATTCCTTTAATGTAGCCAGCAGACTCTCCAGTGCCATGGCATTGTGTGCATAATCGATAAGCAGGGTAAACTCGTCAGAAACCTTCACCATCTCAATTCTGCCCTTCACCCTGGCTGTAAGCAGCGCTTTCTTAATGTTCTCTTCCTCCACCTGAAAATGACGGCAGATAGCAATGGCAGTCAGGGCATTGTATACGCTGAACCTGCCCGGTGTAGGCACCTCCACTTCAAAATCCATAAGCCCCGACACCTGAAAATCCACACCCAGTTCTCCCGGTTTATGCACCAGTTTAAGATTTTCAGCGCGCAGCATACAGTCCTCACCCATGCCAAAACTTTCCAGTTTGCATGTATGCCCTTTTGTCACTTCCTGCCAGTGTTTGTCGTCACCATTGACGATGCCCACCTTACACTGTTTGAAAAGCAGCCCCTTGCAGGCCAGATATTCCTCAAAACTGGCATGTTCATTAGGCCCGATATGGTCCGGCTCCAGATTGGTAAAAATACCGTAATCAAACACAAAGCCCTGGGTTCTGTGGAGCATAAGCGCCTGGGAGGAAACCTCCATGACCACCGCATCCAGCCCCTCCTTTACCATCCTGGCAAAATATTCCTGCAACCGATAAGATTCCGGTGTGGTATTCTGGGCATGAATGTGAGTTTCTCCGATAATGACCTCAATGGTTCCGATTAAGCCCACCTTGTATCCCGCATTCTCCAGAATGGATTTTACCAGATAAGTGCTGGTGGTCTTGCCCTTGGTTCCGGTAATACCAATTACCTTTAATTTCTCGGCGGGGTGCCCGAACCATGCGGCGGAAATAAATGCCATGGCATAGCGGGTATTCTCCACACGGATAACCGTCACATCCTCACCCGGCAGCTCATCCGTATCTTTGGATACCACCAGAACTTTGGCTCCCTTCGCCACCACATCTGCCGCAAACTTATGTCCGTCAAAATTTGCTCCCTCAATGCAGAGGAACAGACATCCCTCGCATACCTCCCTGGAATCATAGACTACCTGGGTCACTTCCCTATCCATCGTACCCTGCACACACTCATATGTAAGATTTGATAATAACTCTTCCAGTCTCATTTCTACGACCTTTCTGCTCTTATAGGCACACATATATCATTCATTGTACCCCACTTTTTCCTTCCATACAAGGTGCATTTTCCCCAAACCGTAAAAGAGCCATGCCTTTCGACATGACTCTTTTACGATTTTCTTATGAGGGGGGGAGATAGTGAGTTCATCAACTATCCAAGACCTATATTACAAGGTAAATGTGTCCAAAGTGTGTCCATTTTCTGATGAAAATATAAAATAATCATTGTAAAATTATAAAATTCTCTTAACTAGCAATAATTCTGCATCACAAACTGCAGCTCCGTCCTTCCCTTGTAAGTATTTTGTCCCAACTGATAAACCACGGACAGCTTAAAATCGCCCTTTCCTTCATACAGTGCCTGCTCACTTCCCGCTCCGTATTTTTCATCCAGAAATTTTCCAAACCGCTCCAAATCCCCGAAGAATACTACCGATTCCGTACTGCCTTCTGGTGTCTTTACTCTGTATCTGGCAAAATTCTTATTTTTTCCCATTTTATATCCCGCCTGAAAAACCAGTTCTTTCTGGGCAAACAAGGGTCTGGGATTCCCCACGCCAAAAGGCTCCAGCCGCTCCAGCTCCTTTGCCAGGGCATTATCCGCACAGGCAAGGGGCATGGGTACATCAATGTGGACACTGGGGCAAAAGTCCTCCTCCGTAAGCGTACACTGCTCATTGAGCGCCCGGCGCAGCGGTTCCATATCCTCCTCCCGCATGGACAGCCCTGCCGCCAGCTTATGTCCGCCATACTTGGTAAAATACTGCCCTACCGCCGTCATGGACTCATACATATGGTACTTTTCAATGGAGCGTCCGCTGCCCTTTATCCCTTCTTCCCCTCTGGTTAAAAGGAACACCGGGTGATTGTATTTTTCCCGTATCCGTCCGGCAATGATGCCCGCCAGACTCTCATGCACATCCGGCAGAAAAATCACCATAACCTTGTCCTGCAAAATGCCATGCTCCTGTATATAATTTTCCGCCTCCTGCACCCCTTTCAGGGTCAGATTCTTGCGACTGTCGTTCAGGTCCGCCAGCTCTCTGGCGGCAGTCATGGCGTCCACTTTGGAAGTACTCATAAGCAGTTCCATTGCCCGCTCCGCGGTATCCAGACGCCCGGAAGCATTCAGGCAGGGACCTATCACAAATCCCAGATGATACGCAGACAATTTTTCCGGCTGCAGCTTATTGACTTCCATCAACGCCTGCAGTCCCGGATTCCGGGAATGCTGCATACGCTTTAATCCTTCCTTCACCAGAATCCTGTTTTCATCTTTCAGCTCCATGACATCACAGACCGTAGCCAGCGCTGCCAGTTCCAGCAATTCCTCCAGTGCCCCCTGCAATGCCTTATGCTTCTTCTTTTCCGCCAGTGCCTGAATTAACTTATATGCCACCACTCCACCGCAGATATTAGGAAAAGGATACTGACATGCCTGCTGCCTGGGGTCCACCACCGCCAGTGCAGGCGGCAGCACTTCCCTGCGCTCTCCGTTATCCTCCACAAAGGGCACCTCATGATGGTCTGTCACAACCACCTGTATTCCCAGTGATTTGGCAAGCGCAATCTGTGGGGCTGCCGCAATGCCGTTGTCGCAGGTCACAATCATACCGATTCCATCCTTATGTGCTGCCTCAATCAACTGGTCGCTCAATCCATACCCATCATGAATGCGGTGGGGAATCACGGTATCCACCACCGCTCCCAGAATCTGAAAGCCTTTTGTCAATATGTAGGAAGAACAGATGCCGTCCACATCATAATCCCCAATCACCCGTATGGAAACCTTCTCCTCCACCGCCCTGTCAATCAGCTCCACCGCCTTATCCATATCTTTTAAAAGCCATGGGGAATAACAGTCCGCAAGGGTTCCATGCAGAAAACGTTCTATCTGTGCCTCATCCGTCAAGTCTCTGTTTCGGAGAATCCTTGCTGTCACGGGACTAATCCCAAATTCCTGCGCCCATTTATCAAAATCCGCCTTCTTGGCTGCCACATACCATTTTTCCATTGTGTTTTCATCACTTTCTTCGTCTCTGGACTTTTACTTTCATTCCTTATCCTTAGGTTTTATTTTTGCCTCGTCCATTGTACCATTTGGGAAAATTTTCGTAAAGGTACTCTGTTACGAATGCACAGACATTTGACACATTTTTTCTTATCTTCTATACTAAAAGCACAACCAAAACAGGAGGTTCTTATGCGTATCAAAAAAATATTGTTACTTACTTTATTGTTTACATTCTATTTGTCAGCCTGTGGAAAACAAAACAGGAATACTTCTACAGACCCGGCAGGGGTGGATTCCGCCGTGGAACAGAATACAACAGACTCCTTGCAGGAAGACTCTCCTGCTGACAATCCCCGGCAAAGCAATCTTATAGGAGATACCGATTTGGAAAATTTACAGAACAGTGAAAACAATGGAGAGGATACCACAGTCTCCAAATCCCTCCATGTATCCGGCACTTATTTGGCAGACGAAAACGACAATCCCGTCCAACTCTATGGCATGTCCACACATGGACTGTCCTGGTTTCCCCAGTATGTCACTTATGACACCTTCCAGACCCTGCGGGATGACTGGGGCACCAACTGCGTTCGCCTTGCCATGTATTCCGGGGAATATAACGGCTACTGTACCGGCGGCGACAAGGAAGAATTGAAAAATCTGATAAAATCCGGCGTGGAATACGCCACGGATCTGGATATGTATGTAATCATCGACTGGCATGTTCTGGGCGACCAGGACCCCAATGTCTATATCGAGGAGGCAAAAACCTTTTTCCGGGAAATGTCTTCTGCCTATGCGGATTACGACAATGTTCTCTATGAAATCTGTAATGAGCCCAACGGTTATACTACCTGGGAGCATGTGACTGCTTACGCCAATACCATTATCCCCATTATCCGGGAAAACGACAGTGATGCCGTAATCATCGTGGGGACACCCACCTGGAGTCAGGACATTGACAAGGCTGCGGACGCTCCTTTGGAATACGACAATATTTTGTACGCACTCCATTTCTATGCCAATACCCACAAGGACGACCTGCGGAGCCGTCTGGAAACCTGCATAAACAATGGACTTCCCGTATTCGTCAGCGAGTTTGGAACCTGCGATGCCTCCGGAAACGGCGGAAATAATTTTGACGAAACTACAAAATGGCTGGAGCTTCTGGATAAAAACCATTTAAGCTACTGCTGCTGGAATCTTGCCAACAAGGCAGAAAGCAGCAGCGCCATCAAAAGTGACATTGACAAGGTATCGGGATGGACTGCGGACGAACTCAGCGAGTCAGGGCAGTTTATGCGGGAGTGGTTCCGGAAAAAGGCTGGTCTTTCCCCATGACTATCACGTTCCTGTGCCGGAATATTTTCTCGCACCCAGCATCCAGAACTTATACGACAAATAGAAAAACAAAATTCCGAACACCGGTGCCAGCCATGTCAGCACCGGTATTTCATTGGGACGCATAATTACCAGACTGGGATAATATGCAATAAACGCAATGGGTATGATAAAAGTAAAAATAAACCGAAAACCCTTGCTGAATATCGTCACCGGATATTTGGCATAATCCCTGAACTTGCTCATGGTTCCGATAAGAAATCCCGTATTTACCAGAAAGAAGCTTACCGCTGCGGTAAAATTCATAATACCGATGAAAAACAAGGAAGCCACTATAAGGGCAATCAAAAGCTCCAGTATGATAAGGGGTGACACCGGAAGCTGCAGTTTATTCCAGGCAAAAATCAGTGTACCGATACCCATGGCAAGCTGTCCCAGCCCCTTGATATCAAATATTTCCGAGAAATAATAAAAGAAAATATTAATGGGGCGGAAACAGTATTTTATAAAATCCCCCCTATGTACATTACGGCTCAGATTCCAGTTGTTCTCAAACAGACACTGCATGGGCGTCAGCGCCACCAGCGAAAATCCATACAGAAACAGCATCTCGTAATATGTCCAGCCGCACACACTGGGAAAATTCAAAAACGTGATATAAAATGCCGCAATCTCCACTACATTGGTAAAAACCATCCCAATCATGGAAATAATAAAATCTGAGCGGT
>CAZRZM010000062.1:0-16059 GCA_964604575.1 uncultured Acetatifactor sp.
TTAATTATAGCAACAAGTTACCAATATGTCAACAGGAAGCTATAGAAATAAGTGAGATTTCGCAGGCGCAGGCATTGCAGAAATATGTAAAATAGGCTGGGGAACAGTTTTTGCACCAAAGATATAGGAAAACACTTGTCGTCCCATGGCAATATTTGTTACAATAGGAGCAGATGTGTTTTTATAAACCGACAGACAGGATTACATAATGGAAATATAGGAGAAGACATATGAATCAGGCGAAAATAATAGCCGTTGCAGGCAAGGGCGGTGTGGGCAAGACCTCGCTGGCAGCAGTTATGGTGAAGGTTCTGGCGGGGCAGCACCCGGACAAGAAAATTCTGGCGATTGATGCTGACCCGGCAGTAGGGCTTTCTACGGCACTTGGTATTGATGTGGAAATGACGATAGACGACATCCGCAAAAAAGTAATTGCCACGGTGGAGGACGGAGATACCAAAAGCGCAGTGGAGTTACTGGGAGAGGCAAGATACCATATTTTTGATGCCATGGTCGAGACGGATGAATTTGCATTTATCGCTGTGGGCAGACCCGAAAGTGCAGGATGCTACTGCAAAATCAATTCCTATCTGAAGGAGGTCATTGCACTGGTTGCCGATAATTTTGACTACATAGTAATTGACGGTGAGGCGGGAATTGAGCAGGTGAACCGCCGGGTCATGGAGAAGGTAACCCATCTGGTTCTGGTAACAGATGCCAGCAGAAAAGGCACCCAGGTTATCCAGACTATCAAGCAGGTTGCGGACGAACTGGTAATGTATGAAAAAGTAGGTGTGATTGTAAACCGTATCCCGGATGAATCGGTGAAACAGTATCTGGATTTGGGCAGTCTGGAGGTACTGGCTTTTATTCCTGCGGACGGGCAGCTAGCCACCTTTGACATCACCGGACAGAATGTGTTTTATCTTCCTGAGGATTCGGCTATGGTGCGGGGTGTTAAGGAAGCGCTGGAGAAATTGTTATAAGAACCCCGGCAGAACTGTAACATAAAAGAGGAGAATACTGTTGAAAGATTTAAAGCATATATACGATTTGGAAAAAATGCTGCAGGAATCCTGCAATGAATATACCCGCAAAGCCATGGAGGAAGGGCAGATTGCCATTGGCAGTGTGTGCGCCATGATTCCGGAGCCACTTCTGAATCTGGAAGGCTGTTTTTCGGTGAGACTGCGGGCACCGGGAACCGGTTCCATCGAAATGGGCACTTATTATATGACAAGTATTATGTGCGAGTGCACCAGGGCACTGCTGGAGAGAGCCATAGAAGGCGGTTATGAGTATCTGGACTGTATTCTGGCGCCGGATGCCTGCGCACAGATGAACCGCTGTGTGGAAAACATTGACAAGCTGGGACTGTGTAACAAAGAGCATTTCTTTGTGACCTATGCGGATGTTCCGATGAAATGTGATGAGACGGCACTGCGCCATTATGTGCGCCAGATGAGACAGTATGTGCTGCAGCCTCTGGCAGATAGGTTCGGTGTTCCTGTAACAGATGAGGCACTGCGCAGGGCAGTGGAGAAAATAAATGAGGTAAACCGTCTGATTATGGAGATTGGAGCATACCGCAAAGAAGAGAATCCCAGAATTACCGGATATGAGTTTGCGGTATTATGTCTGGCAACTTTTTGTTGTCCCAGGGAATACATAATTCCTATATTAAAGGAAACGCTGGAGGAAATGAAAAACAGACAGCCGGATGAAAAGAATCCCTACCGGGTGCGTGTGGTGATGGTCGGCTCAGAAATAGACAATCCCGATTTTATCAGACTGGCGGAGGAAGCGGGTGCGCTGGTGGTGGCGGACTGTTTCTGCTTTGGTTCTTTCCCGGAGCGGCTGGAGATTGTCTTAAATGATGAGGAGGATGTGCTGACACAGATTTGCCGTCATTATATGGTGACGGGAAAATGCCCCCGGTTTATGAATACGGAAAAAATTGCGGAGCGTCATGCCTATGTGGATGAGCTGGCGAAAGAATATCATGCGGATGGTGTGATATACCAGCAGATTAAGTTCTGTGACTACTGGGGATATGAACGGGCCTACGCGTCAAAGGTCATGCGCGGGGAGTACGGTTATCCGGTATTATCAGTGGACAGACCTTATGTGGTGGGTAATTCCGGACAGTTACGTACGCGTGTGCAGGCATTTGTGGAGAGTATTGAGTTAAAGAAGCTTGGAAGAAAGGAATAGAATAGTATGGGAAAAGCCATGGGAAGTGAACCGCTGGGTAAACTCTATAATGGTAAAAAAGCGAAAAGACGGAGAGAATGGCGGGGGTTAAAGGATACCTGGTATGATTATCTGTGCTGGCTGGATATCTGGAAGACCCTGATTGGATTTATGCTGAACTGGAACAATCTGCGAGCCTTTTTCCGCTACCGGTGGATGGTAAATTATCTGGCAGTGCCGGATTTCTTTGACAGACATACGGAAGGTATGCGGGGGACACAGCTTCGGGTGGCGAGAGTAGCCCTGGGCCAGGTGGTGAAGGATATGTGCAAAAGTATGGCAGTGATGTTCCGCGCAGACCCGGCGCTGGGAAATGATAAGAAATTAAACGAGCGTCTGGTGGTTTTTGATGAAAATATGATGAGCCAGATTATGAATGGCTTTCCCAATCTGAAATGGGTATGCGTGGAGATTCCGGCGGTGTATACCTGTGCCATGATGGCTCAGGACGGTGTGCTGTATTATCTGGATGCCGCCGGAGAATATGGGATTCCTGCTGATGTATGCCCCATGCCTGCGACAGAACTGGGAGTGGCGCTGGAGGATGACTATCCCCGCATCGGCAAATGTGCCGTCCAGTGCAATACCACCTGTGACGGCAGTCTTATGGGAAATGGTATTTTGGCAACCTATAGGGACATTCCTGCTTTTCAGTTGGCGGTGCCCATCCGGCATGATGAGGACAGTGTACAGCAGTATGCGGCGGAAGAGATTTTAAATGCCATAGCCTTTATCGAAAAGCAGACCGGAGAAACCTTTGACTGGAATGCCTTTTTTGAGACTATGAAGCTGTTTAACAAAGAGACGGAGCAGTTGCTGGAGTGGTATGATATCGCCAAAACACCTTATCCCCAGATTGCGGGAAACAGCCTGGCGTTGTACCGGTATGCGGCATATATGGCAGCAGGCGGCAGGGAAAAGGTGTTTTTAAAGAGAGACTATGAACTGACAAAGCTTGCCATGAAAGGCTATGAGAAGAAGGAACTGCTGGCAAAAGAAGTACGCCACCGCGCCATTACCTGGGGAGTTCAGTCGGCGTACTATACCGCCTTTGGCATATGGATGCAGAACTGTTGGGGCATTGTTCCCCTGGTAGATATGCTGACCCTCTGCTCCACCCGGATGGTTGATACCGAGGACAAGGAAAAGGCGGTCTATGATTTGGCATATCTTTATGAAAAGATGGTTATGCGCAGCCGCTCCAACGGCGGATATGAAGTGGGAGTGGCGGATTTGTGGCGTTTCTGCGAGGAGTTTCATGTGGATATGGTTATTATGTATGCCCATATGGGCTGCAAATCCATGTCAGGCTATCATGGACTGTTTGAGGAAGAAGCCAGAGCCCACGGCATTCATCTGATATGGGCAACCCATGGACTGATGGATGCAAGAACAGCCTCCCGAAAGGATATGAGGACGGAGGTAAACCGTTACATGAGAACGGTGTTAAGAGAGGAGCCCATAGACCCCTCTCTGGAGGATATCGAAGACGAAAATGCGTGGTAGATGCTCCGGGTGAAGCATCGGAAAAGAACGAAGCGCTTAAAACGGCGCGGAAATGAGGGAAAAATGAGATATTTTGGAGGATGCGATGCAGGAAGTACTTATACCAAATGCGTCATTGTGGATGAGACGGGAAAAATAGCGGCACAAGTGATAAGCAGAAGCCGAATCAATCCGGTGCTGAGCGCCAGGGCTGCCCTGGATGAGGCGGTGTCCCAGGTGGAGTCGCTTGGGGATGCCCAACAGTTGAGTTACCTGATTGGAACGGGATACGGACGCAATAAGGTGCCTTTTGCGGACGAAAATATTTCAGAGATTAGCTGTCACGCCATGGGCGTCCATGTGACAAATCCGCAGATTAAATCCATTATTGATATTGGAGGGCAGGATGTAAAAGGAATCGCCATTGATACTGACGGAACGGTGCTGGATTTTGCAATGAACGATAAATGTGCGGCGGGAACCGGAAGATTTTTTGAGACCATGGCAAACGCTTTTGAAATGTCTCTGGAGGAATTTTCCAAACTTTCGTTAAAAGCTAAAAATGTGATACCCATTACGGCACAGTGTACGGTTTTTGCGGAGAGTGAAGTGATTTCCCTGGTGGGGGAAGGAAAGCCCATGGAGGAAATTGCGGCAGGCATTGAGATGTCTGTGGCAAAAAGATGTTTTGTCATGGCAAAAAAAGCGGGAGCGGTGGATAAGGTTGCCCTGACCGGGGGCTGTGCCAAAAATGACGGACTGAAAGAAGCCATTGAAAAGGTACTGAAAATCAAAGTCATTGATTTGGATATTGACCCCCAGCTTATGGGAGCTCTGGGGGCAGCGGAATATGCCAGACAGAAAGGAATGAGCCATGCTTAAAATTATTTTGATTATTTTGGCAGTACTTTTCTGTTTGTTTTTACTCACTCTTGTGATTTATTTTTTCAATCTGGATATGAAGGCGGCGGCAGCCATGACTCCGGTCATGAACAAGTATTATGACCATAGGAAGAAAAAAGAAGCAGAGAAAAAAGCCAGAACAGGGAATAAAGACAAAACGGAGAATAAAGACAAAACGGAAAGATAAAGCAGGAATAGTAGGGAGTAAATCTGTGGATATATATGATAGTCTGATAAACAAGAGTCTTGCCCTGATAGACAACAGGAATGTCAGAGTACTGGAAAAAAACAGTGCATGGCAGGAGGAGAGTGAGCAGAAGATTCTTTTGAGGAAGGATACGGCATATGAGCTGGGTAAGGGAAATCTGCCTGCCTGCAGTGGCACTGCATTTACTTCCGATGAAAGCATACAGGACGAAATTCTTCTGTGCGGACCGGATTTGCAGCAGCTACAGTCGGACAGCCCCTATGCCAGATTTACCATACTCAGGGTGGACGACAGTAAATGGACGGACAATGAGACCGCATACCGGGCAATGACAAAAATAGGTTATACCAGATACCATGTCCATCCCAGAGGTTTTTTTATGAGAATTTCCACAGCGTCAGACAGAGAGCCGGTGCGGGTGGGCAGGGCGGAACTGACACAGGGACTTAGCTTTGCCGGAGTGGGCGGAACCTTTTTGGATGCCTACCACCAACATCAGGATGTGCTGGGAGTCCGTATCATTTTTATTACACAACCGGATTTCCCATATGAAAAACTGGCAGATATGTTTGCCAAAATGGAACAGATTACGGAGTCGTTGAATGAGATTTTCCATAATGTAGTTATGGACTGTCACAGTTGCAGGTTAAAACCAGTGTGCGACCAGGTGGAAGGTATGCGGAAACTTCATTTTTCAAGAGCGGAAGTTGGACTCTGATAAAATTTGGATGAAGAGAATAAAGTCTTGAGAAAAGAGTTCATAAAAATATTCGCAGCATTCTTTTTATTATTTACTATTTTGCAAAAGACCAAATCAGGACTTGACAAGACAGAAGAAAAGGCTTACTATAGACAACAAAACAAGAAATGGGTTTTCACCGTACATCTTGTTACGGCTTGCTCGTTTCTTTTTTTATTGCCAGAATGTCGTACAAATATTTCCTGCCATTTTCGGCGTGGTTGATAAGCAGCCGGGCATGGCAT
This sequence comes from uncultured Acetatifactor sp., assembly GCA_964604575.1. Classification (GTDB taxonomy): domain Bacteria; phylum Bacillota; class Clostridia; order Lachnospirales; family Lachnospiraceae; genus Acetatifactor. The sequence goes on from CAZRZM010000062.1 coordinate 5,834, forward strand.
TCTTTGCGTGCTTTTCCTTCCGGTTTTCCTCATAAGCCGAATTTGAGGCAATCTGTATCAGCTCCGGTATTGCAGTGGCGGCATTTGCCTTAGCTTTTGCATTTGCACCCATGAGGCTTTTTCGGCTCTCTGATTCCGTGTATTCTTCGGGCAGCTCATTTCCAATGAAAATACGCTCTGCATTTTCCTCAATCTCGTAATAGTCCCCGACATATCCTTTGAGGTACTGTTTTACGTCATCCCAGTCAATCTGCCGTTTTCCCTTGAAACGGATATCGTTGATCAGAACCAGCTTTTTACCGTTAGTATCGGTTATGATATTTACATTCCTATTTTCAATCATCTTTTGTTGTTCCCTTTTTTCTTTTCTTTTGAAATAAAAGCTTTTTACAGTGCCTGCATATACACATATCGCTGTCCCTGTCCGTGAACATTGCAAAAGGAATATGCATAAAGATACGACTGGCTTGTGAAGGAATTTACGGACTGGGTTTTTACTTTTATGACTTCAATCAATCCTATCATGTCATCCCAAAAGTTTACAAACACATTTGACAATACTTTTCTGAGCAAACATAATTTAGCAGAAGGATAAAACAGCAGGGTATTTTAGAAGATAGTAGCAAAGAAATATTAATTAGGGAATGGAGAATCTTGTTATAATGTGTTATAATACATTATAACTGGACTGATAACATTTTAGATATTCTGGATAGGAAGGTAATCACTTGAAACTGATAAAACACTTATTCCAATTAATTGTAGTATTGATACTTGTATTGTGTGTGGGAGTGACAGTCTGCGCCCTGAATCCGGATTTGACGAAAGCACTGGCGCAGAGGGTGGAAGACCTGAATTTGGAGGGAACCTCCGATAACGGAGAGATTCCCGGAAACCAGGGAGGGACGGATGTCTCCCGCAAGCCGGAGGGAAGCGGGCAAACATCTTCTGATAATGTGGTACTTCCCCTGCCTTCGGTGGAGGAGTATGTGGCGCCCAGTCAGGAGGATATTCGTGTACCGGGAACCGTTGGCAGTAAACTGGGCTATGAGCCAATTCAGGATACCGGGTACCAGATTGCTAACGAAGAGGCAACCGATTTACAGAAGCAGTTACAGCCGGGTAATACGGGAGCTGACTATGATTTTGATGTGCTCATGTATCCTTATTATGGGATGCTTAGCGGGGATATGCAGAAATTATACAGTCAGATTTACGGCAACGCTCTGGAGAGAACTACTTCTTTTGCACCGATTGTGGACATAGCAGTAGGAGATGTGAAAACGGTATTTGAGGCAGTATATAATGACCATCCGGAGCTGTTCTGGCTGGAGACAGGCTATTCCTGCCGGTATTTAAAGAACGGCCGTTGTGTGGAAATTACCCTGCAATATAATAGAACCGCCAATAATCTGGAGGAGGCCCGGACACAGTTTGGGGCGGCTGCAAATGCCATATTGAGTCATGCCAGAACATTGTCTGACAATTATGAAAAGGAAAAATATGTCCATGATGCATTGGTTTCCAATACAGAATATAATACCGGAGCAGGCATGAATCAGAGTGCCTACAGCGCTCTGGTGAACAAGGAGAGTGTATGTGCCGGATACGCCAGAGCATACCAGTATCTGCTGCAGCAGTTGGGAATCCCCTGTTATTATTGTACCGGATTTTCCGGTGGGGACCATGCCTGGAATATTGTACAGTTGGAGGACGGATATTATAACGTGGATACCACTTGGGACGACACCGCTCCCGCCACCTATGATTATTTTAATAAAACAGATGCGGATTATGCCTCCACCCATATGAGGGAAGGCTTGTCTCGTAATCTTCCTGCCTGCGTGGGAAACCGTTACCGAAACCGGGCAAACGGGGAGCCGGAACAGGTTGCGCTGAATGAACAGGCGGCAGATTCAGGAGAGGTGGAAGGAGAGATTGTTGCAGGGGATATGGATAATCTGCCTGCGGACAGTTCACTGGTGGCACAGGGCTATGTGAACCCCAATCCCCAGAAACCTTTGTCATGGGAGAGTAAAACTACACAGACAGATGCGGAAGAATCTACCTTTGGACTGGCGGATTATTACAAAGACTGTCTGAAACAGATGGTTGATGTGGGAGCAGGAGAAAAGCAGTTTGTTAACACCATTCCCCAGGCGCTTTTAAGCACCATTGAGCGGGAGTACAGTGATGGAAGTTACAAAAAGGGATATGTGGACGAAGCGCTTAAGAAGCTGGGTATGAGCAATTTTGCCATACAGCTTCAGGTACAGCGCGTGGATGGCAGCTATTACAAGCTGTATCACAACATTTACACATGGTAAACGGCTGGCACCGTTATGTGTTACCGCTGAAAGGGATATAAATACCGTTATAAAAAAGGACTGACAGAATAGTTTATGTGTTCTGTCAGTCCTTTCAATATGCTTATATGTGGCTTTTCATTTGTATGACCCACATAGAATCCGGAAATGCGCCAAAGCATCAGGAATGGGAATGAATATATTGCTTGATGGCTTCAAAGCTTTCCTTGCTAATGTCGTGCTCAATGCGGCAGGCATCTTCCGTGGCAACCTTTTCGTTTACTCCAAGACTTATCAGCCAGGAGGATAGCAGTTCGTGTCGTTCATAAATCATCTCAGCGATTTCCCTGCCCGATTCGGTCAGATAAATAAACCCTTCTTTGGTGGTGGTGATATGATTGCTTTCCCGAAGGTTTTTCATGGCAACACTTACACTGGATTTTTTGAATCCCAGCTCTGTGGCGATATCCACTGAACGGACAACAGGATGGGATTTGCTTAATATTAAAATGGTTTCCAGATAGTTTTCCGCAGACTCGTTTATTTTCATAAGAAGAAACCTCCGTTTCGTCTGATTGCTTTCATATAGTATAGCATATCCTTATTCCGGGGGCAAGTCCAATCCCCCGCTGGTGCAGGGCTGTGGCGACGTGACCTGATGCAAGACTGAACTGTTACATAAAAAGGGGAAAAGAATAGGAGAGGTATTGACATTTTTATATAGTTAGCATAAACTAACTTAAAGAAGATAACTGATAGGAGGTTGATAGCATGGGTACCTTATTAGTGGGAGCTGCGCTGGCAGTTATTGTGGCGCTTGTGGTACGGAGTATGATTCGGGATAAAAAGAGTGGAAAATCGTTGCAGTGCGGTTGTGACTGCAAGAACTGTAGCGGGCATTGTTCTGTCAAATGAAGATTTTCAGGATGCCGGAATACGCTGTCCGGAAAGATTTGGAAGTATGAAAAAAAGACCTTCGCAGGTTATCTGCGAAAGTCTTTTTTGCTTCATAGGAAATTTTTGTGCCCATTAGAGGATAGTTGCTATATTTTCGTGCTACATTCCTTCATGGAAAGTACGGCTGATAACATCTGCCTGCTGTTCCGGAGTTAATTTGATAAAATTAACGGCATATCCGCTGACACGAATGGTAAGCTGGGGATAATTTTCCGGATTCTTCTGTGCGTCTAAAAGAGTATCTCTGTTCAATACATTTACGTTAAGGTGATGTCCGCCTTTTTCAGCGTATCCATCCAAAAGATTTACTAAATTGTCAACTTGTGCAGAATTTGTGCTCATAGTGTAACCTCCTTGTATTAATAATAGTAATGATTACTGTTTTATATAAGTAATGTACCACGAAAACTTTATTTTGTCTATAAAAGCGGCGTTATTTTTTTGTTCTTTTTTTCATACAAATGATAGGAATAATAAAGTGGAATGGACATATATATGGAAAGAGAGAATGGAGGTGGATAAATATGCCGGATGGTTTAATACAACTTTTCCCCATGGAAAGAAGAGAGTTCTGGACCCCCATATGCAGACAGCAGCAGTGGCTTCAGGAGATACGGATACGGGTGGACAAACCCGTCATTGTATTTAGCAGGGGCAGGGAATGGTTTGTAGATAATGCCGGTGGTCTGACGCAGGAGCTGGGACAGGCATACTGCGCGGGCAGGGAGGAAGTGAAGGCATTGCTTTCCCATATCTGCAACTATTCTCTGTATGCCTATGAAGATGAAATGCGGCAGGGATTTATCACTGTTTCCGGCGGACATCGGGTGGGTATTGCGGGGCAGGTGGTAGTGGAGGGCATGAACGGAGTGCGGACCATCAAACATATTGCCTATATGAATATCCGCGTGGCACATCAAATCGTAGGAGTGGCAGACAAAGTTATGCCTTTCTTATATCATAATGGAAAGTTACAGAATATTTTAATCATATCACCTCCCGGATGTGGAAAAACAACGTTACTCAGGGACATTATCAGGCAGGTTTCTGATGGCAATGCTTTTGGACGGGGAATCAGTGTGGGAGTGGTGGATGAGCGTTCCGAAATTGCAGGTTCCTATCATGGACAGGCACAGAACGATGTGGGGATTCGGACGGATATATTGGATGCCTGCCCCAAAGCGATGGGGATGATGCTTTTGCTGCGTTCCATGGCTCCCGGTGTGATAGCTGTGGACGAGTTGGGAAGTGCGCAGGACATGCAGGCGCTTCATACAGTGGCATCCTGCGGGAGCAGGATTCTGGCAACGGTACATGGAGATGATGTGGAAGATTATATCCAGAAATATGGCGCGTGGGACAGTCATTCCAATCCACTGTTTGATATTTATCTGGTTCTGGGAAGACAGAATGGGAGTCCCACCATCCGGAAAATATGTAGAAGGGAGGAAGTATATGCTGCGTATTCTGGGAGCAGGTATGATTGTAGGAGGCAGTCTGGGACTGGGGCTGTGGTATAGGGAACAATTATATGGAAGACTGCGGATTTTAAGGGAACTTATGGAGATATTGGAAATGTTTGCAGGGGAAATCGGGTATGGCAAAGCCACACTGCCGGAATGCTGCGGGCTGCTGGCATCCAGAGTGGGGGAGCCTTACCGCGGGTGCCTGCAGAATATTTACATACAGATGCAGGAGAATACAGGCATGGGATTTGGCAGGGTGTATCATGACAACATGCAGCAGTGCATGGCACAGATGCCTCTGACAAAAGGTGATAAGGAATTTGTACTGACATTGTTTGCGGATGCAGATTTTGCAGACGGACAGATGCAGATACAGGCAATCAGAAAACGGTGTGATATGCTGGAGCATACGGTAGAGGAACTGTCACTTGAGACAAAGGAGAAGAGCAGAATGGCAGTGGGGCTTGGGGTTATGGGAGGTTTCCTGCTTTTGATTTTATTATTATAAGATATGGAGGCTGAAAATGGGAGTAAGTCTGATATTTAAAATTGCGGCTGTGGGAATATTGGTGACAATTCTCAGTCAGGTATTAAAACATAGTGGGCGGGAAGAACATGCATTTCTTATCAGTCTGGCAGGGCTTATTCTGGTACTCACATGGATTGTGCCTTACATATATGACTTGTTTCAGACAATACAGGCATTGTTTTCTTTGTAACAGCAAAAGGGGAATACAGACATGGCAGTTGTGATTAAAGTAGGAATGCTGGGGATTGTAGGTGTTCTTTTGGCGATACAGTTCAAGGCGGGCAAACCGGAATATGGCATGTATATCGGTTTTGGAATCAGTGTTTTGATTTTTTATCTGTGTGTGGAGCAGGTGCAGATGGTCTTAGGGCAGTTTGAAAGTATACAGCGTTATCTGGGTAATGCCAAAGGATATCTGACGGTACTTTTGAAAGTAATCGGTATTACTTATATCTGTGAGTTCAGTTCCGGTGTCTGCAAGGATGCAGGATATGGGGCTGTGGCGGACCAGATTGAGATTCTGGGGAAATTATCGGTAATTTTTGCAGGACTTCCCATTTTATTTGCGGTTATTGAGCAGTTACAGGAGTTTTTATAACTGCGAATGGTTTTTAAATAGTTGTTAATTTTTTAAGGGGAAAAGGTGGCAGAGATGGAATTACAAAGTATCTGGCAGCAGTATGAACTGGAGCAACTGGAGGAAGGAATTCATAATTTGTTTCCCGGTTCTTCGTTCTCTCTGGACAACCTGTTGGAGGCAGTTTGGGCAGGGGATATCCTGGGCGCTGCAAAACAGCTTCTGTCTGGCAGTTTTGGAGATATCACATCTGTTTTTGGCGGCATGAAGAATCTGTTTGTCTGGATGTTGATACTGGGAATTCTGTCTGCGCTGATGTCGCATTTTATAGAAGTATTTGACCGACATCAGGTGGCCGACCTGTGCTTTTATTTTATTTACCTTTTGATGATGACAATTCTGTTCAAAGGTTTTTTTCAGGTGGCACAGATTGCAGTGGATACCATGGAAAATATTCTGTTGTTTAATAAGCTTTTGATACCAACTTATATGATAGTGGTGGGAATGGCGACGGGAACAAGCACTGCGGGCGCCTATTCCCAGTTGTTGATTCTGATTATGTACGGTGTGGAACAGATTCTGTTAAAATGGGTGATTCCCATGATATACAGTTACTGTATGCTCTCTGCCATCAATGGAATATGGATAGAGGAGAAATTGAGTCTGCTTATGGAACTGTTGGAAAAAATAGTGGGCTGGGTGTTAAAAGCCGCAATCGGTGTTGTCACCGGAGTCAGTATTTTCCAGTCGGTAATCACACCGGTAATTGATTCTGTGAAAACATCTGCTTTTCAAAAGGTGATTACCATGATTCCCGGTGCCGGCAATGTGGCGGACGGAGTACTGGAGCTGGTGGCAGGTTCTGCGGTTGTGATAAAAAACAGTGTAGGGGTACTGTTGCTTTTATTATTGGTTGTAATGTGCGCCATGCCCCTGCTGCAGATATTTCTGATGGCACTGTTGTTTAAAGGAGCGGCGGCACTGCTTGGAATTGTGGCGGATAAAAGAATCACCGCTTTTGTAAATCATGCAGGGGATGCGGGAATGATGCTGTTTCGCACGACGGCATGTGTGATGCTGCTTTTTCTCATTGCCATTGCGGTTGTGGCGGCTACCACAGGAAGAATGGGGGCGGCGTTATGAGTACCCTGTGTCGTATCGGAATTTTTATTATCTGCGCACAGACCATTATACATTTTCGTCCCAAGCCGGTTTATGAAAAATACTTAAAGCTTCTGCTTGGCACCATGATACTGGTACAGTTGCTGCTGCCCCTGCACTCTGTGTTTAAAAAAATGGACGGAGGGGATTTTCTGGAGCAGGTCAATGAATTTCGCAAGGAGGTGGAAATGAATTTTGAGGAAATTGCGGGAGACGCTTTTACGGTTACTGCGGGGGATGGCTGGATAGAGGAAAGCGGGGAAGCAGAAGAGTATGTGGAAGAATCAGCAAAAATAGAGCTGGATATTTCATATATTAATATAGCGCCGATACATGTGGAGGTTAATTGATGCGGGAAGGAAAATGGGATATCAAAAAATGGTTTCGGAAGGACAATCTGGTGATACTGGTGCTGTCAGGGGTACTGCTTTTTATCATTGCCCTTCCCTCCAAAGAAAGTGCTTCTTCCGGGCAGAATATAGTTTCCAAAGGACAGCAGCGGGATGGTACTTTGACGGAAGACGGCAGCAAAGAGGCATCCGGTTCTTTGGGGCAGACTGACGGCACTTCAGATTATGTGGAAGAACTGGAAGAGCGGTTATCCGGAATTTTATCCAAGATGTCAGGAGTAGGGCAGGTGGAAGTGATGATTACTTTGTCTGCGTCTGAGGAACTGGTGGTGGAAAAAGATACTCCGGTCAACCGCTCCAGCACCAATGAAAATGATTCTTCCGGCGGCAGCCGGGTGATTGCCCAGACGGATGGGGAAGAGGCCACCGTCTACCGCACAAATGGCAGTGAAAGTGAACCCTATGTGATTAAGACCCTTTATCCGAAAGTGGAAGGTGTGGTGGTAGTGGCAGAGGGGGCGGGAAACGGTACTGTCAATAAGAGTATTGTGGATATGGTGCAGGTTTTGTTTGACCTGGATGCCCATAAAGTAAAAGTAGTAAAAATGGTATCTTCAAATAATGTGGATAAGTAGCATATATCATTTCAATGGTTCATACAATAAAGTAACAAAAATTATGGTTCATACCTGAAGTTAAGGGATGAATAACGAAATAAGAAAAGGGAGAGCACTGTGAAAAACTTAATCAAAAAAAATCAGCTTATGATTACTGCACTAGCCATTATGATAGCGATTGCCGGATATCTGCAATTCGCGGGAACCAATCTGGACGAAGAGTACCTGACGGTAAACGATGAGGGTGTTGCGGATGTTGTGGACGTAAACGGTGTCATAGCGGAAAATTACACGGCAGAGGACTTAAATAATTTGGCAGATTTAAGTGGTGCACTGGATTTGTCGGAGGAAGATTTGTTAAATGCACCGCAGGCGGATATTGAAAGTCTTGATTCCGAAGTAGATGTGGTTCTGGAGGATTACCTGGATGAAGATATGCAGGTAAGCGATGCGGGGGATAGTGACGGACAACTGGCGGAGGCCACACCGGAAGAGGGTGAAGTTCCGGGCGAAGCAGTATTTACCTCCACCAACGGGGTTACGGTTTTGTCGGATGCCAAACTTTTGAAAGAACAGACAAGGGCAAAAAACAAGGAAACTCTTCTGGAAATCATCGGAAGTGACGGACTCACCGATACACAGAAGCAGGAAGCAGTGGACAGTATGGTGCGTATGACGGAGATTGCCGAAAAAGAATCTGCTGCGGAGATTTTGCTGGAAGCCAAAGGTTTTGCCGGTGTAGTGGTAAGCATCAACGGCAGTGCGGTTGACGTGGTGGTAAATGCCATTGAACTGACAGACGCCCAGCGCGCACAGATTGAGGATATTGTAAAACGTAAGACGGAAATTGCAGCAGAGAATATTATTATCAGCACAGTAGTGGAATAGGGGAATTTACAGACGGTTTTGGTGTACATTACATAAAAAATGTGTTACGATATTAATATTTGTAGGTACGAAAGGAAACAAATTGCATGAAGAGGATATTTTTAATTGTACTGGACAGCTTTGGAATTGGTGGGATGGAGGATGCGGCTTCCTACGGAGATATCGATGTCAATACCTTAAGAAGCGTATCCGCCCATCCGGCATTCCATATGCCTAATATGGAGAAACTGGGACTTTTCCAGATAGATGGAGTAAGGATTGGAGAAGAAGAAAACAGACATCTTGCCACCATAGCCCGCATGAAAGAGCGGTCTAAGGGAAAAGATACCACTATAGGACATTGGGAGATAGCGGGGATTTATTCTAAAACCCCCCTTCCCACCTATCCCCATGGATTCCCGGAGGAACTTCTGCGGGAATTTTGTGCGCGGACGAAAAGAGGGGTGCTGTGTAACAAACCCTACTCCGGTACGGAGGTCATTCGGGATTATGGGGATGAACATTTGCGGACAGGGGATTTGATTGTTTATACCTCAGCGGACAGTGTGTTTCAGATTGCGGCACATGAGCAGAAGGTTCCGGTGGAGCAGCTCTATGAATACTGTCATATTGCAAGAGAGCTTCTGCAGGGAGAGCATGGGGTGGGAAGAGTCATTGCAAGACCCTTTGCGGGAGAGAGCGGCGCTTATGTGCGGACGGCAGGCAGACATGATTATTCCATTCTGCCGCCCTCCGATACCATGCTGGACCAGTTGAAAAAGAATGGAAAAGATGTGATTGCCGTAGGCAAAATCCAGGATATTTTTGCAGGCGCAGGAATTACGGAATATGTGTATACCTCCGGCAATGCTGAGGGAATTGCGCGCACTCTGGAATATATGGAGCGGGATTTTGAAGGATTGTGCTTTATTAATCTGGTGGATTATGATATGCTCTATGGACATCGCAGGGATGTGGAGGGATATGCGAAGGCACTGACATATTTCGATGAAAAACTTTCAGAGATTATGGGAAAAATGCGCCCGGATGATATTCTGATGATAACCGCCGACCATGGATGTGACCCGGCGTATAGGCAGACTACCGACCACACAAGGGAATACACACCGTTTCTTATGTATGGGGCCCCAATAGCTCCCAGGAATCTGGGCACCAGGGAAAGCTTTGCCGATATCGGAGCCACAGTACTACAGTATTTTGGCATCAAGCCTTCTTTTGAGGGACAGAGTATGCTGGATGTATAAAATGTAACAGTTTAGTCTTGCACCAAGTCACGTTGGCTGACTACAGTTATTCCTATTCAGACACGCTTTCGCTTGGATAAAAACGTAACGGACACATAAGGCACCAGAGTACGGTGCCTAAGTGCCGACGT
>CAZRZM010000063.1:0-16047 GCA_964604575.1 uncultured Acetatifactor sp.
AGGAACCACCATAGCCCCCGGCGTGACCTGGTGCAGGGCTGAACTGTTACCTTTTTAGTTAAAATGGAATATCTTCTGGCAGATTTTGTAGCCTTCCACAGACAGCTTTCTGCCGCCTTTGCCGGGCAGGTTCATGGCTTCTCCCATAATGCCCCTTCTCAGTTTCCTGTAAATATATTTGTCCGTTTCTTTAATATACTCCCAGAGCTTAGTTTTTCGGTCTAAGTTTTCTTCCGTTCCTGATTTTAATGCCAGTGCGGAAGATGCTGTTGTGATAATCTCCAGATAATTAAACATATACTGGAAAAGTCTTTTGTTCTTAAGCAGTTCCATTTTCTTTTCTGCAAAATAATCCATCATCAGCTTATTGACTTTTATCTGCTGGTCCAGCCGGGAAATCATGACTTCCTCATTGACAGACTGGTCCTCTCTTCCAATATAATAGCGGTAAAAATTCACATCCAGATAATACATGTTTTTCACATAGGGCAATGGCTCAAACACATAGAGATTGTCCACATAAAAGGTATGTTCCGGCAGCTTAAGCCCGCAGTCCTGCAGCAGGCGGGTCCTGAATATAACAGAGTGCATCAGGATATAATGCCCTTTGCGGAAATGACGGCAGTCCTTCCAGGTAAACATTTCATCCTGGGGAAGAATGCGTCTGTAGTGCATTACTTTCTTACGCTTTTCCCCTTCCTTTTCGTAAACAAAATTGCTGATAAGCATGTCCAGCACTTTATCGCCTCCGGCGAGCCCCCGCAGCGTGTCAAGAATCTTCTTGTACGCACTCTCCTTCACCCAGTCGTCGCTGTCCACCACCTTGAAATACAATCCGGTGGCATTGGCAATTCCGGTGTTCACAGCAGAGCCATGTCCACCGTTTTCCTTGTGAATCGCTTTCACAATGGTGGGATATCTGTAAGCATATTCATCTGCAATTTCCGCCGTTTTGTCCTTCGTGGAACCGTCGTCCACGATAAGAATCTCTACATCTTCCCCGCCTGTCAAAAGGGATTCAATACATTTCCTCATATAATTCTCCGAATTGTAACACGGAATCGCTATTGATAATAATTTCATTTCCGTTCTTCCTCCTCAAATCTCTGATTGCCCAGCCTGATATTCAAATACTTGGTATAAGCAGCAAACGCCGCCGGAATCGGGTATTTCTCCTGTGTTTCTTCCGGTTCGACGTAAAGCCAGTCCACAGTATCTTTATCTGCTTTCCCAGGCTCCAGCTCATCCACCCGGATGATGTATCCTTTCATATGCCATTCCTTGTGGGAAAAAATGTGTTTTGCCTCTTCCAGCTCCCTGATTCGTATGGCTTCTATTCCTCTCTCTGCCAGATACCGCTTCACTTCCTCTGCTGTATAGAATCCCTCCATATGGGGAAATTCATACATTCCGGCGAGAAGTCCTCTGTTTCCCCGCTTTCTGATAACCGTCCGGTCACCATCCTGGATAACCAGAATGGTTTTATTCTCTATGGTGCGCGGTCTGGCGGAGGCCTTCTTGGGATAATCCAGCTCCAACCTTTCCGTATGTGCCATACAGACCTCTGCCAGCGGACACTCCATGCAGTGCGGCGCTCCGTTTGGAATGCAGACACAGGCGCCAAGCTCCATCAGTGCCTGGTTAAACGCTCCCGGTCTGTCCCCCGGAATCACTTCTCTCAAATCCTGCTCCACTGACGCCTTTACTTTCGCATCGGTTATCAGCCTGCCATCCATACGCACTCTCGACAGTACGCGCAGCACATTGCCGTCCACTGCCGGATTGGGCTTTCCATAGGCAATGGAAGAAATGGCTCCCGCCGTATAACTGCCGATTCCTTTTAACTGCAGAAGCTTCTCATATTCATCGGGCATTGTGCCGCCATACTCTTCTACAATCTGTACTGCTGCCTTTTTAAGATTCCTTGCACGGTTATAATAGCCAAGCCCTTCCCACAGCTTTAGCAGTTCCTCCTCCGGAGCGTCCGCAAGTGCCCGAATATCAGGGAGTCTGTGCATAAAACGTTCAAAATAGGGCTTTACTGCTTCCACACGCGTCTGCTGTAACATAATCTCCGACACCCAGACCCGGTAAGGCGTTGGTTCTTCCCTCCATGGCAAAATGCGTCTGCTACTATCATACCACTTTAATAAAGGTTTGAGAATCGCTTTCAGGCTTCCCAGTCTTAATTTTGTCTTAAGAAAAACGAAATTTTCATCTTTTTCCTCTTCCGTGAGATATACCGGCACGGGTTTGTGGATTATCATACTGTCCGAAGTCACCTTACAGTCATAGGCGAGTATCTCAACGCCTGCATCCCTGGCCCGGACCAGCGCCCTGGCAAATGCCGCATGAGTTGCCTCATTGGGCATAAAATACTGCACGCCCTGCATCTGAACCACAAAAAATACACAGACGCGGTAGCCTTCCTTTTTTGCCCGGATAAGTTCCTCCACGTGTTTCACCGCCCGCTCTGACGGAGCATCGGGAAAACGTACTGCGCCTCCCTCCTCCAGCGTCACGCCTTTTACCTCCATGAAAATCTTCTGCTCCCCTGCCTCCACATAAAAATCAAATCTGGAATTTCCATAGGTGGTCTCCGGACGCACAAAAGACAAGCCGGGGAAGAGCTGCTTTGTAAGAAGCCACTCTTCCACCGCCTTGTTGGGTGCCTGGGAATCTATATTGACTATCCGCTCCCCTTTTTCCACCGCAATCAAATCATATGCGGTGGAACGTGCGGGATTATCACTTTTTTCCAAATATACTGTCACACCTTGTTTGAGCAGTTCCCTGCATCTTCCGGTATTTTTCACATGTACCTTTTCTCTTTGTCCATTCAGTTCCACATAAGCAATAAAGCGGTTCGGACGCTCCAAAAACTCAGCCGGTACAACATGATGATATTTCATTGGTTTTGGTTTCACTCCTTTTGTCCCTGCGGTAAGGCACTCTTGCGGCGGGAACGGACTGTGCGGCATTTAAGGTGTGTACGGACTGGTCGTCAAAAAAGATTTGCGCCCCAAACGCCTTCAATATATCCCTCTTGGGAATCCCACCCAGAAAAAAAGCCTCATCCACTCTTACATTCCACGCCCGCAGCGTGCGTATCACTCTCTCATGGGCAGGCGCACTCCTGGCAGTAACCAGTGCTGTCCTGATAGGACAATTCTTAACTCCAAGCTCTTTTTGTATATCGGACAATTTTCTTAAAAAATTTGCAAAAGGCCCTTCTTTTAATGGACTGGATGCCAGTTTGCGCTCATTTTCCTCAAAAGCATCCAGACCCATCTGCTGATAAATATGCTCCGATTCGTCTGTAAAAAGTACCGCATCTCCGTCGAAAGCAATTCGTATCTGCTCCATTTCCCCTATTTTAAGCTCCTCTGATGCCGCCGGGGCCTGCTCCGCTCCTGGAAAACAGATTGCACCATGCCGCTTTGCGACCTCCAGAACCGTACTGTATCCTGTGGCGGGAATGTTTTCCGTGCAGATAATTCCTGCGGCGATACCGCTGTCTACTGCGCACTGCACATCATCCTCATACGCCGACAGAAACAAATCCGTCCCAAACGCCTCAAGGTATGGCGCCAGAGACGCCCCGCTTGCCAGAGCCGCCCTGGTAATATGCAGACCATAGTAGTCAATAGCGTTAAAAACTCTGAGGGAAGTATCCGGACTGTTCCGGGACATGATGATAACCTCCACCAAATCCCTGTCCCCACAGCACTCATTCAGCCTAAGCAGTGCCTTGACAAGCGCAAATCCGGGTCCCGGTTTCAGGATTTCATTTTCATGCTCCACCTGATATCTGCAGTATGCTTCCACACCCTGCTTTTCAAAAATCTCATTCTCCACAGACATATCAAACAATGCCCTGGAGGAGATGCCTATTACCATTTTATCATCCAGTCTGTATGCCATAATCCGCTCCATTTCTGCAACGAAATAGGAAAGCATTTTTATCGGATACGGTTACACTCATATTTTTCAAAAGTCAGCAGACAATTTTTCAGGGATTCATATCTCTCCTGGGTATCCCCGTCCTCCACTTCCACATCGCAGGCAATCGCCATGGTGGTAATCATTTCGTCTGTGATGCGGTGATGCAGTCCGGCAAGAATATTGAGCCTTGCTTCGTAGGTGTCTGCGTCCAGAAATTCCATCACAAGAGGGTCCAGCTTCGGCTCTTCGGGCTGGGTATCAGCTTCCCTGAGCTGGCTGTCCGCTTCTTGTGGTACATCATCCTTTCCCACAGATATACCATCCGCTTCTCCTGATGCACCGTCCGTCTCCCAGGGCCCGCTCTGCGCCTTCTGGCGTGCGCTGTTCTCTCCCTGGAGTTCAAAGCGAAACTCCTGCTCTGCTTCGGGATATTTTTCCTTATCCACCCTGTCAGTGAACATCGACAAAGGTCTGGCATAATTCTTATAATCGCCATATAGTGTCCTGTATATGACAAGTTGCTCACCTGTTTCAGAATGCTCTGCAATTGTAACTATCTGATACAAATTTCCTTTAAAATGCTTATATATCTCGTGTGGTCTGGGAATAAATGACATCTGCTCTACTCCTTCCATTAAAAACAATCTTCATACTCCGTCCCTACGGTGTACATGCCTATTAAGAGTATACCCCTAAATCACGCAAATGTCATGTTATTCTTGTCAATCAGTTACAAGAAATTCATGACAGAATATACAATTATCTGCCACAAAATAGAACTGCTCCAAAGCTTCTCCCAACACTTTCCTTTCATCCTCGTCCATCCTGTCGATTCTCCCATGATGAATTGTCAGTGTATAGAAGCGGTTTTCATTCCCATCCACCACTCTTGTGAGCATCACACCACTGTTGGTATATCCCTTCCCATTGAGGTATTCCCTCACCTGCCTTATGGTTTCCTGTTCCATGGACTGATAGTAATGCTCCATCTCCATGGTCCGTTCCCTGCTGAATACTATCTGTGTCATACAAAGTGATGCTGCTAATACAGAAACTATCAGCACCAGTACATTAATAAGGACATTTTTAGAAATCTTCATTCCTCTGTTCATCTTGGCACTTCCTTTCCTTAAATAAAATATAATTTTGAAGTAACCTAAGAGTAAACTATTATATGTCCATTATTTCGTACTTATTTCAGGCTTTTCTACCTTTAGTCTTTCCCATATGCAGTTCATCATTTATGATAGGCGCCACCTGCGCCATCAGATTATCAATATCCTCAAACATGGCGCTTTTGGTGGTACCCAGACGCTCTGCCTGATTGATATGCCTCACCACCGCCTGATACTGCTCCCTGATTTTGTCAAAGAAACCGCACAGTACCCCAAGGGCTGTTTTTGACTCTCCAATAACACCTACTATCTGCGCATGTACTGATGTGGCTCCCTCGGATGCCTGCGTAATCTTATCAAACGTTTCGTAGGTCTCCTGTACCTTATCCAGACTCTGTTGCAAAGCCTGTTTTGAAGTGTCAATACTCTCACTTAACCGGTCTGTTCCCTGCTCCACATCCTTGATTCCCAAATCTACCTCAGCCGCCAAATCCTTGATTTCGTCTGCCAGCTTCTTCACTTCCGCTGCAACCACGGCAAAACCGTCTCCTTTTTCTCCCGCCCTGGCTGCTTCAATAGAAGCATTCATGGCAAGAATATTGGTCTGGTCCGCAATGGAAACAATCTTGTTCATTCTCTGCTTAATCTGTTCCACCGACTCCTGTAATATTTCAAAAGTACTCCCCATCTCCTTGAAATGAGCATCCACTTCCAGAGAACTGTTCTTTAAAGACTCAACCTCCTGCTGTGCCTGGTCTACGGACCTGGCAATTTCATTTCTCGCCGTCACAAAATTCTCCGAGGCTTCATTCACACTCAGAAAACTTTGTCCCATATCCTGCAGCTTTACCTGAAACTCCTCTGCCTCTCCCAGAACGCTTCCAAAGGAACTGCCTACCAGACTCAGTTCCCTCAGTGACTGCACTTCCTTGTCCACCAAATCCGTATGATACTGTTTTAGACTGTTCATCACATACAGAACCGGATATAAACTGCTCTCTCCATTCTGTTTTTTACCATTTCTTTGTCTGTTGCCTCTGCAAAACAGCATGTCTTGTTTCCTCCCTTATTCAAATACGACGCATGTCATGGACTGATTGACAAACTGGTTATTATAATGCTCCCCATACCCTACAAGACCCACATGTTTTCCCAGTACCGCCATTTCGTTCAGATATTCCTGCATATAACCGTTTTCACTAAACAGCTTATAGCGGAACAGGCAGTTAACAGAAAACACAGCCGAGCGTCTGGGAAAATCATTACAGATATTCCTAATCGTTTCTTTTACAATATTTTTATAATCTCCAAGTTCCAGCAGAACCAGTACATCCGAGTCATTCACCTGTCTGAAGCAGGCAAGCGCATTTCCGCTTACCTCCTTGATAGAAATAATGCAGGTATCATCCCCGTTAATCTTCCCAAAAGGATTTTTAAAGGTCTGGGTCTGTATCTGCTGCTCTGTTATATGCAGAATATTCTGGTAGACCTGTCTGGCAGGTTTGCCGTTGAGCGCCCCCATAATATACCGTGCCTTATCCGTATTGGAGGCAATAAACCGGTAATTGCCCATCTTGTGATAAATATTCTCTTTATATGCCTTTACTCTGCCGCCCTGGTTTTTGACAAGGGCATAAGCCACCCCGTCTTCATAAACCCTGCCGTTGGCAGATACTCTGCCGCCGTCACCGGTTCCTCCCACAAGGGAAATACCCCTGCCTCTTAAAGCAGTATGTATGGTAGTCAGAACGCAGGCATCATTGCCGGAACAGAAATCAATGCAGATAGTGTCTGCCTGGGAAGCATTGATTCCTGCCAGGTCCTCCTCCAGTCTGTTGATATATCTCACCGGCATGACTGTCACCTGCTCCAGCACATTGGCTGCCGCACTGACTCCATCCAGAAAAGCCACCACACCCACGCCGTGTTCCACCACTCTGGTATCATAACACATTCCGATACACCCTATGCTGGGCACCTGGGGAAAAAGCTTCTCCAGCTCCTTTACATGTTCCTCAAACTGGCTGTCGTTAGACATCAGCATAATCAACTGGGGATTCTTGAGTCCCTGAACCGCTTCTCCCAAATCCCCGCGCTGGCTCATACCAAAAAACTGTCTCACTTTAACATCCCTCTCTTCCATATCCGTCATGGTATTTTTATTTATATATTATATTGGATGTCTTTAGAACGCGTCAAGACCAATTACTCTGTTTTACCTTTTTCTGTCAAAGGCATTTCCTACTTGTACAGTGGTCTCAGATTCTAATATTTCTACAATACAAAAGCATTTGGATATCATTTCCAAATGCTTTTGTGTGTGGTTATTAAGCATTAATTGCAGTCACTTTGTAATCCTGGGCTTCCACTGCATTTTTCAGCACATCATCGGTAACTTCCGTCTCCAGTACGACCTGTGCCGTTCCCGCCTCATGGCTTACAACTGCCTCCTTCACTCCCGGAAGCTCCTCCAGTGCCTTTTTTACTCTTGCCTCACAGTGTCCACACATCATTCCTTCAATTTTCAATGTCTTTTTCATATTTTTTTCTTCCTTTCTGTTTTTATTTTCTGATTGCTTTGTTACTGTTTCTTTCGTTTGGTCTGTTACCTGGTCTGCCGTCCTGCCTGCCCCTCTTTTTCTGTCCCGTCCCGTATCATGTATATTACACAAATTCAGGCGCAGGGCATTCGTCACCACACAGAAACTGGACAAACTCATGGCGGCCGCCGCAAACATGGGGTTCAACTGCCATCCGAAAACAGGTATCCACACACCTGCTGCCAGCGGAATCCCAATACAATTGTAAAAGAATGCCCAAAAGAGATTTTCATGGATATTCCTTAAGGTTCTGCGGCTTAAACGGATAGCCGCAGGTACATCACTGAGTCTGCTCTTCATCAGCACCACATCTGCTGCATCAATGGCTATATCCGTTCCCGCCCCAATGGCAATGCCCACATCCGCGCTTGTCAGGGCAGGCGCATCATTGATGCCATCGCCTACCATTGCCACCCTGCCGGATTCTTTTAACCTGCGGATGACACTCTCCTTGCCATCGGGGAGCACTCCCGCAATAACCTCATCCACGCCCGCCTGTCTTCCCACTGCTCTTGCGGTGCGCTCGTTATCTCCGGTAATCATCACTACCCGTATGCCCATATTCTGCAGTTCTCTCACCGCCTGGGGACTGTCCTCTTTTATGACATCCGCAACCGCGATAACCCCTGCCAGCCTGTCGCCCTGTCCAAAAAACAGCGGTGTTTTGCCTTCCTCTGCCAGAGCCTCCGCTTTCTGTTTTATTTCATCCAAAACTTTGATATGGCTGCTGATATATTCATAATTTCCTCCATATAAGTCGGTTCCGTTCCATACTGCACGGAGACCATTTCCCGGTAAAATCTCAAAGTTCTCCACTTCCTGTCTGGGAATATTCATTTCCTCCGCCCTTGCCACAACGGCTTTTGCCAGAGGATGTTCACTTTTACATTCCAGTGCATAAGCAAGAGAAAAAAGTTCCCTCTCTCCTTGCTCATTCACGGCAAGCACATCCGTCACTGCCGGTTCTCCTCTGGTGATGGTTCCCGTTTTATCCAGGGCAACTATCTGGGTTTTTCCGGCTTCCTCCAGAGAAACTGCAGTTTTGAACAAAATACTGTTTTTCGCACCTATCCCACTGCCTACCATAATGGCAACCGGTGTCGCCAGTCCCAGTGCGCAGGGACAACTGATAACCAGTACCGAAATGCCCCTTGCAAGAGCAAAACCGACGCCCTCTCCCACAAGCAGCCATACACATATCGTGACAAGCGCCACCGCGATAACAGCAGGCACAAACACTCCGGATACTTTGTCCGCCACTTTGGCAATGGGAGCTTTTGTCGCCGCCGCGTCACTCACCAGACGGATAATCTGGGCAAGGGTAGTGTCTTCTCCCACCCGCACCGCTTCGCATTTCATAAATCCCGACTGATTCAAAGTTGCCGCATACACCTTGTCCCCTGCCACTTTATCTACCGGGATGCTCTCTCCGGTAAGCGCAGACTCGTTTACGGCGCTCCCACCTTCTATGAGAACACCGTCCACAGGCACATTTTCTCCCGGACGTACCACAAAGATATCGCCTGCCCTTACCTGCTCCACCGAAACCACTTTCTCCACATCGCCCTCCAGCACTGTGGCTGTTTTCGGAGTAAGTTTCATAAGACTTTTGAGGGCATCCGTTGTCTTACCCCTGGAGCGTGCCTCCAGCATTTTGCCCACGGTAATCAGCGCAAGTATCATGGCTGCGGACTCAAAATAAAACTCGTGCATATAACCCATGACACCAGCCATATCGCCTTTTGCCTGGGCATCCGTCATGGCAAACAGTGCATAGGTACTATACACGAAAGAGGCTCCTGCACCCAGTGCCACCAGCGAGTCCATATTTGGCGCCCTGTGAATCAGCCCTTTAAATCCACTGATAAAAAATTTCTGGTTGATAACCATGACAATGATTGTGAGAAGCATCTGCAGCAGCCCCATTGCCACATGGTTATCCGCAAAATAAGCGGGTACCGGCCAGTTCCACATCATATGTCCCATGGAAAAATACATTAAGACCAGCAAAAAACCCACCGATGCAATAAAACGTTTTTTCAGCGCCGGAGTTTCATGGTCTGTCAGCATTTCCTCTTCCGCGCTGCCCGATACCTGACCGGCATTTATATTTTTCCCACTGTTTTTAAGACTGGCGCCATATCCCGCCTCTGTCACTGCGGCTATCACTACCTCCGGCGCAGCGCATCCTTCTACTCCCATGGAATTGGTAAGCAGATTGACCTGACAGGAGGATACCCCCTCCACTGCCGATACTGCCTTTTCCACTCTGGCGCTACATGCCGCACAACTCATTCCGGTTACTATATATTGTTCCATTTCCACTCTCATTCTGCCATTTTAATGGCTTACATGCTTCTATTTCATCAGTTTCTGCAGAATCATCATTAGCTCGTCCATCGTTTCCTCCCTGCCCTCCCGCATATCCTGCGCCACGCAGGTCTTCACATGGTTGGCAAGAAGTTCTCTGTTAAACGCATTGACTGCCGCACTGACTGCCGCCGACTGCACCAGAATATCCGTACAGTAGTCATCTCTCTCCACCATGTTGCGGATACCCCTTATCTGCCCTTCCATGCGTTTTAAACGATTAATCAGCTTCTTTTTTTCATCCACAGAACGTTCCTTGGTTCTATGACAGCACTGTTCCATATTGCCTCTCATTCTGCCGCCAGAGCGGCTTTATCATGACTTCTCCCCCACAAAAAATGGATATGTCGGACTGACATACCTTAATCCCAATCCACATGCCCCGATATACCCCATGGGGGTATTTTAAAATGTATTTTATACCCTCTTAAATAAGATGTCAACCCTTATTATATATCATTCATGGAGGAAGTATTCGCAGAAATTTTAGCCCAGTGCCACATCCAGAATCATCATCAGCGAAAACCCTACCGCAAAAAATATTGTACCAATGTCAGAATGCTTTCCTTCCGCCATTTCGGGAATCAGTTCCTCCACCACAACATAGAACATGGCGCCTGCCGCAAAACTAAGCAGGTAAGGCAGTGCCGGAACAATAAATCCTGCCGCCATAATGGTAAGCAGCGCCCCCAGCGGTTCCACTGCCCCGGACAAAACTCCATATACAAAGGATTCCCATTTCGACATACCTTCCGAGTGCAGGGGCATGGAAATAATCGCTCCCTCCGGGAAATTCTGTATGGCAATGCCGATGGCAAGGGTCAGTGCTCCCATCAGGGTAATTTCAGTATTACCGGACAGATATCCGGCATAAACTACGCCCACCGCCATTCCCTCCGGCACATTGTGTATGGCCACCGCGAGTACAAGCATTGTCGTTTTTTTTAAAGGTGTCTTTGGCCCCTCTGCCTGCTCGCTGTACATATGCAGATGCGGGACAATACGGTCCAGCAACAGCAAAAATAAAATCCCCAGCCAGAAACCTGCCGCCGCCGGAAAAAAGGAGAAAGAACCCAGCCCCTCTGACTGCTCTATGGCAGGAATTAACAGACTCCAGATGGATGCTGCCACCATAACTCCTGCCGCAAATCCCGTAAGCGCCCGCTGTAAAAGCTGTGGAATTGACTTTCTGATAAAAAAAACACATGCGGAACCAAGTGCCGTTCCTAAAAATGGAATGCAAATTCCCTTCCATACTTCTGCCATTTTATAAGCCCCCGTTCAGGATATTAACCTTCTATTATCCTATGTAGGAAAATATTTTTTGTTCTTCACAATTCTTCATAATCACTTCTGGAAAACCTATGATAAGTAAGTCCAAATTCGTTTTCTTCCACACAATACACATAAGGGTCATAGTCGCCCTGTTCAAAATAAAAGACATGTCCCATCTCATGGTCTGCACTGTCTGTCTCCATATATTTTATCTGCTTCCCATCGGCAAAATGCGCAAAACAGTTTCTGACATCCTCCATTGTTCTGCCCGGTGTGGCAACCACTTCCAGCAGCAGTTTCAAAAACTCCGGAACCGGTATCTGTTCCGCAACGTAAGCACATCCTTCGGACGGAATATCCAGACAATATCTCCCCTCATGGCAGGAAAACTGAATCTCTCCCAGTCTTCCCTTCACTTCTTCACCAAATTGTCCTAATGCGTTCCAAAGCCCGGCTTCCTCTGTCTCTGTATCCATATCCAGCAGGACGGCAAGAGATTTGGCGGGATAATAAAGCTTCATATCTCCCTCACGATATCCGATTTTTAACTGCCATTCTTTTATGGTATCCACAATATGTCTTTCCAATGCATTCATAACAGCTTCTCCTGCTCTTTTAAGTACTCTTCCAGTATTCCCGCAGCCATAGCCGCCAACTGTGGGCATGGACGTTTTTTATAATATTCCGGTGTGCGCTTCTCCGGAACTGGTTCTTCCCTTTTCTGGGACAATCCCAGCAGTTCCCTGCAGACAATAGAACCGTTCTGCTCCTCAAATCTGCGCGCCAGTTCCTGAACCCGCTCATAAAGCCTTGCCTTGCCCTCATAGTCTCCAGGTCTGTCGTAACCATAAATCATTCCCAGCACCAGAAACATACCGGACACCGTTCCGCAGACTTCCCTGAGCCTTCCCATACCTCCGCCGAAAGGCGAACTGATTCTGGCAGCAGTTTCCTTATCCATATGATATTGGTCCGCAAAGGCCAAAAATACCGACTGGGAACAATTATATCCCTCATAAAATAAATCCATTGCTTTTTTGGCATACACACTGTTTTCTATATCCATAAAACATCCTCCCGAAATGATTTGCACTGCGTTGCATATGTAACACCTACATAACACAGCCTGTCACATTCCATGGATTTACGCAAGCCCTCTCGGAAAATTTATTTTGCGGAGATTATATCTTTACGCTGCTTTTTTATGATTTACTTTTTTATCCACCTTCCATGTCGCACTCTCTTTATACGGTCTTACCAGCAGGAAGATAATACCTGCCACCAGTGCGGCAGCCACAATCAGTCCAGGGATGTTCATGTTTCCGGTAAATACGGAGCCAATCTGGTACAGGCACAGTGATGCCACATAAGCCAGCAGGCACTGGTAACCGATTGCAAACCAGAACCATTTGATATTATTCATCTCTCTCTTGATAGCACCCATGGCTGCAAAACAAGGAGCACACAACAGATTAAATACCAGGAAGGAATAACCTGCCAGACGCGACATTCCTTCAAAATCCAGCACACCGAATACACCCACAACCTCTTCCTTTGCCACAAGTCCCATGATAGTGGCGATAACAGCTTTGGTGTCATCAAATCCAAGAGGAGCAAAAATCCAACTGATGGCCCCGCCGATAATACCCAGAACACTGCTGTCCAGTTCCATCTCGGCGTCAAACAGGAATCTGCCATCTACAATGCCAAAGCAGGAACCTGCCCAGATAATGATGGAGGATAACAGAATGATGGTGCCTGCTTTCTTGATAAAGGACCAGCCGCGCTCCCACATGCTTCTTAAGATACTGCCCACAGTAGGCATATGATATGCAGGAAGCTCCATTACGAAAGGCGCCGGGTCGCCTGCAAACATCTTGGTCTTTTTCAAAATAATGCCGGAGATGATGATGGCTGCCACACCTATAAAGTACGCACTCCATGCCACCCACCACGCATTGTCAAACAGTGCTGCGGAAATCAGGGCGATAATCGGCAGTTTTGCACCGCAGGGAATAAAGGTAGTAGTCATAATAGTCATCTTACGGTCTCTGTCATTTTCAATGGTTCTGGATGCCATAATACCGGGAACACCACATCCCGTACCAATCAGCATAGGAATAAAGGATTTACCGGAAAGACCGAATTTGCGGAAAATTCTATCCATGATGAATGCTACTCTCGCCATATACCCACAGCCTTCCAGAAATGCCAGGAAGATAAACAGTACAAGCATCTGAGGCACAAAGCCCAATACCGCGCCTACACCTGCCACAATACCATCCAGTATCAGCCCCTTTAACCATTCTGCGCAATGAATGGCATCAAGACCACTCTCAATAATTGCCGGCACGCCGGGAACCCAGACGCCATATTCCGCAGTGTCGGGCGCTTCCTCCATCGCAGGGTCCACTGTCTCTGAGATATCAAATCCTTCTTCTGCCAGGGACTCACCATACGTGCCATATGCCTCCTCAAAGCCGCCAAAATCCTCGTCCGCAATCGCTCCCTGGATATCCTCTGCGCCGATTATACCGGCGTCCACTGCCGCATCCACTGTCAAAGCCACATCTTCTGTCCAAATATTTTCCAGGGCATAAGCCGTCGCCGCTTCATCATACTCGCCGGAGCCGATACCGAACAGATGCCATCCATCGCCAAAGAGTCCATCGTTTGTCCAGTCTGTCACCCAGGTACCAACCGTCGTAACGGATATGTAATATACCAGAATCATAACTACCGCAAAAATAGGCAACGCCAGAATCCGGTTCGTCACAATCCTGTCAATTTTATCAGAGACAGTAAGCTTCTCACCTGCTGCCTTAGTGTAGCACTCTTTAATAATGGAAGAAATATATACATACCGCTCATTCGTTATAATACTTTCTGTATCATCATCAAAAGCATCCTCCAACGCCTTGATTTCCGCGTCTACATTGGGTACCGTATCCATCAGATCTGCAATTTTATCATCACGCTCCAGAAGTTTGATGGCAAAGAATCTCTTCTGTTCTTCCGCAACGCCGCTTCCCAGCTTGTTTTCCACCCCACTGACAGCATTCTCCACTTTCTCGTCGAAACGATGCACAGCCTCTGTCCTTTGCTTCTTCTGGGCCAGTGTAACCGCCTTTTGGGCTGCTTTCTGGATACCAGTGCCTTTTAATGCGGAAATTTCCACAACTTCACATCCCATTTTCTCAGCAAGTTTCCCGATGTGAATCTTGTTGCCGCTCTTTTCTACAATATCCATCATGTTGACTGCCATCACCACCGGAATACCCAGTTCCATAATCTGTGTGGACAGATATAAGTTTCTCTCAATGTTGGTGCCGTCAACAATATTAATGATGGCATCCGGTCTCTCATTAATCAGATAGTTTCTGGCAACCACTTCCTCAAGGGTATAAGGGGATAAAGAATAGATACCCGGTAAATCCATAATGGTAACTTCTTTATTGGACTTTAACCTTCCTTCCTTTTTTTCCACTGTAACGCCGGGCCAGTTGCCAACAAACTGGTTGGAACCTGTCAATGCGTTGAATAATGTTGTTTTGCCGCTGTTGGGATTGCCGGCTAATGCTATTTTTATTGACATAATCTTTCTCCCTACTATTGAAAATAGTTTAATATTGAAAATAGTTTAATATTGAAAATAGTTTAATATTGAAAATAGTCTGCTATTGAAAATAGTTTGGTATCTAATAGTTGTTTTGCACTTCTACTATATATTAGCGATAACTAACCCATGTGCAAAAAAAAATTTACTCCACTTCTATCATTTCCGCATCTGCTTTGCGCAGAGACAATTCATATCCGCGTACCGTTACTTCCACCGGGTCGCCAAGCGGCGCCACCTTTCTCACATAAATCTTAACTCCCTTGGTAATACCCATATCCATAATACGTCTTTTTACCGGTCCTTCGCCGGTCAGCTTTTTCACCACCACAGTCTGACCTACCGTGGCTTCTTTCAATGTTTTCATAACACTTCTCCTTCTTCCGGTTCCATTTACATCATGATGAAAGACCAATCATGGTATTTTATGCCATTCGGCGTTTCCTGCCCTGAATATGGACATATTATACCATGATTGCTGACGCAATCACGGCAAGGTCATGCCCATTCGGGCGAGTATAATGTCTGGCGACATTATACCACAGATGCGGTCTGTTTCTCAAAAAGCATCCGGCTGCTTAATAAAATATATGTGGAAAGAGCAGAAAAATTACAGATATCGAAAAAGTTCTTTTGCCTCTTCCTTGCGTACAGTCTCCTGCACATCCAGTACCTCCACTTTTACTTCTTTATTACCAAAAGAAATCGTAATAATATCGCCTTCTTTCACATTGGCGGAAGCTTTTGCAGGCTTATCATTAATCAGCACACGCCCGCTGTCACATGCCTCATTGGCAACACTGCGGCGCTTAATCAGCCGGGATACTTTTAAATACTTGTCTAATCTCATGGCGGTTCTCCTTTTTGCTCTTTTTCCAAACTCATATTTATGCCGAAACGAAAAACAGAGAACCCGAACAGGGTTCTCTGAAATATGCTCACTCTCTACTATTATGCGTTCAGCATATCCTTTAATGCCTTGCCAGCTTTAAACTTAGGAGCCTTGGAAGCTGCAATCTTAATAGGCTGCTTGGTTGCAGGGTTTCTACCCTCTCTTGCCTTTCTCTCCGCAACTTCAAAAGTACCAAAGCCTACTAACTGAATCTTCTCACCCTTCTTTAACTCC
>CAZRZM010000064.1:0-6233 GCA_964604575.1 uncultured Acetatifactor sp.
TGGGCTTTTCAGAGTAAATGCAACAGGGTGTTGCGTTTAACTTGAAAATTCTCGAAATTTTATTTTTGGACAATATCAGCAGATAATATGTTGATAATTGTCTGAAAATAGGATATAATTATTAGAGATGTCGAGCGAAACCATATGGAGAAAGTGGAGGAGAACTTGATGGAAAACGATAGAATCATGGAACCGGGTAAGGCTGCAGCGACGGATGCGAAGAAAAAGCAGCCGAAGCCTCCAAAGGAAAAGAAGGTGAAAGAGCCAAAGGCACCGAAGCCTCCCAAAGTAAAGAAAGAAAAGGTGCCGAAGCCGCCGAAGGAGAAAAAGGTAAAAGAGCCAAAGGCGCCAAAACCGCCGAAGGCTTCCGGAGGAAAGAAAGAGAAAGCACCCAAAATGCCGAAGGAAAAGAAAACAGACAAGACTTCCGGAAAGTCTGGAGCAGGCTTTGCGGCATTCTGGAATAAGCTCCCCTTTATAAAGAAAAAGCAGGCTCCGGTACCTGAAGGACAGACAGCACAGATAAATACACCGGCGGAAGCGGGGGCAGCGGAAAAAGGCGCAGCAGGCAAAGCGAAGAAAGGTAAATTCAAGTTTTCCTTTGGTCTTCCAATCCGTGTGCAACTGATATTAGGTTTTGTGATTCCTATTGTATTTATTGTTGCGATTGGTGTGATTTCCTACCAGAAGGCATCAGAAGGTCTTGCAGATATTTATGAGACTTCCTCCTATAATGCATTGGAAATGACCATGACTTCCATGGATGAGGGAATGAATACGATTGCGGCCACCGTTTTGGAGCTGTCCCAGGATAAGACGCTGATGCAGTATTCGTTAGGCGGACTTGCATCGGATACCACCAAGGATGCGGAAACAAAAAAGGCACTCCGTGACAACTTAAATGTAAAACAGACGGCCAGCACCATGCTGGAGGATTTACATGTTGTCACCGTGGACGGCCAGGCGCTTCTGACTACCAGAACCATGTCCTTTACGATGGAGATGGACAGCTATATTGAAGAAATGAAAAATTCTGAAGATTCATACATACTGGATGGTAAGATGATTCGCTGGGGTTCCAAGCATCCTTTTATTGACAGCAAGATGGAGCTGGATTCCTATCTGATGTTCTGCAGCCGTACTTTCAGCAGCGGAAGTCTGAAGGGTGTTGTTATTGCCGATGTAAGCCAGCAGGCAGTTCTGGATTTGCTGACACAGCTTGATTTTGGCGAGGGAAGCTATATCGCATTTATCACCGCGGAAGGCGTGGAGATTAGTCCCAATGAAGACTTTGTGGCAGCAGAGGTGGAAGGCGTGGACTGGGAGAAGGAAAGCGATTATCTGAAATATAAAGGTAAAACTTACTTCTACATGACTGTACAGAGCTCTGTAACCGGCGGCAGAATGCTGGCGCTGGTTCCCAAGTCCTACATTACGGCAAGCTCTGACAGTATCCGCAGCATGACGGTGGTTCTGGTGATTCTGGCATGTGTGATTGCATTACTGCTGAGTATGGTGATTATCACCGGTATCAGCAGCAATATTAAGAGAAGTGTTGTGGGACTGGAACGTGTTTCCAAAGGTGATTTTACAGAGAATAAGGCAAAGAAGGAAAAAACCGTACACAATGAGTTCGGCAAGCTGCACAGGGCTCTGCGCAATACGATTACTACTATCCGTGGACTGATTTCCACTGTGTCGGAGATGAAGGATGCGGTACTGGTATCCGGTGACACGGTTATGGAATCCAGTATCCAGTTAAGCGAGATGGTGGAAAACGCAAGTGCACAGGTACAGGAGATTAACAGTATCATTGCAACCCAGAATGAGGAGATTACGGGATGTAATAATCAGATGGAGCAGTTGTCCGTACAGATTAAGAGTGTCAGCGAAAGTGTATTCTCCACCATTGACAATGCAAGCAGTTCCCGCAAGATGATTGATGAGGGAATGAAGACAGTTGAGGAGATGGTACACCAGTCCGGGCAGTCGGCGGATGCTACCAAAGAAGTACAGGAGCATGTAGTAAAACTTGCCAATAAACTGACACAGATTACAGACTTCGTAAATGATATCGAAGAAATAGCAGACCAGACGAATCTTTTGTCCTTAAATGCTTCCATTGAGGCGGCAAGGGCAGGCGAGCAGGGCAGAGGATTTGCGGTTGTGGCAGAGGAAATCCGTAAACTGGCAGACAATTCCGGTAAGACAGCCAAAGAAATTCAGGGCATTATCGAGGAGATTACCGTTTATTCCGAGAATGCCATTTCCAAGGTTTCGGATGCGGAGACTATTTCCGGTGACCAGATGAAGAGTGCAAAGCTTACCATTGACGCGTTTGAGAGTATGAACAACGTTATGGAGGGTCTGATTGGAAATATGCAGGGTATTTCCAAGGAAGTGGAAGAGATGAATGCGGGAAGACATGAGACTCTTAAGTCTATCCGCAGAATCGGTGAATCTTCTGAGCATACCGTTGTGGCAGCCAGCGAAGTAAACAATTATCTGGAGAAGCAGATGCAGTCTGCAGAGAGTCTCAAGAGCGAAACAGTAAAGCTGAAAGAGAATATGGAGCAGTTGCAGCAGGCTATCCAGACATTCAAGCTCTAAAAGCTATAAGATGTAATTCACACCCACAGAGAGTGAGTAGCAATACTCCTTTCTGTGGGTATTTTTATGAATTAATATTTATTCTTTTTTGTGTAAGACATGAAAATACTTTGGAATGCGTATATATTATATAAGACTTGTTGCAGAGTGATTAGACATGGAACAAATAAAAAAAGGCATTCCCACATTGCTTTTGGCAATCGCCATTTTGATTGTGGGCAAAACGATTGTGGATGAGGTTCGGGACGCGGTACCTACCGCAGGAACTTTATTGGAAACAGAAAACTGGGGACTGGGATTCGGAGCGGACGGCACGCAGCCCACAGGAAATGCGACTGCAAAAGAGTTGAAAGAATACGATGCTTATTTTGTCGGGGACAATAAGGAAAAGAAAGTCTATCTGACTTTTGACTGTGGGTACGAAAACGGCAATACGGAACCGATTCTGGACGCATTGAAAAAGCATAATGTATCAGCAACCTTTTTTGTGGTGGGACACTATCTGGAGTCTGCCCCGGATTTGGTAAAGAGAATGATTGAGGAGGGGCATACGGTAGGGAACCATACATATCACCATCCGGATATGTCGAAAATATCGGATAAGGAATCTTTTCAAAAGGAAATGGATGATGTAAAGACCTTGTTCAATCAGGTAACGGGAGAGGAGCTTTCCATGTATTACCGTCCGCCTCAGGGAAAATACAGTACCACCAATTTACAGATGGCAAAGGAAATGGGATATTCCACCTTTTTCTGGAGTCTTGCCTATGTGGACTGGAATGTAGACGACCAGCCAAGCCATGAGGAAGCTATGGAGAAGCTGACAAAGCGGATACATCCGGGAGCAATCGTATTATTGCACAGTACTTCTAAAACCAATGGCGAAATACTGGATGAACTGCTGACAAAATGGGAAGAAATGGGCTATAGCTTTGGCACGCTGGAAGAGTTGCGCCAGTAATCTTGACAAATCTGTCTATTCGTAGTAGACTAAATGTGTCTATTCGTAATAGACAGAATGGAGATTATTATGGCAGAGATGAGACTGGCGGTTGTTGAATCCCGTTTTGCGGATATTATTTGGAAGTACGAACCGGTGAAATCCCGTGAACTGGCTTGTATTTGTGAGCGGGAGCTGGAGTGGAAACGTACCACTACTTATACGGTATTGAAGAAGCTTTGTGAGAGGGGTATTTTTCAGAATGATAGTGGTATCGTGACATCCATGGTATCAAGGGAAGAATTTTATGGAATGCAGGGAGAGAAGCTGGTCGAGGAAGCCTTCGACGGTTCTCTGCCTGCTTTTATTGCGGCTTTTACCAAAAGGAAGAAACTGACGGACAGCGACATTGAACAGCTACAGCGTCTGATTGATGACAGCAGGAGGAAATAGGTATGTGGTACGAATGCCTTATGATGATTTACAATATGAACATTACTGCCAGCGTGGTTATTTTAGGAGTTTTGCTCGTGAGATTTTTGCTGAGAAAAGCTCCCAAGGTATTTTCATGTGCATTATGGCTGATAGTGCTGTTCCGTCTGTTGTGTCCGATTTCAGTTGCCACTCCTTTTTCTCTGTTTGGAGTATTGGGGACACAGAATGAGCAGACGCACGCTCTGGAATATTTGCCAAGGGATGTCATGACTGCGGAAGGTCTGGCAGTAGATTCTGTGGATGTGCCGGAAGTGGAAAGGAATAACATGGTGGACAAGGCATGGGTGGACGGAATCCGGCAGATGGAAAATGATGTGGACGCAGTTATGGATATCGGGGCTTTAAAGACGGATGGCAATGCGGAGCATCTGATACCGGATGGCATGGAGCAGATTGCAGACATTGGAGGAACCGGGGCAGGAAGCCAGCAGGCACAAGTCAGCTATCTGGAAATGTTGTTTGGACTGATTACAGTGATTTGGGTTTCCGGCATGGTGGTTATGGCAGTGTATAGTGTGGTTTCTTTATGGGAGCTTCACCGAAAAGTGAGATGTGCGGTTCGGCTGCAGGGAAATATTTTTATTGCAGATTATCTTGTTACGCCCTGCGTATCGGGAGTGATTCACCCCAGAATTTATCTGCCCTCATCCCTGGGGGAAGAGGAACAGCAATATATTCTTCTGCATGAACAATGTCATATCCGGCATTTGGATTATCTGGTGAAGATGCTGGCGTACATAGCCCTTTGTATTTATTGGTTTAATCCGCTGGTATGGATTGCATTTGTTTTTATGGAGAATGATATGGAGATGCGATGTGATGAGGCTGTGCTGGGCAGGGTGCATTCGGATATCCGGGCAGATTATTGTCAGTCATTGCTTGGCCTTGCTATCGGGCGCAGAATGATTGCAGGTATTCCGCTGGCGTTCGGTGATGGCAATTTGAAAAAGCGGGTAGAACATATTCTGGATTACCAGCAGTTCCCATTATGGAAAAGTGTGGTGGCAGGCGTGGTCTGTGTGGTGGTTGTGTTTGTGTTTTGTACCAATCCTATAAATGCCAAAGGGGTACTGACAGATAGTGGGAACGGAGATAACAGGCAGACAATAAGCGCCAATAATATCAGTGTATCAGAGAAGGAAAACAATGAGAATTATTCTGGTGTATCAGAGAAGGAAAA
Source organism: uncultured Acetatifactor sp. (assembly GCA_964604575.1). Taxonomy (GTDB): domain Bacteria; phylum Bacillota; class Clostridia; order Lachnospirales; family Lachnospiraceae; genus Acetatifactor. The sequence goes on from CAZRZM010000064.1 coordinate 5,226, forward strand.
CAATGAGAATTATTCTGGTATGTCAGAGAAGGAAAACAATGAAAACTATCCCGGTATGCCTGAGGATGCAAGACACGACAAGGACAAGACGGATACAGAGGAAATGGGTAATGGAACCATAGGCAGCGGCACTGTGGATAACGGCAGGGCAGATAATGGAAAGGTGGATAGTGACAAAGCAGACGATGAAGTGACAGGTAATGGCACGATGAATAATGGGGTAACAGATAATAGCGGGACAGTGAAAAATGGGCTGGAAGAACGCAGGCAGCGGGCAGATACGTTGACGCAAGTATCCATGACAGAGGGAGTGGTTGCAGAGACCTATCTCTGGTTTGTGGATAATGATTTATATATGAATGGACTCTCGGATTTGGATTATTGGGGATTTTCAGGTCGCAATGCGGTACCTGAAGATATTGATGTGGAGAAGTGGAGCATAGGGACAAACCGCGCATATTATGATGATACTTATATTTACAATGTTGATGTGAATCAGGTATTTTTGTATGACAGAGAAAGCGAAGCGTTATTGTATACCGTGGATTTGAAAGATTATGCCACACCGATGAAGCCGGTTATGTGGGCAATCTGTGAGCAGGGCAGACTTTATTTCTCTGTATATGCTAATGGGGCAGGAATGCAGGGCTCCGCCTATCTGGCATGTATGGATATTGAAAATGGGGAACTTTTATGGCAGACAGATTCCATGATTTGCAATTCCTCTAATTTTCTTCTGTGGAATGGCATTCTGATATGTGGATATGGTTTTACGGATGAGGAAGATTTCTTGTATCAGATTGATGCCGACACTGGGGAAGTATTGAAGCAGACCAGGGTAGAAACAATGCCGGAGGTCATGGTGAGAAAAGACCAGCAGTTATATGTGAAATGCTATAACCAAGCATATGTGTTTGCATATAAATAGCAGGAAAATGAGAGAAGCGGGAAAGTTGCCGGGCGATAGTACTAAACTGGGAAAAAGGGTGAATTAGTATGACGAAAAGC
>CAZRZM010000064.1:6333-15799 GCA_964604575.1 uncultured Acetatifactor sp.
GGGGAAAATCGCAGGGTCATAGTACTAAACTGAGCAAAAGGGTGAATTAGTATGACGGGAAGCGGGGAAAATCGCAGGGTCATAGTACTAAACTGGGAAAAAGGGTGAATTAGTATGACGAAAAGCGGGGAAAATCGCAGGGTCATAGTACTAAACTGAGCAAAAGGGTGAATTAGTATGATGAAAAGCAAAGAAAATTGTTGGGGAGTAGTACTAAACTAGAAAAGAGAATGGATTAGTATGACGAGAGACGAAGAGAATCATCAAGGTGTAGTACTAAAATAAGTGAGAGCGTGAATTAGTATGAAAAGGCAGAAACAGTATGTTTGACGGGCCGGACGGAAATCGGAGATGAAGCAGTATCTAATTAAAAAGCATGAAATCAGGAAAAACAAAGACAAATCAGGAAGAAATAGGATAAGAAAGGATACAAGTGATATGAAAAAGAGAGTAATTTTAGCAGTGGTGGGATTGATGTTCGTCCTGCTTGCAGTAGGATGTGGAGAGAAAAGAGATGAAGATAGTAAAAGCTATTCCCTGCTGGAAGGGGAATTAATTTCCCCTGATGATACAGAAGATTTGACGGGTGATTTGTCCAATGAAGATGCCACAGAAGGGGAAAATGGAGAGAGGGCAGATAACAGCAAGTCGGAAGGAGGAGACTCCGGGAGCAAGACAAGTGCAAAAAGCGGAGCACTGATTGAGAGCCAGACATTCCAGGTGAATTTGAATCCGCTGGGTAAGGTGACATTTGCTTCTTATGAAGCGGATATTGACAAAAATCCTCTGGCAGATGCAATTTTCCAGATTGAAAAGGATGGAAATGTGCTACAGAAGCTGGAAGGTCCTTTTGCAGATGACTGCCGGACCAACGAAGTATTTAACCAGGTGGAAGCCGTATCTTTTCTGGATTGTAATAGGGACGGTTATGATGATATTATTATCATTTGCAGTTATATGCCTTCATCCGGTCCGGAAGTAGGGACAGGGTATTCGGAAGTGAGGTATTATACGGGAAGTAAGGAAGGCAGTTTTGTCTATGAGGAACAGACCTCTCTTGATATTACATCGGCACTGGCAGAAATTACTATTGAGAGCGTAAAAGGATTTCTGGGAGTTGACAGGAAAGCACCCATAGAACCATGGCAGCAGGCGTATATCACATATCTGGAGCAGGAGTCCGATGTGGAAGGTCAGCGGGGGTACGAACTGATTTCCATTGATGGTGATGAGATTCCGGAACTGGTGGAGATTGGAGTAGATGCGGCAACCGGGTGCCGTATTGTGAATTATACCGGAGGCAAAGTGAATGTAACACAGTTGAACCGCCTATATTTTTCTTATATTGAAGAGGAAGGTCTGCTTTGCAACTCTGAGGGAAATATGGATTATTATTATGATTTGGTTTACCGTCTAGAAAATGGTGAAATGAAACTGATTGCGGAAGGGTATTACGGCGCCGAGGATAATTCCCGAGTACAGTTCGACGAGTCAGGCGAGCCCATTTATAAGTACGAGTGGAATGGAAAAGAAATGAGCAAGGCAGATTATGAGGCAGAACTGAACAAAGTTTATGACACCTCTAAAGCGAAAAGGGGATATGAGTGGGATGCGTGGCATTCAGTGGATGAGATGATAAACATTGTGTGGAATTATATGAGTGGATTCTAAGAATAAACAGCAAGTCTGTCTGCATAGGGAGGTGGCGTTGTGAAAAAAAGGATACTGATTTTCATGGTAATAATGTCGGTCAGCTTGTGTGGTTGTTCCTTTAATGAAAAAAATGAGGAACACAAAAATACGGCAGAAGCAGAACAAAATGAAATAATAAATGATGCTGAGAAACCGGAAAGGAATGAAACGGCAGAGAATATAACTGACGAGTCAGGGAAGAATGAGACAACCGTGCAGAAAGCCTTATTATATGGGGGAATCGGAGAACTGGGCACCGGATATTTAGTTTATGCCATATCGGGTCAGGAAGGTGAGGATTATAGGCTCTATTTTCTTGAGGCAGAAGATAGTTATGAGGCATTAAGCGAAGCAGATATTAATTTAGAGGAGGCAGACTACATTTTCCCGGATGTAAGAGAGGGTAATGCCGCCATAGGAAAATTTTCTGATATATATTTTTGGGACATGGCTGATATGACGGGAGATGATAGGGCAGAATTGTTGGCAATAGCCATATATGAGCGGGATGGTAATAAATATTTTGATACAAGAGTATATGAAATCATTGAAAACGGGATTCGTGCAAACTATGATTTGATTCAGGAATTGAATGAAAAATATAGCAGTGCAGAATATTACCCGGTAGAAGAAATAGTAACGCTGCCGCATGACTGATTTATGGAAATCCAGAGATTATTTTGGGTATAAGTATATGAGAGGATGAAGTCAGATTATGAAAAAATTGTGGATTATGCTGTTGGTATCTGTTGGGGCGGTAGCACTGTCCGGTTGTGGAAAGCATGATGTCCAAAATGAGGTTCCTTTGGAGAACCCGGATATAGTGGGCGGTGTTGAAACTGTGGACTATGAAAAGTATGCGGGAGTCTGGGCGGTGGATGGTGCCACCCATGATGATATTATTGCTGGCGGCGGTGCGGAGCTGGTGTGCAGCATTGAAAATAAGAACGAATTTGCAGGAAGTTTTTACACCCAGCAGAGCGGGACGGAGCGTTTTGCATCGGTGGATGATATTTCAGGAATCATCGAAAATGAGGAGTTATATTTCTCCTTTGAGGATGATGGATGTCAATTCCTATTATCGTGCGAGCAGATTTTACGATGAAATGAACAGATATTGGGAGCAGACCAGAGGGGTGACAGATATTTCAAATGTCATAGAACCATTATATTTCACAGATATGAAATACTATAGTGAGGAAGATTTTGAGAATGACCCGGAAATAGTAATCCATCTCGCAAAGAATGAAATATATGCAAAGCATGGATACATTTTCAAGGATGAGGATTTAAATAATTACTTCAAGGGATGTGCATGGTATCAGCCTGTTTATGAAAGTGATGAATTTGATGATGGAGTATTTAATGACTATGAGAAGAAAAATCTGGAGCTATTATCTGCTATGGACAGACAGTAATTTTGGCTTTGGGTTGTTCGGAAATTGGGAGCGATAAGCTGCGTGTGATTATGTCTATGTGTTATGCCGAATGAGATTGAGAAAATCCCATTCGGCATATATTTTAACGATGTTGTAAAATATAGTCTAAAATCCGGTTTGCAACTTCTTCTTTGGAGAGCAGGGGCAGTTTCAGTGTCTCATCTTTGGAAATTAAGGTTACGACATTTGTGTCGGTTCCAAATCCCGCACCTTCCACATTCAGATTGTTGGCGACAATCAAATCCAGATTTTTGCGCACCAGCTTTTCACGGGAATTTTCCAACAGATTTTCCGTTTCCATGGAGAAACCACAGAGAAACTGGTGGGAGCGTTTGGTGGCGCCCAGTCCGGCAAGAATATCTTCGGTGCGTTCCAGGGCGATGTTTAATCCGCCTTCCTGCTTTTTCATTTTTTTATCGGAAATGACACTGGGGCGGAAATCTGCAACAGCAGCCGCCTTGATGATAATATCCTGTTCATCTGCCCTGGATTTCACTGCTTCTGCCATATCAGAGGCAGAGACAATGGGTATGGTATCTGCAAACAAAGGAGGCTCTAAACTGGTTCTGCCGCTTACCAGAGTGACACTGGCACCGCGCAGAGAGGCAGCTTTGGCAATGCAATAGCCCATTTTTCCGGTGGAATGGTTGGTGATATAACGCACGGGGTCAATCTTTTCGCAGGTGGGGCCGGCAGTTACCAGAAGCTTTAAGCCCTCCATATCCTTGGGGGTAAGCGCCATTTCCAAATGAGCAAATAATGTTTCCGGTTCCGGCATTTTTCCCTCTCCTGTGTCGCCGCAGGCAAGATAGCCAGTGGCGGGAGTCACAATTTTCATGCCGTAGTGCTGCAGCGTTTTCAGATTGTCCTGCACAATAGGATTTTGGTACATACGGGTATTCATGGCGGGAGCAATTATTTTGGGGCAGGTACATGCCAAAAGTGTGGTGGTGAGCATATCGTCCGCCAGTCCATGGGCAGCTTTGGCAATCACATTGGCGGAGGCAGGGGCGATGAGGAAAGCATCTGCCTTTTTTGCCAGAGAGACATGTTCTACATTGTACTGGAAATTACGGTCAAAGGTGTCCACCAGACACTTGTTGCCCGTCAGTGTCTCAAAGGTGATGGGATTGATAAAATTGGTGGCATTGGGAGTCATAATGACAGTCACGTCAGCATTCTGTTTTTTTAACATACTTGCCAGAGAAGCAATTTTGTAAGCGGCAATACTGCCTGTGACTCCAAGTATAATGTGTTTTCCGGTAAACATGTTATCGCCTTTCTGATTCCGTGGTTTGGGTATTCTTATGGTAGACAGGACTGAGTGTGCCGTATTTTTCGTAACGGGAGACTTCCTGAATCCGGTTTTTGTCATCCACAAATACAACATGGGGCTTGTGTTCCCTGGTCTCTTCGGGGGTAAGCGCGGCGTAAGCCATAAGAATGATGTGGTCGCCCACTGCCACTTGTCTGGCGGCGGCTCCATTCAGGCAAATCATGCCGCTGCCCGGTTCTCCTGCGATAGTGTAGGTCTCAAAACGGTTTCCGTTTTCCACATCCACAATCTGTACATATTCATATTCGAGAATATGGGCAGCTTCAAGCAAAAGTGGGTCTACCGTGATACTGCCCACATAATTGAGATTTGCCTGAGTGACGGTGGCACGGTGAATTTTTCCTTTTAACATGGTAAGTAACATATACTTTCTCCTTACTGCGCATCGGGCTGGGAATAGCCGTAGCTGCGCGTGGTTTTCAAAGCAATTAATCATTAAAATACCAGAATGATTATTGTTGTGGAATGACACTGTATAAAAATAATTGCGAATGCTTGTTACATCAAAATGCGGTTGTCAATTAAGCGGGTGCTGCCGATATAAACCGCAATAGCAATAAGAATCGGCGGTTCCACTTTTTCCACAGGCTGGATGGTGTCAAAGCTGACCACCTCCACATAATCAATTTTGGCGAGAGGGCAGGTGTTCAAATGATTGGTGATAATTTCCTTGATGCGCGCGGCATCCGTTTCACCTGCGGCAATGGCTTCCATTCCTTTTTCCAGAGACTGGTTGAGGATAACCGCCTGTTTGCGTTCTTCGGGGGAAAGGTAGGTGTTGCGGGAGCTTTTTGCCAGTCCGTCCTCTTCCCTTATGATAGGGCAGCCGATGATTTCGATGTCAAAGTCAAGGTCAATAACCATGCGGCGGATGATGGCAAGCTGCTGGGCATCTTTTTGACCGAAGTATGCCCGCCGGGCGGGAATAATGTGAAAAAGCTTGCTGACTACCGTCTGTACGCCCCGGAAATGTATGGGGCGGCTGGCACCACAGAGCTTTTCGGGAAGTGTGTGCATATCCACATAACTATGGAAATCCGGACCATACATTTCTTCTATGGAAGGATGAAAAATCAGGTCTACGCCTGCGGCTTCACAGATGGCTGTATCCCGTTCCAAATCTCTGGGATAAGCGTCAAAATCTTCGTTAGGACCAAACTGCATGGGGTTTACGAAAATACTTACGACAACCTTGTCATTTTCCTTGACGGCGCGCTCCATGAGACTTTGATGCCCCTCATGCAGATATCCCATGGTGGGCACTAATGCCACACTAAGCCCCTGGGCAGTCCATTCCTTTACCTGTGCTCTTGTTTCTTGGATTGTAGTTAAAATATTCATATGGTTCCTCATTTCTGCGTTGCTTTCATCTAATATAATTTGTCAATAATATCTTCGCTGATGGTGTAAGTGTGTGCTTCTTCCGGGAAAGTCCCTTCCTTGACTTCCCTGTCATATGCCTGAAAAGCCTCTTTCATAATATCTCCAATGTTGGCAAAGCACTTTACAAATTTGGGTGTAAAATCCCGGAACATGCCAAGCATATCCTGATAAACCAAAACCTGCCCGTCACAAGAATTTCCGGCGCCGATACCGATGGTGGGAATGGCAAGCTCTCTGGTAACCAGGGCGGCAAGTCTGGCGGGAACACATTCCAGAACCACAGCGAAAGCGCCTGCTTCCTGCACAGCTACAGCATCCGCTAATAATTTCCTGGCAGCGGCTTCTGTTTTGCCCTGGACTTTGAAGCCGCCAAAGGCGTTGATGGACTGAGGAGTCAGACCTAAATGAGCGCACACCGGAATCCCGGCATTGACAATGGCGCGAATCTGTTCGCAGATTTCTGAGCCGCCTTCCAGTTTTACGGCTCCTGCCCGCCCCTCTTTCATTAGACGTCCTGCGTTGACAACTGCGTCATAAATATTGGTCTGATAGCTCATAAAAGGCATATCGGCGATAACCAGGGCATTTTTGGCACCCCGGGAAACGGCGGCAGTGTGGTGAATCATATCCTCCATGGTTACGGACAAGGTATCCTCGTAGCCGAGAATCACATTTCCCAAAGAGTCGCCTACCAGAATGGAGTTGATACCGGATTCGTCAATTAATTTGGCAGTAGAATAATCATAGGCCGTCAGCATGGACAATTTGGTGCCATTTTCTTTTGCCTGCTGAAATGTTAATACTGTATTTTTCATAAAAACCTCATTTCTGCGCTGCATATATGGTCGGACTTTGCCGGGACTATGTGCTTGGGTATCCTTGTGTCGGGCAGCGCACGGACACAGAGAGCAAATGCCGTATTCATTTTTTATATTAAAATAGATTCCAGTGACGCCATATCCCGCAGGGGATGTTTGGCGGCAGCTATCTGTAAAAGCTTTCTTCCACAGGTTTTGTAGAGTGCCTGCGCTTCTTCATCCAGAATGGCAAGGTGGGAGCGGACGGTATCAAAGTCGCCCCGTTCAATAGGTCCGGTCAGCGCAGTGCGGCATCCGTCATTAATGGCGTGTTCCATATTGCCACGAATCAGGGAAGCACTGAAAAGACGGGCTTCCTCTTCGGTAAATCCGCACTCACAGAGCAGTTCATATCCGGTCTGTAAAACCGCCAGCATGTGATTGCTTAACAGACTTGCGGCGCAATGGTATCTGACTTTCTGCTCTTTGGCAATGCGCACAGTGGGATTGCCCAGGGCAGAAAATAACTGCTCCCATGCGTTCAGGGCATACTCATGTCCTTCCAGGGTAAAGCTTACGCCATGTAATTGTTGATAGGTGGATTCTCTGTCGCTGAATGCGAACAAAGGATGAATGGAAATGGGATAGACCCCGCTTTTTCCACTCTCAGAAAAAACATCGGATGATAAGGAGCCACTTAAATGACAAACGATTTTGCCCTTTAAATCATATTGCTGTAAAGCATCCCATACTGCCTTTACCGCTCCGTCGGGAGTCGATATGACGATGGTGTCGCTTACTGCAGCTACAGCTTCCAAATCTGCAAAGTAACTGCTCGCCGTAAAATCGGCTGCCCACTTTGCGTTTTCATTGTGTAAACTATAGAAACCGGTAATGGTAATATTTTCCGATATATGACCGTGGTCGGATAAATATTTCCCCAGGCTGCACCCAGCCCGGCCGGCGCCAATAAAACCAATTTTCATGCTATCACCTCTTTCCAGTGACAACACTTATCATGCGATGCAGTTTCTTGCGAATACCACTCGGATATACCGTATCATTTTTGAGGGAAAATAGCAAGTTTTTTTAAAGGTACAAAATAAAATGTTGTAATCATAGGATATCTATAATAAAATAGGAATTAACGCGATGGATAGAGATATTATCATAGCTTGATACAAACAGGAGGAAGTACCATGAACATGGAAGATATGTTTTCCACTGAGAAAGTAATCGTTATTGATTTCGGCGGGCAGTATAACCAGCTTGTGGCGCGCCGGGTCAGGGAATGTAACGTGTACTGTGAAATTTATTCCTATAAGACGGATTTGGAACAGATTAAGGCGATGAACCCTAAGGGAATTATTTTAACAGGTGGTCCCAATAGCTGTTATGAAGAAAATTCGCCCACTTACCGTAAGGAGCTGTTTGAGCTGGGTGTCCCGGTGCTGGGGCTGTGCTATGGCGCACAGTTAATGATGCATGTGCTGGGCGGAAAGGTTGAGAGAGCGTCTGTGCGGGAGTACGGTAAGACCGAGGTTCATGTGGACAAGACCTCGCCCCTTTTTGCAGATGTGTCGGAGAGTACTATCTGCTGGATGAGCCATTTTGATTATATTTCCAAGGTGGCGCCGGATTTCCGCATTGTTGCCCATACCGCAGACTGTCCCGTGGCAGCGGCAGAAAATGAAAGCAGGAAGCTTTATGCTATCCAGTTCCATCCGGAGGTGCTTCATACCCCGGAGGGAACCAAGATGCTTTACAATTTTGTGCGCAATATCTGTGGCTGTTCCGGTTCCTGGAGGATGGATTCTTTTGTGGAAAATGCCATTCAGGAGATTCGGGCAAAAGTGGGAAATGGCAGAGTGCTCTGTGCTCTTTCCGGTGGCGTGGATTCTTCTGTGGCGGCGGTTATGCTGGCAAAGGCTGTGGGCGACCAGCTTACCTGCGTCTTTGTAGACCATGGACTTCTCCGTAAAAATGAAGGGGATGAGGTTGAGGAAGTATTTGGACCGAAAGGTCCTTATGAACTGAATTTTGTCCGCGTCAATGCCCAGGAGCGTTTCTACAGTAAACTGGCGGGCGTCACTGAGCCGGAAAGTAAACGTAAGATTATCGGCGAAGAGTTCATTCGTGTATTCGAGGAAGAGGCGAAAAGAATCGGTGCGGTGGAGTTCCTCGTGCAGGGAACGATTTATCCCGATGTGGTGGAGAGCGGTCTGGGCGGTGAGTCGGCAGTCATCAAATCCCATCACAATGTGGGCGGTCTTCCGGACTGTGTTGATTTCAAGGAAATTATCGAACCGCTCCGCAACTTGTTTAAGGATGAGGTGCGCCAGGCAGGACTGGAACTGGGCATTCCTGAGAAGCTGGTGTTCCGTCAGCCGTTCCCCGGTCCCGGGCTGGGCATCCGCATCATCGGCGAGGTGACAGGCGAGAAAGTCCGCATCGTTCAGGATGCGGATGCCATCTACCGCGAGGAGATTGCCAAGGCTGGTCTGGATAAGGGTATCGGTCAGTATTTTGCGGCATTGACAAATATGCGTTCCGTAGGTGTCATGGGGGATGAGAGAACCTATGATTATGCGGTGGCACTGCGGGCTGTGAATACGGTTGATTTCATGACGGCGGAGGCGGCGGAGATTCCTTTTGAGGTGCTGCAGACGGTGATGAGCAGAGTGATAAATGAAGTGCGGGGGGTTAATCGGGTATTTTATGATTTGACTAGTAAGCCACCGGGGACGATTGAGTTCGAATAGTCGGAGTGTTCTTGCAGAACAATATTTTCATCCCCGCAGATTTTTATTATTCATGCT
>CAZRZM010000065.1:0-15700 GCA_964604575.1 uncultured Acetatifactor sp.
TAAGTGTTGATTTTCGGAGGGGTAGCCGCTTCTATGGCTTTCCCTTTTTCTGTCTATAATATAGCACATCCGGCAGAAGGATTCAAGGAAAATCTGATGCAGATAGGATATGCTGTCTGTTACGAGATTCCAGCTTGTCCGGATGCTGCCCTATTGTTTTCTTGTCAGGAGTTTTCCGTTAGGAAAAGCCCAAATTGGATTCACCGAAATATCTGTTTCCCAAAAACAGAACCATAACTATAAGTTATATGGAATACACATGGAATGCGGTTAAAGCATTAGGGTATTCGTTTCAAAGGGGTGTCCGAAACAGCCACTCCCCAAATTTATGAATTGCATCCGTATAACCGGACCATGATTCCCGGTTAATCTTTCTTTCCTGCGGTGTCTGCCTGAATATGGGGGATGCTTTTGCACCGGAGGAAATCAGGCATAAAGCAATCTGTATCAATGACGATATAAACACTGTGATAAATTTTATCAAAGGTGAGTGAACAAATGATATTGAATACAGGCAGCAGGACGGATATACCTGCCTTTTACAGCGACTGGTTTTACAACCGCATCAGGGAGGGCTATGTACTTTCCCGTAATCCTTATTATCCAACACAGATAACCAAATACCTGCTGAATCCCGCGGTCATTGATATTATGGTGTTTTGTACCAAAAATCCGCTTCCCATGCTTGACAGGATTTCTCTGTTATCGGCATTTGATATGTTTTGGTTTGTGACAATCACTCCATACGGCAAAGACATTGAGCCCCTTGTGCCGTCAAAAGAGCTGGTTATCAGGTATTTTCAAAGGCTTTCGGAATTAATTGGAAGGGAACGGATAAGCTGGCGGTACGACCCGGTTCTGGTTACGGATAAGTATTCCATTGATTATCACATAGAACAATTCTGCCAAATGGCGCAGGAGCTTTCGGGGTACACGGACCAGTGCGTGGTAAGTTTTATTGATTTGTATGAGAAAACAAAGCGGAATTTTTTGGGAATCCGCAGTGTCACAGATAAAGAACAGGAAAAACTTATAGCCGCATTTTCCGAAATTGCGAAAAAGAATGAGTTGCAGATACATTTATGCTGCGAAAGTGCAGGACTTGTCCGGGAAAATGTGGACGCGGACGGCTGCATGTCAAAAGCGGTGCTGGAGAAATCCTTGGGCTGTAAGCTGAATGTGCCGCAGAAGAAAATGGCGCGAAAGGAATGTTCCTGTCTTCTGGGAGCAGACATTGGAGCGTATAATACTTGTGGACATGGCTGCTTATATTGTTATGCCAACTATGATGAAGAAACCGTTATAAGAAACAGAAAATTACATCATGTTTCCTCACCGCTTCTGATTGGGGAAGTAACGGAAAATGATGTGATAAAGCAGGCGGAACAAAAATCATGGAAAAACGGGCAGTTAGATTTTTTTGATTTATTGTAGTTTACTTTTTTATGTGGATACATTTCGGCAACAGGAAAGTGGGAGATGAAGAATGTGATACAGAGTTTTCCGATGTACTTGAGTACCATGTAAAAATTGGATTGAAAAGATAATTACCGTCAGCGCCAATGCCTCAATCACAGCCAGAATCAGATAGGGGAGTAGAAACGCGATGAGCAAAAATAAAGTAACATATATATTTCTGATTTTAGCATAAGCATCTGTCTGAAACAGGCCATGGACACCTGTAAGAAATATTTGTATAATAATTTACAGTATGAGGAATATATCATGAACGAAGTCCGCATCAGGACAATAGACCAGTGCATTAATCCTGATAATTTGTAGTGTAAAATGTAGGTAATTTAATGGAGACAATGGGATTGTCTAAGAAAGAAAAAGGCAATGGGAAACTCACTCCAGACATGGCCGGCTATAGACCGGACCGGGAGTGGTGGCCGGATTTGACTGCGTATCGAAAGGCAATACTTCTGCATAATATTACTTTTGACGAAATCGATACACTATTGAAACAGTATGCGGAAATATCTTCGGATAAGAAAAAGCTGGTATGTGATTTTTGCTACACAGCCTTACCGGATGATAAGACATGGATATATTTGGAGTTCCCCAATTTTGAAAATGTCCCTCACTATTTGAGTTTCTGGAATTATCAGAACCTTTTGGTGTGGCTCAGCCAAAAATCAGATAGGGAATTTTGCCTTGCAATTCCCAAAGACCAGAGACAGCCTTTGTTTTTATCAACGATGGATAAGAAGAATCCTTATGGAGATTCGTGTGCAGGTATTTATGCAGACAGGGATTTCTATTTTGAGATTCCGGGAAATGTATTTGAATGGGGACCCATACCAACCTCCGCTTTTAATTTTATAGTTTTCCTAAATGAAAGGTTTCAATTTGATACACAGTGGATTCCCAAAGTTACGCAATGCGAATGGAAAAGGACACAAATCACACTTACCTTTTCGGAATGATTTCCAGCCCTTGACGCTTGTCCAAACTTATTCTATAATAAAATGAAGTATGCGACAGTAAATGTCGCTGCCCGGATTGGAGCACTCATGATAAAGAGCATGACTGGATTCGGCAGATGCGAGGTTGCCGAGAACAATAGGAAATTTACAGTTGAGATCAAATCTGTAAACCACCGTTATCTGGATGTAAATATGAAGATGCCCAAGAAGCTGAATTTCTTTGAGTCATCTATCCGCAGTGAGTTGAAAAATTACATCTCGCGCGGTAAGGTTGACTTGTTTATCAGCTATGAAGATTTTTCCGAAAATACTTCCAGTGTCCGTTACAATAAAGAACTGGCGGAAGAATATCTGGGATATCTGCGTCAGATGGCGCAGGATTTTGGGCTGGACGATGATATTCGCGTGTCCACCTTGTCCAAATATCAGGATGTCTTTACGATGGAGGAGCAGACAATCGATGAGGAGGAACTCTGGAAAGGTCTGCAGAAAGCCATTAACGGTGCTGCGGAAATGTTTGTCCAGACCCGTATCACAGAGGGCGAACACCTTAGGGATGACCTGCTGAAAAAGCTTGACGGTATGTTAAAGCTGGTTGATTTTGTGGCAGAGCGTTCCCCGCAGATTGTTGCAGAGTACAGACAGAAGCTGGAAGAGAAAGTGCGGGAACTTCTGGAGGATACCACGGTTGATGAAAGCAGACTGCTGACAGAAGTCACTATTTTTGCGGATAAAGTATGCGTGGATGAAGAGATTGTACGTCTCAGAAGCCATATTGAAACTACAAAAGAGACTTTGAAAGAAGGAGGCAGTATAGGACGCAAGCTGGATTTTATTGCCCAGGAGATGAACCGTGAAGCAAACACCATACTCTCCAAGGCGAATGATTTACAGATATCCAACTGTGCCATAGAACTCAAAACCGAAATCGAAAAAGTCCGCGAACAGATTCAAAATATCGAGTAGCATTAAGCCATGCAGACACAACTATATAAGCAATGCGTGGGAGCTTGCTCACAAAGCATTGCTTATATAGTTGTGGCTATAGGGCGCAAGCCCTGATTAAATCGGCATGGCTAAATGCGTAGCCATCGCAGCACAGTCCATCACCCAAACAGCCCACTGGAGGTACTTAAGTATGAACCACCTAATTCACATCGGATTTGGCAATATGGTTAATACAGCAAAAATCATCGCCATTGTCAGCCCGGACTCCGCACCCATAAAACGCATGGTGCAGAGTGCCAAAGAATCCGGCAGGGCGATTGATGCCACCCAGGGGCGCAAAACCAAATCTGTGCTGGTAATGGAGAACAGCCAGATTGTACTTTCGGCGCTTCTGCCCGAAACCATCGCAGGACGGGCCCAGGCGACTTATGAAAATACAGAGGAACCGGATTTGGAAGGAAATCAGGAGAGCACAAGAAAGGGATAGATATGGCAGATAAAGGAGTATTGATTGTACTATCAGGTTTTTCCGGAGCCGGTAAAGGTACTTTGGTAAAAAAACTTTTACAGACATACGATAATTACGCACTGTCCATTTCCATGACAACACGAAAACCCCGTGAAGGAGAGGAAAATGGAATCGCGTATTTTTTCACAGACAAAGAACATTTTGAGGAAAAAATAAATCAGGGTGGTTTTATTGAATATGCAAAATACTGCGATAATTATTACGGCACTCCGAAGGCCTATGTGGAAGAGCAGCTTGCAGCAGGCAGGGATGTGATTCTGGAGATAGAAATACAGGGGGCATTGAAGGTAAAAGAACAGTATCCGGAGAGTGTGCTCCTGTTTGTGACTCCGCCAAACGCAGAAGAACTGGAGCGCAGACTGGTGGGAAGAGGTACGGAGGATATTGAGGTAATCCGAAAGAGATTATCCCGTGCAAGTGAGGAATCAGAAGGCATGGAAGCCTATGATTATATAGTGGTAAATGATAATCTGGACGTCTGCGTGGAAGAGCTTCACCAGTTGGTGAATGCGGCGCGCAGGGCACCTGTTCGTAGAGAAGCATTTATAAAAGAAATCAGAGAGGAACTGAAAGGTTTCGCGAAAGGAGCAGAATAAAAATGTTACATCCATCTTATTCCGATTTAATGAAAGTAGTTAACAGTGAGGTTGAACCCGGTGAAGCGCCTGTGGTAAACAGCCGTTATTCCATTGTTATGGCAACTTCAAAAAGGGCAAGACAGATTATTGCCGGAAGCGAGCCGCTGGTGCAAGGAAAGGATAAAAAGCCCTTATCTGTGGCAGTTGATGAATTGAACCAGGGACAAATTAAGATTCTGAGTGATGAAGACGAATAATAGGTAAGAAAGAAAAGATAGCAGTGATAGTAGCTGGCATTTCGTAGCCGGCTACTATTCTTGCTTTATAGAAAGGTTATAATATGAAGGTACTGTTTGTGTCACTGGGTTGTGATAAAAATCTGGTGGACTCTGAGAAAATGCTGGGAATGCTGGCAGAGAAAGGATATACTTTTACGGATGATGAGACAGAAGCGGATATTGTGGTAGTCAATACCTGCTGCTTTATAGGGGATGCCAAGGAGGAAAGTATCAATGCACTGCTGGAGATGGGCGAACTCAAAGACAGCGGGCAGATTCAGGCATTGATTGCAGCAGGCTGTCTGGCACAGCGTTACCGTGAAGAAATCCAGCAGGAGATACCCCAGGTGGATGCTGTTGTGGGAACCACAGCCATCGGGGAAATTGTGCTGGCAATCGATGAAGTGCTTGCAGGCAGGGCGCAGAACCATTACTGTGATATCAATGCCGCGCCTGTTGCCACCCCCAAAAGAATTGTAACCACAGGCGGTCATTTTGCTTATTTAAAAATTGCAGAAGGCTGTGATAAACACTGCACCTACTGTATCATCCCGAAGGTGCGCGGCTCTTTCCGCAGCGTTCCCATGGAAGACCTGATGGAGGAAGCGAAAATGCTGGCAGAGACCGGGGTGAAGGAGCTGATTCTGGTGGCGCAGGAGACTACTCTTTATGGGGTGGACTTGTATGGCAGAAAAAGTCTTCCCGAATTATTACATAGGTTGTCTGAAATTGGCGGTATATACTGGATTCGCATTCTGTACTGTTATCCGGAGGAAATTACAGACGAGCTGATTGAGACCATAGCTGCCGAGCCCAAAGTATGCCATTATCTTGATATTCCCATCCAACATGCTTCGGATGATATTTTAAAACGAATGGGAAGACAAACTTCCCAGGAGGAACTTCGGGAGATGATTGGCAGAATCAGGAAAAAAATACCGGACATCTGTCTGCGCACCACTTTAATCAGTGGTTTCCCGGGAGAGACAAAAGAAGACTACGAGGAACTTTACCGGTTTGTCAATGAGATGGAATTTGACCGTCTGGGGGTATTTCCTTATTCCCGGGAGGAAGACACAGCCGCTGCTGTCATGGATGGACAGACAGATGATGCGGTGAAAGAGGCGCGCAGGGATGAACTGATGGAGCTTCAGCAGGCAATCGCTTTCGAGAAAGCGGAAGATATGATAGGAAAGACTGTCACCGTTATGATAGAAGGTAAAGTTGCGGACGAAGATATTTATGTGGCAAGAACTTATAGGGATGCGCCCAATGTGGACGGCTACCTGTTTGTAAATACCACAGCAAATCTGATGACCGGAGATTTTGTAAAAGTGATAGTGACGGATTCCAATGAATATGATTTGATAGGCGAAGTGCTGGGAGAGGAGATTTAAATGCAGAAAATGAATTTACCCAATAAACTGACTATTTTCAGAGTGATACTGATAGTCCCTTTTATACTGCTTCTGCTGGGGCATGCCAATGAGTGGGAATGGTTTGTGTCCTTGTTTGGAGGAATGGAGACATACGTGGATTACATTGCCCTTGCCATTTTCATTATCGCCAGTCTCACAGATTTGATTGATGGGAAAATTGCCCGTAAATACAACCTTGTAACTAATTTTGGCAAATTTATGGACCCGCTGGCGGATAAACTTCTTGTGTGTGCAGCATTGATTGCATTGGTGGAGATGGGCAGGATTCCCTCATGGATTGTCATTATCATTATCAGCAGAGAGTTTATTATCAGCGGTTTCCGCTTAATTGCATCCGATAACAATGTGGTAATCGCGGCGAGCTACTGGGGCAAATTCAAGACCACATTCCAGATGGTAATGGTCTGTCTGATGATTGCCGATATCCCGCAGCTTCAGATTGTGACGAATATTATCATGTGGATTGCGCTGGCGCTTACCGTAATTTCCCTGATTGACTATCTTGTGAAAAATAAGGATGTCATGAAGGAAACCAAGTAGAGAACAGAAAAGAGGGCATATATGACGGTAGAATTGATTTGTGTAGGAACAGAACTTTTACTTGGAAATATTGTAAATACTAACGCGGCGTACCTTGCAGAGAAATGTGCATCGCTTGGGCTTTCCAATTATTTTCAGACAGTGGTTGGTGATAACGAAGAACGTCTGTCCATGGTGCTGGAGACAGCGATGCAGCGTTCGGATATCGTTATTCTTTCGGGAGGACTGGGGCCCACAGAAGATGATTTGACAAAAGAGGTGGCAGCAAAGGTCTGCAGAAAAAAGCTGGTTATGGACGAGCACAGCAGGGAATGTATCGCTGCATATTTTGCCGGGAAAGATGTTGCTCCCACAGAGAACAACTGGAAACAGGCGCTGGTGCCGGAGGGGGCGCTTGTGCTGGACAACCATAATGGAACTGCGCCGGGCATTATAATAGAGACTACGCAGGCAAAGGTGGTTCTGCTTCCGGGACCTCCCGGAGAACTGATTCCCATGTTTGAAGAATCCGTAGTGCCGTACCTTCAGAAACTGACTACGGAAGTCATTTTGTCGCAGACTGTAAAGATATGCGGAGTATCTGAGAGTAAAGTGGAAACCATGGTGAGAGATATGATTGACGCACAGACCAATCCCACCATAGCCACCTATGCCAAAACCGGAGAGGTGCATATCCGTGTGACAGCATCCGCAGCTACTGCCAAAGATGCGGGCAAATTAATCAAACCCATGATAAAAGAATTGAAAACCCGGTTTGGAAATGATGTCTATACTACAGAGCCGGATGTCACGCTGGAAAAGGCAGTGGTGGATTTGCTGGTCGCCAACAAGCTTACCTTTACCAGTGCTGAGTCCTGCACAGGAGGTATGCTGGCGGCGCGGCTGATTAATATCCCCGGCGTGTCCGATGTAATTAAATCGGGTTACATTACCTATTCCAATAAAGCAAAGCGCAAAATTCTGGGTGTAAAAAAAGGAACACTACAGAAATACGGTGCGGTCAGCAGACAGACGGCGGAAGAGATGGTAAAAGGTCTCGGAATGACAACCAAATGCGATGTGGCGGTATCTGTCACGGGAATTGCAGGACCGGATGGCGGGACAGAGGAAAAACCCGTAGGGCTTGTCTATATTGCCTGCATGGTGAAAGGCACCATTACAGTCAGAGAATATCATTTTCAGGGTAACCGCGCCAAAATCAGGGAGTCTGCCACATCGGCGGCACTGATACTGATGCGCACCTGCATACTGGAATATTTCAGTAAAGTGACTTTTGGGAAAAAATAACGCAATGATGTGTGCAAAGGAGCAATTTAATATGGCGGTATTCAAAAATGAGATACCTATATTAGAGTTTGATACAGAACAAAGTGCAGTTATAATGCCGGGACATCATTCTGAATATAACTTTCCGCAGAAAGCAGTAATGTTATTTATGGAATCGGAAATAGACGATTTTGTTGCTGCAAATGTGTGTGAAATTGTGGGAAAATTCGTAAGTATTACGAAAGAATTTTATGTTTATAGAACAATAATCAATCATGTAGATATCGCGTTTGTACAGGCTCCTCTTGGTGGGGCAGGCGCTGTCCAGATTATGGAACAGTTAATTGCAGGCGGTGTGCAGGAAATAATAGCAGCAGGATGTTGCGGGGCTTTAGTTGAAGATACAGAAGGCTCGTTTTTTATTCCTACTGCTGCGCTCAGGCAGGAAGGGACATCCTATCATTATCTTCCGCCATCACGGGAAATTGAATTAGATTCCAAGCCGGTTAAGGCAATATGCAAAGTATTGGAAGAGGCGGGATTAAGCTATAGAATTTGTAAGACATGGACAACTGACGGATTTTACCGGGAAACAAAAGAAATGGTTCAGTACCGGAAATCAGAAGGATATTCGGTTGTAGAAATGGAATGCGCGTCTATGGCTGCATGTGCAAGAATGAGGGGGATAATATTCGGGCAGTTACTTTTTACTGCGGATTCTTTGGCAAATGTTGATGCGCATGATATAAGAAACTGGGGAAATGATTTTTTTGCAGCAGCCATGAGAATTGCGATGGAAGCAATAACGGAAGTGTAAATTATGAGGGCTGAACTGTTATTTGCGTTCTCTGTTTTTCCGAAAATACTTGTCTTATAAAGTAATTTATGGTACATTTTTAATGTCTGATATTTCTGAATACACAGCTTGCAATAAGCTTCTAAAATTCCGGCATTTCGCCACAGATTTCAGATAAAAGAAAAAATGAGGAGGGATGCCTTTGAGGGAGCTTTAAGGGACTTGTGTTCTGCTATGCTAAGAAAGGTAAGAAAAAATATTGACAAACACGAACAAATGTTTTATTCTAATAGAAACAGAACATTTGTTCCATAAAGGAGATTATTCATGGAAAAAGAAGAAAAGATGAAAGCTCTTGATGCGGCACTGAGCCAGATTGAGAAGCAGTATGGTAAAGGAACGGTAATGAAATTAGGAGACCCTGCCGCACAGATACATGTGGAGACTATTCCTACAGGGTCTTTAAGTCTGGATATTGCACTGGGACAGGGAGGTATTCCCAAGGGAAGAATTATTGAGATATATGGACCGGAGTCCAGTGGTAAGACCACCGTTACACTGCACATGATAGCGGAGGTACAGAAGCAGGGCGGAATTGCAGGTTTTATTGATGCGGAACATGCGCTGGACCCTGTTTATGCGAAGAATATCGGTGTGGATATTGATAATTTGTACATATCCCAGCCGGATAATGGGGAGCAGGCGATGGAGATAACGGAGACCATGGTACGCTCCGGCGCTGTGGATATTGTTGTGGTAGACTCTGTAGCCGCACTGGTACCCAAGGCAGAGATTGACGGAGATATGGGTGACAGTCATGTGGGTCTGCAGGCGCGTCTCATGTCCCAGGCACTGCGCAAACTGACGGCTGTAATCAGCAAATCCAACTGTACGGTGGTATTTATTAACCAGTTGCGCGAGAAAATAGGAGTTATGTTTGGCAATCCGGAGACGACCACTGGTGGACGTGCATTGAAATTCTATTCCTCAGTACGTCTGGATGTCAGAAGAATCGAGTCCCTCAAGCAGGGTGGAGAAATCATCGGCAACCGTACCCGTGTCAAAGTGGTAAAAAATAAAGTGGCGCCTCCTTTTAAAGAGGCTGAGTTTGATATTATGTTCGGGGAAGGTATCTCCATGGTGGGAGATATTCTGGATTTGGCAGCCAGCATAGATGTGATTAATAAATCCGGTGCGTGGTATGCTTATGAAGGCAATAAGATTGGACAGGGAAGAGAAAATGCAAAGCAGTATCTCAGGGACAACCCACAGGTGTGCGATGAAGTCGCCCGAAAGGTGCGTGAGCATTTCGGGTTGGGAGAGAATCGGCAGGAAGACGACAAGAATGAAAAATAGTCTTTATCGACAGGAGAAGATTTATATGACAGTGACACAGATTGTAGAGTTGTCCAAGTCCCGATGCAAAGTATATATTGAGCAGGAGTTCGCCTTTGTATTATACAAAGGCGAACTTCGTCTCTACCATGTGCGGGAGGGCAGCGAGATAACAGAGGATGCCTACAGAACCATTATGGAAGAAGTGCTGCCCAAACGTGCAAAGCTGCGGGCGATGAATTTATTACAGAGCAGGGAATATACCACTGCCCAGCTTCGCAGAAAACTCAGCCAGGGCTTTTATCCTGAAGAGGTTATACAACAGGCATTGGATTATGTGGCATCCTTTCACTATACAGATGATTTGCGCTACGCGGTCAGTTATATCACCTGCCATGAGGACAGCCGGAGCAGACGGCGGATGGAGCAGGATTTGACTGCCAAAGGAATTGACAGAGCGACATTGGAGCGTGCATGGAGTCAGTGGGAGAATGAAGGGGGCAGTCAGGACGAGCAGCAGATGATTCAGAAGCTGCTCCAGAAAAAACATTACAATCCCCAGCAGACAGACGGCAGGGAACGTCAGCGCTTATTTGCTTTTTTAATGAGGAAGGGTTACAGCACAGAACAAATCCGTAAAGCTCTGGGAATTGAGTGCTGACGATTTTGCTAAGTGCAATTAAAGCTGAAAATTGGCTGTGATACAATCTGGATGGCAAATCGGGAGTTGTGGGAGGGATACGATGAAGATAGAAAAATTGGCAGTACATGATTTATATATTTTGACGGAGTTATTCGATTATAGCAATGTTGAACAAATGATATCTGAATGTACGCATGATATTCAAAATGGGATTATTGATATTTTTGTTTTGTACGATAAAGATGTTTTAATAGGTGAACTTCACGTAATGTATGAAAATGACGATGAA
Organism: uncultured Acetatifactor sp.; assembly: GCA_964604575.1. GTDB lineage: Bacteria > Bacillota > Clostridia > Lachnospirales > Lachnospiraceae > Acetatifactor. Next base: position 11,071 of record CAZRZM010000065.1, read on the forward strand.
AATTATGCTGTGCGAGGCAGACGGGCGTATATGTTTGCGTTTAGAGTTCGTGAAGACTTTCAGAATAAAGGATACGGAACATATCTCTTAAAAACAGTTCTGGCTGTATTAAAAGAAAATGGATACTGTGAATTTACTGTTGGAGTGGAAGATGATAATGTTAGAGCAATTCATATGTATCAAGCTTTGGGATTTAAGGAATTTCTACTTAGAAAACAAGAAGAGTATCAGGGCGACGCGTATGAATATAATTTATACTTGAAGAGATAAATAAATTGTAGCTTGCACATCTTTAGGTTTACCAGTGGTTTGCTGATTTTAATCATCGCAGCATATATAATTATATCGGCAAGGGAATTATGCTTTACAGAAGGGTTAAATGATGTTTAATAGAGTATCAGAATGGTTAGATGTAGTGTTGGAAACGAATATTCCGAATGAAGTTGTTGCTTTTGGCTTTAATTTATATGAAGACAGTCATTATAATTGGTCGATGGAATTAATCGGAGCATCTGAATTTGATATTGACAATGAGGATTGGTTATGCAGCGAAGTAACAGATTTTAATACAAGAGACAATCCATTAAGATGGCACAAAGAAGCAGGCTGGGAAGAAATACTTAATGAAATTGTTTGTGCCTTAAAAGAATATCTAAAAAACGGGAAATATGCAGATATTTTAAAAACAAAATCAGGAGTAGGTGTCGGTTTTGTGGATGGTAGCATAGAAATTCTCTATGCAAAAATCAAGGAAAAAATATGGAGATTAATAGAGCAAAAGATATCCGAATGGCAGGAAGATGATATCTATGCTATCTCGCTGTATGTGTTTGATGAAGAAGATGATCCCCGCCGTCCGGTGTCAGTATTAGGTTATAATACTGAAAGACAAGTACAAAAAAGTATCACAGAGGCTTCTGATGAGCAGGAGGCGAGATGGAATTATGCCTTCTGGCTGCAAAATGATGAAATGTGTTTGGGAAGAGATGATACGGCGGAGGATATCAGGGAGTGGATCACAGAACAAGATTTATGGGAGAGTGAAGATGCGATTAACTCCAAATTTGTGGATCTGCTTGTTGCTGTTGTACAGGATATTCATGCATCGGGATTGTTGAAAGACAAATTTGGAAGAGAGATTCCTATATTGATCCATGAACTGGAGTATTATGAAAAAATTGCCCGACAAAATATTGAGGCAAACGGAGAGACGCTGGATAGAGATTTTGTTTCATTTTGTATGCCCTATCTTCCGGAGGTGCAAAATGAGATGCAGACATCACAAAATGAAATGTCGAAAGCAGAAAAGTGTGTCACATCTCCTCAGTCTCGTAGTTTCGTCATAGGGAAAAAATCTACAGATATGCGGAAAGTAGCAGCTTTTATTATTGCTGTCATTCTTATTATGAGCTTGTTCTGGGTATTGGGGCTGATAATCAGCAGCCGTAACAAAACAAATTCTGAGGATATACCGCAGCAGACAGAACATTTTGATGAATTGACAACGGAATTTATGGCAGGGAATGAAGAGCAATCAGCCTCTGAATCTGCGCCGGAAGCAGAAAAGGATAGTTTTTTTCTGCGTAATGCCGGAAGAGATGGTAGCGAAGTAGAAATATTTTTTAAGGATTGTGTCTGCGAATATGATAGGGATGGTATCCGTGTATATACATGTTTTGTGGATGATCCTGCCGTGGAAACAGAGGGTTATGCCATTTGTATTCAGTCATCGGAAAAAACAGAGGGTCGTTTCTCAAAGGATTATATATTAGATAAAGATGCCGGGTGCATTTATTCTCTGTTGGTTGAGATGAGGGACGGTATTGAGATTTTTACGAGAATTTCGGCTGAATTTGTAAATGGTACGGCTAATTATGTGATCGCAGACACATACATTATGGAAGGGCTTATAGCGGAGGCCTATGGGTTAAAATATCTGGATAATGACGAGGATTTTGATTGCCAGCAGGTTGAATTTACCGGACTTTACGACAAGAATGGCAAAACCGTGCTGTGCGGCAAGGCGTCTGCCTTATATAATGCTTCAGGGAAAAAATATTCTATTGAATGGGAGATTGACACGGAAACTATTCATGAAAGCGCAAAGGCATACCTGTCTGATTTTGATATCCATCCTCTGTATGCGGCTTTTTTGTTGAATGAGCTCAGTGTAGAAAATCCCTTTGTGCCGGAAGGTTATGGCTATAGTACGGAACTGACTTATTTTGATGACAGGGTAGATTATGATGCTCATTTTTGGAAAAGCTTCTCACTTGTGGATGTAAATAACGATGATGCTCCGGAACTTGTCTTCAAGATGTATGACAGCCCTAGTGAAGTGGTGTACATATTGGGAGTTCAGGATGAAAAGCTGATATGTTATGACATACTGGAAACTCATACAACCCATGCGGGCTTTTTCATATATGATAATGGAATTGTCAAATGGGGACAGAACTATGATGGTGAGGGAGAAAGATACTATACTTTTACCGAAGACGGAAAAGAACGTGAATTGATTCATTTTATCCGGGAAGCAGACTCTGATTCCGATTTATATTATGGTTACTATTATTTAGAAGGTAACAAAGAGGCTCGGTACATCCTGCAGGGTGATGAGGAGTATGAAAGTCTGGTTTCATCCTACGAGGGAGAGAAACTGGAATGGTTTGAATGTGAATCTTTCGCAGATATACCACAAAATCAGGGAATCTCGAAAACGGAAATTGTGGAGAAAAACGCAAAGAATACCGGTGAACTCAGGATTTCCACCAGCATTACCAGGCTATGGCTGAATGAAGATGAGGAGGGTGCCGCAGAGATCAATGCTGCCTTAAGAGAAATCTATGAAGCGGCAGAGGTTGAAATGGAGGTGTACAATCAGGAAATACTTGATGAATACTTGTTTGAGGACGGAGTGCTTCAAGAGGATTTGGATGAATGGCTTCTCTATCCTCTGGAGGAGTGGCTGGCCATTTCAACAGTGAACTATGTGGCATCTATCGAGTATGTAGATGAGAACTACTTGTGCCTGAGTATGAATGGTGATAATTATGTGGCGGGAGGGGCACATGGCTATTATTGGAGCGATTATTGTGTTTTTGACCGGCACACAGGACAAAGGCTATCTTTGGAGGATTTTGTGGATGACAATGCAGAAGATATCAAGGAGATAGTAAAGAATCATATAGTGGCAGCTATGCCTTACAGCAAGGGTGAGCAGGCGGAGAATGCGCTGGAACAGAACCGTTTCTTTTTGACGGCAGAGGGACTGGGTATTCACTATGATGTTTACGAGATAGGCGATTATGCGTCTGGTTCCTTTGATTTAGTTATTCCTTTTGAATTGTTTAGTATGAAAGAAGACATGTGGCCATGAAGAACAACCAAGTAACCATGAAAACCCTTAAGCTTTATTTGATACATATTTTTTGCCATAATTTCAAAGAATCCTCTGCATCTATCCACATTTGCATATTACCCTCAAGGTAAAGACGGTATATTCTAATAGTAAGTGTATTTAAGGCACACACTTTTGACACTGTGATTTGGAGTATAATAGATGAATTTGAGGAAGGAATTATTGCTCGCTGTAGGATATGGAATGAAATGCAATGGATCAAGGCTCAATGCTGTTCAATCGGGAATGATGGGAGCAACAGATAAGGTTTACCTTGTCGAAATAGGGAAGCAGGCATTAATGAAAGATATTGTTAGTATTTGGGATTATGCTGATATTGATATTTTTCCTGATACTGAGTTGCAAAATAATTTTTTTGAGCAATGGACTAAGCGTTAAGTACCCGTCTGCTAAAGGGTTCTAAGACGATTTTTGTCTATACAATCATTGAAAAGTATAGGATGAATTGCGATATTAAGATGTGCAAGATACAAAATGCACAAATATTGTAGGAATCTAAGACATTATTTGGAAGATATAGTGACTTCTACTTGACAGACGTATCATTTCAGTTTAAAATCTAAGTGTTGTGAATTGCTTGTTAGAATGTACATACATTCTATTATAAATTGCAAAATGTACAATGAAAATTTAATAAGGAGGTGCTCCTGTAAATGGATACTTGGTTGTGTATCGTGATTGCAGTCGTATGTATCCTTGTCACTGCTGTCGTTACTGCCGTGGTTACTACTTCCCGTCTGAAGAAGAGTTCCGCGAATACTATCGGTAACGCAGAGGAGAAGGCAAGGGAAATCATCGATGAAGCTCTCAAGACGGCTGAGACCAAAAAACGTGAAGCATTGCTTGAAGCCAAGGAAGAGTCCATTCGTACCAAGAATGAACTTGACAAGGAAGTAAAGGAACGCAGAGCGGAAGCGCAGCGTTATGAGCGCAGGGTCCAGCAGAAGGAAGAGAACATTGACAAGAAAGCCGATGCAATCGAGAAGCGAGAAGCAAGTTTGGCAGCCAAAGAAGAATCTTTAAATAAGATGAAGGTTGAGGTTTCCAAATTAAATGAGCAAAGATTACAGGAACTGGAAAGAATTTCAGGTTTAACCTCTGAACAAGCAAAAGACTACTTATTGAAAATTGTTGAAGATGAAGTAAAACATGAAACGGCTGTGATGATTAAGGAATTGGAGAGCCGTGCCAAAGAAGAAGCCGACAAAA
>CAZRZM010000066.1:0-15616 GCA_964604575.1 uncultured Acetatifactor sp.
TTCTATGGCTTTCCCTTTTTCTATATTCAATATAGCATAATTTATGTTGAGAAGCAAGAATTCTATTATAAAATTCACCAGACCGGATTCCCTATACAGAGGTTCTTTCTCATTAATATCCTCAGCCTTTTTTAGACAAGTACATCTACAGAACAAACATAATAAACAGAATAGGATAGGTCTTTCTAATGTCTCTGTTCACCAAAAGATACACACTGCCGAATGCCAGACCGGATATCATGCACACAATTCCGGTCACAATATCTTTTGTAAAAAAATGTGCCAATCCCCAGGTAACTGCCACGATGATTCCTCCATAGGGAATATTTTTCTTATGAAACCAGCATTCAAATGCCTTTTGCCCAAATATTAAAATAAGTGTAACCAGAATAGTCTCAAACACATAATACAAATATTGAAAAACAAATTTAACCGGACCATTTGCGAAAAACTCTTTGATTACTTTACTGCCGTTCCAGTCAATATAGGATACGATAATACTTCCAATAACGCACACCGCAATTAACAGCCATTGCCATACCATCACCTTACTTCCCTTCTGAAACAAATCAAATCCATACTTTTTCTTTGCCAGCCAGAATAGTCCCAGACCTGCACCGCCCCACAGAATACATGTCACTATCCAATGTATAATAGTCTGCATATCGGACCATTCATTTATAGCTACACCATATATCACCGGCTCCACTGCAAACGCCAGCAACACTTCCAGACCCACTGCAGCAAATGCTAATACTGCCAATAATAAAAAATGAACTCCTTTTGGCTCTTTCATATCATACTAACCTCCATGCTGTAAAAATTATCTAAATGTATCTCTGCCGTTCTGCTTTATCGCTTTGTCAGTATTACATGATGGAAAAAGGCAATATTGACAAACTCTTCCTTTTCCGAAACTCTCTGCTCCAGCTCCATCATTTTCTTCTGCCATTCCTTGTCTGTGTGCTTCTCCTGATTCTGCTGCAAATCCCAGAAAGTTCTCATTCCCAGCACTTTGTTAATCTGTAGTCCCGGCGCCCACCTTGTCAGTTCTTCATCCCGATAATACCGGATAACTCCGTACTTGGATGCAATACCATAATTTCCATCCAGAAGCTCGTTTGCATGTTCAAAATTGTCAAGCAGTACTGCCATCTGCATAATACGTCCGGCAACATTATGTTTTAAAACAGAAATCATTCCGTCCGGCTTCAGCAGACGCTCAAATTCCTCCAGAATTTCCTGCCTCTCTTCCGCATATTCCAGAACATTATGACAGAGAATCACGTCAAAAGTGCCATCCTCAAAATTTGCCAGTTCTTTAACGTCCCCGCAAATCTGTTGTACATCAGGGTATGGATTGTCTGCCAGCACCTCAGCATCCGGCTCCACAGCAATTACTGTATTTTTATCCGCATAATGCGCTCCCATAATACCGTTTCCACAGCCAAACTCCAAAATGGTCTTTCCTTCCATCTCTCCTAACTGCTGCCATGTCAGCAGCTTCTGCAGATACTCCCATGCACCCAGCTTTTCCAACTTATCCATGTCAGTCCTCCTTTTCGAGCAATTTGTTTTCACACCAATCTCTCTTATGTATTTGTATACAATCACTGTATCTTTTGACAAAGTGAATACTTGTTTCTATATATCCCATCCATTTTATAAAGGTAACTTCAGCACAATCTCTCCATCGTTCCTTTGTCCGTTTTCCCGAAAACCAACTTTATGATAGAGAGCAAGCGCTGTCTGATTGCTTTCCTTTGTGGAAAGGGTGATAATGTCCGCACCATTCTCCCTGAAATATTGAATAATCTCTGTCAGCGCAGATGTGCCAAATCCCTGCCCCTGCAGGGACTCATCAATCATAAATCTCCACAGCCAGTACTTATCGTCAGGGTCCTCGTTCTCTTCATCAAAGGCAAACATGGTGAAACCAACCATTTTATCATCTATGTAAATTGCAAATGGTCGGGCAACCTCTGCATTTTCCTCTGCTTCTTTCAGGGAGTTTTCATTGGTAGCGATATATTCCAACTGCGAAGAACTGACTTTCAGACGGCAGCACTCTGCTTTATTTTCTTCTGTAATTTTCCGTAATTCTACTTTCATGCTCCCTCCTTGCCGGGAAGTGCCTGTTCCAGCATTCCTTTTGCCCACCGGTACTGTCCATCGTCATCGTACTGTCTGTAGGTAACCTCTATCATCATGGTGAGATAAAGGATAATATCGTACCATGTGATTCGCGTCACTTCCGATGGGGAAAACTCTGTCTTTCCATATCCTTTCAGAAAATCCTCTCCTCTGGTATGTTTTCGGAAACGGTCATCCATATAGGCTTCTCCCCACATGGCGCGCTCCCAGTCAATTATTCCCGCCACGTGACCTTCTTTCACAAAAATATTTCCTTCCCACATATCCCAGTGCACCAGGGTAGGCTGGGTTACTTCATCAAAGCAGGATTTATCATGGGCAAGCTTGTCCAGAAGCTTATTCCCATCCATGCCAAGAAAAATATCCTTCCTTCGGGCATCCTCTATGAGATTCCAAAGCATTTTATGTACAAAATCATACAGACTGTCAAATCTTTCCTCATCACCCAGAAAACCGAACTGTTTATTTTTGATATCCGTAAGTTTTCCGGCAATCTGGCCCGTCTCGTAATTTATCTGCGCAACCTCTTTTCGGGACAAGCTTTCTTTTACCAGAATATAATTGTCACCTTCCAATTTTTCCATGAAAAAATAGTCGCTGTCACAGATGGTTTTGGAGCAGTCGTAATAATAAATATCTGCCACTCTCACCAGCCCGCTTTTCTTTACCAGTTCCATGGCTCTGACTTCCGCTTCCATCAGATTAACTTCATTGGACATCCGTCCCTGCCCATCTCTGGTGGCAATCTTTAAAATACTCTCTGTTCCATCGTCCAGACCAACCTGATAAGTGACATTGCACATCCCTTCGGTCAGCTCTTTTATGAAAGTCACTTCCTTGTCCGGAAAAGCAGCTTTCGCCATACATTGTATGGTTTCCCTGGTCTGTTTATTTTTGGTAATTGCCATTTTTCTATTCACTTTACCATAATATGTCTCTTTTGTCTAACTATTTCATGGCAACGACCATATCTAAATTGGATATTCCAAAAAACTTGTTTTTTTGAATCTTATAACCTTGTTTTTTCAACTCCTTCATGAATACCCGCATAAAAAAACCATGTGTGACAAGGTAGCAGTCCTCCCATCGCTCCTCCAACAATTTCATCATCTCTTTCGCCCGGATTACTGTTTCCTCTTTACTTTCCATCTGCCGTTTGCTTTGCAGAAACCATTGAAGCCTTCCCGCAAAATTCCAGAACCATAGAGGATAATTTTTATTGGTATCCTTGAATGATTTCAATGGAACCTCGTTCAATAATGCTGTCCGGACAAAATCGGTATTTTTAAATAATCTGCAGGCAGTTTCATATGTTCTGGATAATTCACTTATATAAACCGTTTTTGTATCATCTATTTTGGAATATTCTATATTTGACCCCTCGCGGCATTCGCCAAATGCCCATATAGGCATGGCACTTGATTCATTGCTCACGGAAATAATCGGGCACTCATTATATCTGTCACATGCCAAATCATATGTAGCAGAGTTATATTCTTTATCCCAGGACATATCAACTTTTGCGTGCCTGATTATTATTATCTGCATAATCTTTAATTTCCTTTACCTATGGGTCTCTTCGGGCATCTGCGCCTATTCTGTTTCACCGGATTCTTTGTCCTGACCCCTCCCTCCGCAGGAGGAAAGGGTCAGGATTATCGATATCAAAATTGTCCATACCATTATTTTCATATATCAAAAACCTTTCTATATGTTAGGCAAAACCACTTTCCTATGCAACACTTAGTACACTGCAATATTATCCAGTACGACTGCACTGTCATATGCCGAATCGCCTACATCATATACCAGAAACTGGATTTGAATCATCTGATTCTGAAAACCTGAGATATCAATGGTCTTGGTTTTCCAGTCTGTATGGAAAACCGTATGGTCTCCGCCATCGAAATCAATTCCCGAAACGGAATACCAGTAAAACTCATTGATGGACTCCAATACCTCGTTGTATAATATGTTATCATTTTTATCCAGAATCCGCACTTCAAATTTATCATCATACATACTTGATACAAATTCCATCGGTTCTTCGGACACAAAATCATAATCAAACTGTAGTGTAGTCCCACTCTGATTCCGTATGGTCTGGCACAAAGCACTGCCCTGGGTTCCCGACATGCTCTCTCCCGACTGGGAACCTATACCCGTAGACAGAAAAGCCATCTTCTTACCGGTTGGTCTGATTTCACCAAGCCTGGACAACACACGTGCATCCCCCATGTACTCCTATTTCATGGGCTTTGCATGGAAGAACTGGGCAATACTCTCCCAGTCGCCGTTCTGGAATCTTCTCATGAAAACAGCACTGCCATTTCCGGTTAAATAGGGAACTGACCGCACAATGGTTTCCTCAGGAAAACCTTTTCCTGTTAAATATTCCAAAAAAGTAGGTATCTGGTAGCTAAAATCGTCATAACCACACATTTCCCTTGCATATGTAAATGCTTCCTCTGCTGTCTGTCCCATCAGTAATCTCTCAAAATAATGAGTCATCATATTTCTGGAGTATACTGCATTGACAGTATTATAAAATCCCACCACTGCCTCTGCCTGACAGTCATTGACAAGTGCGCTGGCAAAGGTGTCATCAAAGCCTTTTTTGTCTATACTGCCCATAAATTCACATGCTTCTGAAAAAATAAAGCTGCCACTCAGACCGCCTCTTCCATAATAATAAGTAAAAAAGCTGTCTGTAACACCATAATACGGTTCTTCTTTTGAACCAAATTCTCCTTTTATTCGCTCTGTTTTTATATCCAAAGTATATGCTCTATCTTTCATACGAGTTACTTTATCGTCACGCAACGTAAGATAAGAGCACCCATCTCTTACTGTTCCATGCCCACTGAAGGTAATAAAATCCTTATTCTGCAGCTCTGTCTTCAAATCCAGAACCGTGACATAATCATCATATACCACATTCAGTCCGGCGGCACGCCATGTCCTTACAAGCTCTTCATAATATGGAGTACGAAAAGTATCATCTTCAAACATGTTTAAAATCAGCACATTATACTCGTCATACAGACCCATAATGGCAGGCATAACAACCGGCTCTTCCATATCCGCACTTTCCAGCTTATCATCCACGTCAATAAAAAATTCCCCGCCGCTTTTATATCTACACACAAACGCATGACCTGCCTCGTCATAGTGGTAACTCTCCAGCTTTCCCTCCACCAGAAGCGCCTCCAGTGTGGCAATCAGTTCACTGTATCTTTTTTCAAACACATTGGAATAATCCTCCACATAACCGTTTTGAACGAACTCAGACGGTATATTTTTCAGATAATCCGGCGTGGGATTATCCCTCAGAACTTTCAAAATAGCATTATCCACATATTCCATATCATCCAGCTCCTGCTCCGTAAAAGGAAGATACACCGCTATGGAAATTTCATTGGATGTCATTTTGTCATCCGCCACAGCGCGGTAGGAGTAAACCGTATCCTCCGGCACATTAGTATTCAAGGTATATTTTGCGGAATATACGCCGTCTCCCATCATATCGTCGCCGCTGGAAGCATAATTGCCGTCGTCAACCAGCGTAGCCACCACCTGATTGGTCTGTGTATCCACCAGGGAAACAGCCGGAATTTCTTCCTCTGTAAAAACATAGAAATAAACTGTTTTCGAGCTTACCTCTGCAAGTATCTCATCCGTATCGGCAATCAGTTCCATGGAGCCGCCTGCCGCTGTCTCAAAAGTATAATCCAGTCCAACACAGGTAAGCGCAAAACTGTTTACTCCCGGCTCAATTCCAATATCCTTTGTTCCTGTAAATCCGATTTTGGCAGAGCCGTTTACGGGAATGGGATTTGTCCAGCTTGCGCAGGCTATTCTGTAATGGTTGTCTCCAGATTCCAGAAGCTGTCCGTCCCACACATTATTCACCGTAAAATTTGTGTCAAAATCTAATGTCCATGCCTCCAGCGGTCTGTCAGAAGTATTGGTGATAACCAGCTCACCCTCCACTCCGGTATCCCATGTGCTTTTCACATTTACATCCACCTTGTATCCATCCGATATATTCATTCTTCCGGAACACAAGGAAAAATCATGTGGTGCTGCAAAATCATCGTCCGTAAGTGTGTATCCAAAATTTACACTCTGCCCTGATGCAATCTCATAATTCCAGCTGTCATTTTTAATGACATATTTTGTATCCTTGTTATCCACAACTGCCGCGTTCCAGATACTGCTGATAGTCCCCTCCGCATCATACAGAAACGCCCAGTTGACTATGGATTCTTCCCCAGTGTTTGTAACTTTTACCTCCACTGTCTGACCGTTCTCCCACTGACTTACCACAGAATACTCCACATCATAACCATTTTCTGCCTATTCGTTGCTTTTTCCTGCATGAACGTAAAACGCAGGTGTCAATAATTCTTTCAGGAGAGTTACCTGCCTGACATCTATCCTACTCCTATAAAGAAAAAACACCGGACATGAATATTTCATGCCGGTGCATAAGCCTTATAAAATTGGTTTCATTGTGTATTTTATATCCTTTTTTCCTTTTTTACAATATCTGCAACTGCAAACTTACCAGATGTAACCGCTATGGGAAGTCCGCCGTTTGTTGTAAGCCACTGACTTGCCAGAAAAACATTGGATAAACCTTTTACGCTGTTTTTTGCAGTCAGGCTTTTATACCCTTTTTGCTCAAAAAAGCTCATATACGCACCCTTATATGCACCGCACCATTTCGTAAACGTAACCGGCGAATAAGTATCAAGCAAAATTAGTCTGTTCTCAAGCTCTGGAAAGCGTCTGATAATGCGTTCTTTTACTTCTTCTGCAATTCTTTGTTTCTCTGCATGGTATCTCTCTTTATCATCATAGATATTTTTCCAGTATTCATAATCTGCTTCATTCTGCAAAATATTGCACTGAATTACCCGCTTATTTTTTGGAAACAGTTCCGTATCGTAATCATACATTCTGACACCGATATAATTCGGCTTGCTTTTGCCCACAACATAGCTTTCACAAGGGTAAACAGTAGAACCTCCGCTTATTCCGCAGTCTTCTTCCCCGATAATACCAAAGGAAACATTATATGTAGACGATATTTTATACCCCTTTTTATCCTCGTACATTTTTCTCAGCTTTTTATCCATATATTTTTTATCCAGCAGTCTGCCGAATGTCACCATAGGGTCTGACGCACATATGACATAATCGCATTCCACTGTACTGCCATCCGCAAAAGAAACGGACTGTGCCCGATTTTTGGTTATATTTATCCTTACAGCGGCAGTGTTTGTAGCTATTTTACCTCCAAGCTCCGTATAGCGTCTGACAATGCGCTGTACCATACCAACCGAACCGCCCATGGGGATTGCCGCAGTATTACCCGTATAAAACCCATAGGAGGATATAAGCGGTATCGCTTTATACGAAGGGTTCAGATACTGTCTCATCATCTCTTTGACATATGGATTCTGAAAGCGGTTGGCAAGGTCATCAATTGTGTCACTGCCATATTCTTTCATCACTGTGCCCATCTTTGCCATGCTCATGCCAAACTTCATATACTCGATAATATTCATTTCCGCCAGAGATTTTTCGCAGGGCACTTTAACGGACTCCGCCATTTTCACACTGTCAAAAAATTTATTGATTTCATCACTGTCCTCAGGGGCAACTTCCAGAAATTCCTTCCTTGCTTTTTCAATATCACGCCAGAAATGCAGTGTCTTTCCATCTGCTTCAAAGCAGTAAAAATATGGCTCCCGATAAAATATGGTATCCTCATCAACCGCGCCTATATCATGCCAGATTTTATTTAATTCATCCTCCGGATTACAGCCTGTCAGCCAGTGAATACAGTTATCAATGTGATAGCCTTGTCTGTTCCATCCCGTACATTCACCGCCGACAACAGCATTTTTCTCATATACAGTGACATCAAAACCGTTCATCAAACCATAGACTCCTGCGGAAAGTCCTGCAATACCGCCGCCGATAATAATTATTTTCTTCATTTTGCACTCCTTATAATATCCATAATCCAGCCTGTTTCGGGGAACTGTCCGTTCTCAATCATTTCGGGAGACACCGCAAGCTGTTCCATAATTCCCTGTACACTGCTCCAGAATGTGAAGGAAAGCGTATAGGGATCGCCCTCCTTAAAATAACCATACTGTTGTCCCACTTTTATAATTTCTGCGGACTGTTCTACCTGATTTACGCTCATGGCAATTTCCTTTATATGGGACGGAATACCCTCGCTTCGTCTCGCCTGCGACATCAGGACAAACATATAAAAGACCCATGGCTGTTCCTTTGCATAGGTAAAAAGTGCATTGAGAAATCCCTCAAAAAAATCCAGCGGATTTTCAAAATTCATCTGCTGTGGGATATTGGTTCCGTCTGCGCCCATTTGTACCAGCTCCTCATAAAGCTGTTCCTTTGACTCAAAATAATGGAACATCAATCCCACACTCATATCAGCAGCTTTTGCTATATCTCCGATTTTGGTTTCGGAATATCCTTTTTTTACAAACAATTCAAGCGCCTTTGAAATAATAAGGCGCCTGCGCTGTTCCTTTTGTTCTTCTCTGGTTGGCATCGTTTTCCCTCGCTGAATTTGTATTCATTGAATTTGCATTTAATAATATAACACTGGGTGATATGCTTGTCAAGAAGTAATAATCCTTAATTTGCCATGGCGGAATTTTTCCAGTACGTATTATAATATATAAAAACAGCCTATATTCTCATCTATACGACAACGATACCTAAAACACAAATTATTATCGTTTTTTCGTTTATTAATACAACAAAATAAGGTTGTATTTACTACTGTATTCTGTCATATTAAATACGGAGGTGCCGCCAAAACGGGTAAGCGGTTCGCCTTTTGCCAAATGTTTTTACGGTTGAGAACTTCCATAATCCTGGAGGTGATTCATTGTTGAAAATAGAGTGAAAGGTATACATAATTGATGATTCAGATTTTAATCGGTATTGTCAGCATTATCGTAACTCTGATAAGTATTCTGGTTACGATAGTCAGCATTGTACAGACCGTTAAGAAAGATAACCACCAAAAAAGCGACCGCCAAGCCAAAGGTTAAGTCGCTTTTTTGACCTAACTAACAATTAAGGCGAACCGTTTGCTTCGGTAGCACCTCTGTTCTTTTTTATTATAAGTTTTCATTTTAATTTTGTCAATATCATTACGAAAATATGTAGTATAAATAGCAACAGTTCAGCCATCATTAAAACGGCAGATAAGAACTTTTCCTATATGCCAATGGAGACAGCCCATAATATTTCTTAAAGGTTTCACAATAATAGCTCGCCCCACCAAACCCATACTCATATGCAATATCTGTAATACTCTTATCCGACTCCAGCAGCGCAGCAAGACTTTTACTTAGCCGGAGCTTTGTGACATATGTGACCGGCGTATCCCGAAGGTATTTTTTGAAAAGCAACGAACATCTGCTTTTACAGCAGGCACCGGACAGCGCAATACTTTCCAGTGTAAGATGTTCCATATAATGCTCCTCAATAAATGTAATCATATTTCTGAGCAAATTGATTTCTGAGGACTTCTGCACCATCGTCTGCTTCGGAGTGCTGAAATTTTCGCAAAGAATTTTCATAACAGCAATAAAACCTTCCATCAGTTCAAAATAGGACAGAACTTCTGTAGGCTCTCCGTTAAAAGAATGGTACATTTTATCTAATTGTGCCAAAATACCTCTCTGCCAGCTATTCTTGTCAAGATACAAATACGGATACGCTGCATTCTCTGTAATGTACTCAATGCAATTTTGATAAAACCACTGATTTCCCTGCAGCAATTCCGGTGAAAGTAAAATACAGACAAATTCGCATTCGTTATGTTCCGCAGAGAATCCATAATGTAACTGCCTGCTGTTTACCATAATTCCATTACCCTCCCCAAGCTCAACCAATTCTCCATTTACATTGTAAGTCATGCTTCCTTTCTTTACTAAAATAAACTCCAAGTCCTTGTGCCAATGGCTGATTGCAGAATAATCAGGATAGGACGAGAGAATCCCATACCGGATATAGGCAGGAAAAAGCGGATTGTTATACGCTACTGTCTCCGAAGAATCAAAATTGAATACAGAACAATATTCCTTATTTCTAATCATATCTTTACCTTTCCTTCCATGAAAAGAAGATTGTTATAAAATTATAATCTATTCTGAAAGAATTTCCAACAAAAATCTGCTATTCTCAAGCCAGAGAAGAAAGAGGGTGCCTTATGGAAAAATCATATGCTCTGCATAAAAAAATAGTAAAACTGGTTGTTCCCATATCATTCCAGCAATTTATGCTTGCACTTGTGGGGGCAAGCGATGCAGTTATGTTGGGAAAACTGAATCAAAATTCTATGTCCGCCGTATCTCTGGCTTCCCAGGTGACTTTTGTATTTAACCTCTTTATGGCTGCATTTGTCATCGGAGAAAATATGTATGTGGCACAATATTATGGCAAAAAAGACTATGCCAATATCTCTAAAGTATTTTACCTCGTTCTTCGTCTTTCCTGCATTGTGGCAATACTTTTTACAGTAGGTACTATATTTTTTTCCAAAAATATCATGTACTTTTTTACCGATGAACCCCAGTTAATTGTTATGGGAAGTGAATACTTAAAATATATTGGCGTCTCCTATATATTGTCTGCAACAGCACAAGTATATATCACTCTCATGAAAAACTGTGGTGCCGTAGCCTTAAGTACCATCATCAGCAGTGTCACGGTTCTTCTGAATATTCTGCTCAATGCAGTTCTTATCTTTGGACTGTTCGGTTTCCCTGCCATGGGTATCCGGGGCGCCGCGCTGGCGACAGTGACAGCAACGGCAGTGCAAATGCTCTGGTGTTTCATTTATGTGATGCGGAACATGAAACTTCTGCAGCCTCCTTTTTGGCAGCATGACAGGGAACTGGCGAAATGGTTTTGGCAAAAAACAGCTCCCGTTCTGCTGAACGAACTCATCTGGGGCGGTGGATTTACCATGTATTCTGTTATCATGGGACATATGGGAACAGATGCCGTTGCCGCCAACAGCATTGCAAATATTTCCAAAAATCTTGTAGTATGCCTTTGTCTTGGACTGGGCAGTGCAGGAAGCATAATTGTGGGAAATGAACTGGGCGCAAATCATTTTGAAAATGCAAAAAAAGCAGGAAAGGCACTGACGAAAGCAGCCATAATGTGTGGGATTCTGTCGGGACTGCTGTTGTTAATTTTATCCCCTGTTATTACAGAATTGGTAAACCTGACGCCCACCGCTAAAAGTTATTTAAAAGGAATGTTGATTATCTGCTCTTATTACCTGGTGGGTAAATCCATAAACAGCATGACAATAGGGGGGATTTTTCCCGCAGGAGGAGACTCCGGATTCGGACTGCTGTGCGATACGGTAACATTATGGTGTATTACCATTCCGCTGGGATGCTTATGCGCATTTGTGCTCAAAGTTCCAGTTGTCGCAGTATATTTTGTATTAAATTTGGATGAAATTGTAAAATTACCGGTTGTATATGGGCATTATAAAAAATACGGCTGGGTAAAAAATATAACTTAAAATTGTCTTTATAAGGCATCTTTAAACAATTATAACAAACTTTACTTTATTGAACAGGAGGATTCCACAATGACAATGAGAGAAAGAATTGCCGCAGGAAAATTATTTACGGACTACTGTGAGGGATTACCGGAAGACAGAGTAAACTGCAAAAAGCGTATGAATGCTTTCAATAATTCTTCACCAGAGGACATAGCAAAAAGAATGGCTGCTCTGCAGGAGCTGCTTGGACAACAGACGGATGCCTGGATAGAGCCTCCCTTCTACTGCTGTTATGGATACAATATTACCATCGGCTCAGGTTCCTATTTAAACTTTAACTGTAATTTTGTGGATGACGGCAAAATTACCATTGGCAGCAAAGTCATGTTCGGTCCCGGCGTCACGATTGCAACTGTGGGACATCCCATTGACCCTGACATGAGGGAGTATATGTATACAGATTCTGTAACCATCGGAGATAACTGCTGGATTGGTGCAGCAACTACCATATGTCCGGGAGTATCCATTGGTGAAAACACAGTAATAGGCGCCGGAAGCGTAGTAACAAAAGATATTCCGGCAAACTGTGTGGCAGCGGGCAATCCCTGCAAAGTAATCAGAGAAATTGATGACCGTGACAAAGAGTATTATTATAAAGATAAAAGAATTACTGCCGAAGACCTGCAGGAAGAGCGCAAACTTAGATAAAACAACAAGAAGAAGGCTGCTGAAGCGGCGGAATGTGGGGAAAAATGGACAACAAAACCCGAAGAGATGCCGGATTAGCCTATATTTCAGATGATGAAATTTTTGAGGAACAGCTTGTATGCAGGAAAATTCTGCAACAATTAAATTTTATGGACCGCTCCGATTTTGCCGGAATACGTAGCACAGTGCAAGAACTCCTGGGAAAATCAGACAACGCTTTCATCAATCCACCTTTTTATTGTGATTATGGAAAACATATTGAAGTAGGCAAAAATTTCTTTGCCAATTATAACTGCACATTTCTGGATGTAGCGAAAATCAAAATCGGCGACAACTGCCAGTTGGCTCCAAATGTGGCAATTTATACTGCGGGACATCCCATTCATCCGGTAAGCCGCAATTCCGCTTATGAGTATGGTAAAGAAGTAACCATAGGCGACAATGTATGGCTGGGAGGCAACACCGTAGTCTGTCCCGGTGTGCACATTGGAAATAATGTAGTTATCGGAGCAGGCAGTGTGGTGACAAAAGACATCCCGGACTGGTGTATTGCCGCAGGCAATCCGTGTAAAGTAATCCGCAAAATTACAGAAGATGATAAGAAAAAACTTTTCCACGAGGAAGAAATAGATGAGGAAGCATGGGAAAATATTATGCCCAAATTTCCTTCAACACGTTCAGTCTCTCAATTCCGGCGTCTTCAGGCCCGGTCATGGAACATCCCTTTTCTTTGGCATAGGAGATATATCTTAAAATATCCCCGGTAATCTCCTCTCCCGGTGCCAGAATAGGGATTCCAGGCGGATAGCACATGACAAATTCGCTGCAAATGCGTCCTTTGGTTTCCATCAAAGGCAGGGATTCCTTTTCCGCATAAAAAGCATTCTGCGGGGATACCGCCACCTTGGGGTCAATATATTCCTGGGTAAACATACCGGTACTGTCTTTTGCATGTTTCCGTTTAATTTCCGCCAGCGCACTCACCAGCCGTTCTATCTCACGCTGTCTGTCTCCGATGGAAATGTATGCCAGAATATTGGCGATGTCACCAAGTTCTGCCTGGATATCATACTCATCCCGCAGAATATCATAGACCTCAATTCCTGCCAGTCCGATACCCAGAGTATTCACGGTCAGCTTGGTTTTGTCAAAGTCATAAATACTGTCATGATTAATCAGCTCCTTTGTATAGGCATAGTACCCGCCTATCTGGTTAATCTCTTCTCTGGCATATTCCGCCATTGCCACCACTCTGCCAAACTCTTCCCTGCCCCTGAGCGCCAGATTTCTGCGGGAAATATCCAGGCTTGCCAGAAGCAGATAAGATGCGCTGGTGGTCTGGGTCAGGTTAATAATCTGACGCACATATCCCGGCTGCATGTCAGGTCCCACCAGCAGAAAAGAGCTCTGGGTCAGACTTCCCCCGGACTTGTGCATACTGACACTTGCCATATCTGCTCCTGCCTCCATGGCAGATATGGGCATATTTTCTCCAAAATAAAAATGAGTACCATGTGCTTCGTCCACCAATACCTTCATACCGGACTTGTGTGCCAGTGCCACAATACTCTTTAAATCAGAACAAATCCCATAATAGGTGGGATTATTTACCAGAACCGCCACTGCATCCGGATTTTCCTTTATCGCCTGCTCCACCTGGGACACCTTCATCCCCAGCGCGATTCCCAGTCGGTTGTCTGTATCGGGATTTACATAAATAGGAATTGCACCATTTAACACCAGCGCATTGATGACACTTCTATGGACATTGCGGGGCAGGATAATTTTCTCCCCTTTTTTGCAGGTACTTAAAACCATGCTCTGGACAGAAGAGGTGGTTCCTCCCACCATGAGAAACGCATAAGCGGCACCAAAGGCTTCTGCCGCCATCTCCTCCGCTTCACGGATGACGGAAACCGGATGGCACAGATTATCCAGCGGTTTCATGGAATTTACATCAATGCCCACACACTGCTGTCCCAGCAGCTCCACCAGTTCGGGATTCCCCCGCCCTCTCTTATGTCCGGGCACATCAAAGGGTACGATTCTATTTTGCCGCAACTGCTCCAGTGCCTCATAAATAGGCGCCCTGGACTGATTAAATCTTCCCATGTTCTTTTTTAACCTCTTCTCTTATCTCATAAAAATGCTGCATAACCAACTTAAAATATATTTCTCCCACTGAAAATCTCAATCATTTCCCTGCGCAGATTATCCGTAATCTCCAGCCGGGTCTTGGGCGGCAGCTCATAAACATCGCTGTTAAACAGATAATTCTGCAAATCAATCTCTTTTATCAACATCTTGGTATGAAAAATATTGGAATCATACACATTGATATCCACTGCATCATACCGGTGCAGGGTCTCTTGGTTAATATAATCCTGAATGGAAGTCATACGGTGATCCATAAATAATTTCTGTCCACGAACATCCCTTGTAAATCCCCGGACACGATAGTCCATGGTGATAATGTCGGAATCAAAAGAGCCAATCAGGTAATCCAGTGTGGACAATGGCGTAATCTCTCCGCAGGTTGCCACATCAATATCCACACGGAATGTGGCAAGACAAGTTTCCGGATGGTATTCAGGATAGGTATGTACCGTAATATGGCTCTTATCCAAATGGGCAACCGTGGTATCGCCCGCAGGAATCATGCTTTCCTCAGCCACCAGAATCGTTACAGAGGAACCCTGGGGCTCATAATCCTGACTGGATATATTAAGCACCTTCGCTCCAATCATATCCGTGACATTGGTAAGGATTTTGGTAAGTCGTTCTGAGTTATACTGCTCATCAATATAGGCAATATAGTCCTTCTGCTCCCTCTGAGTCTTGGCATAACACACATCATAAATATTAAAACTTAAGGATTTTGTCAGGTTATTAAATCCATACAATGTAATTTTTTCTTTCATGACAGCAGTTCTCCTCTGTTATTGGTCTGATAGTATGGAGTGCGTGGCTTGTGATACACGTAAAGAAAGCAAGTGGTACACCTTCTCCACTTGCTTTTAATCCGTAATATATTCTAACTATTATAGTCTGCCGCAAAACACCGATATGGTGCAATGGGCAAATTTTAAAAGTATGAAAATACAAGATTTGGGTTTAGAGTCTATATAGCAAATATTTTACTTTTACTACTCTTATTGACCGTTTCAC
>CAZRZM010000067.1:0-15499 GCA_964604575.1 uncultured Acetatifactor sp.
CAGCTTATTCAAGTGCGCCAATTTATGGTCTTCCTCTACTTTCTTTCACACTAATTTCCTTCTTATATGAGGAGTTTTTATTTAATTTCATTCAGATATAACTGTACCCTGTTCTGCAGGATACCCAGCACTTCCTCAGCAGATTTATCTCCTGCATAATACGGCGACAGCTCCTCCTCAATCATGTTATATATCGGTTCGGTTCTTCTGCTTATCGGTTTTGCTGTCTCTATCACCTTCCTAAACCTTTGCACCGATTCCGGGCTGAGCGGTTCCAGTTTCACCTCTTCTCCCATAATTTCTGTCTTGCCTGATAAATCGTACTCATTCTTCATGGCTTTATTCCAAATTCGCTCAAGGGAACTGCGGCGTACCGGCATTACAGTTGACATGCCCTGTTCTGCGATATCATTCTGCCTCTTTTCAGACTGCAGGAACTGCAAAAACGCAACTGCCGCCTCCGGATATTTACACGCCTGATTAATTGCAAAACTTTCGACGTACATTTCATGCTGGGCTTCTCCATTTTCTGTGGGGAAGCCAATATAGACCGGTACACTGTCACATAGGCGAAAATGAGTATCCCAGCCCTGTACAGAATGTATTCCATATAAATAACTTACCGCAGTCAATGTCTCTTCCCGGAGAATACGGTCACCCGGCTGGGCTTCTTCTCCCACTGCCGCCGCCTCTGCTATATCCTCGGAGTAAATTCTGTTGTCTCCATACTCCCTGGAAAATTCCAGAAGCTCCACCGCCTCCTGACCGTCCAGATGGCACACCCTGTTTTCCCAGTCTATCAGCCCGCTGCTGTCCTCCATCCGAATCCCCAGATTCCAAAAGATATTCACCGCAGTCATGTATTCCCCAAAAGTTTCCACATTGCTTTCCCTTGTGAGCCGCATTGCCTCTTCCAGCGTCCAGCTTGTTTTATCCCCCACTGCCTTTTTGGGCAGGACAAGGCTCGTCACATTAAACGCATAAGGAATGGCATATACTTTCCCGTTCACCATGCCTGCCTGCCAGATACTCTCCTCACACTGGCTCCTCTGCTCCGCGAAGTCCTCCGTCAGTTCCCGCAGATACCCTTTCGCCGCTCCACTTTCAAGGTCCATAACCGCGATATCTATTAAATCCGGTCCGCCGCCGCCTGCCATCTCTGCCTGTATTTTGGTGCAGTAATCCTCAAACTCCTGCAGTGCGGTCTCTCCCGGTTCGGCATTAAAGGGGCGTTCCCGCAGCACAATCTCGTATTCTCCATTCTGCTGGTTAAACTGTAGAATGGATTCCTTCGTAAAATCATCCGCAAAACTGGTTGCCAGCTCCAGTGTTTTCTTTTCTCCTATTTCCTGCCGTGTCCCATGCAGCAGGAGATATCCTCCGTCCGTGTCCCGGTTTTCCCCTGTCCGTACCAGAATCAAAAAGGATTCATCCTCCCCTGCTGACACGGCACAGATTTCTTCCGGATGATATCCCCAGTCCCCATATCTCCCCACAGGCACCACACTGCCCGACGCCACATCAAACTGGCGGATATGTTCCGCATCACAGAGGTAGCCTTCCGTATCCGAGCAGAATGCCGCATACCCCTGTCCCACATAGCTGTCCACTGTAATAACTGGGGCGTCCTTATCAGAGCGCCACAGACAGAGGGAAGTTCCCTCCTCTGAAACACCCAGAAGATACAGCCCACCACCCGGCTTACTTTCTGTCATCTGCTGAATAAACATGGCGTCAGGGACCGCCGTCCTCCCGGCTGCGGTAAAATCCTGCCCATAACAATACAGTCCGTCAGGGGTGTGGATATAGTTTTTGTCACCCTGCACATACCACCTATCCGCTTTCTCCAATACCTGCCTCAGGTTGTCTGAGGTAATGCTGTTCCGGGAATGCCCTTCTTCCAGGGATATTTTCTCCAGCCGGCAGGCTCCCTCTTCCCCATAAAGACAATGCAGTTCTCCATCTGCAGTGAACGCCGTTAAATACTCCGTATATAATGGGACACCCTGTTCCCCTTCCAAAGCAATGGTTTTCGTTTTCCACGCGGTATATGGCGCGTTTAATGTCTGGACATGGTACCCGGTTACATTTCCTGCTTCATTATACTGCCGTACATAACGGTAGACAGTCCCGCCAGCCAGTCCCATATACAGAACATCCCTGTTTTCACCCGACGGAAGCTCCTCCCCCAGTTCTTTGTCAGCAGAGGGAATGACGAAATCTTCCAGCACCCATTTCTGCTCACCGGAAGAAGACCGGCTGTCGTCCTGACCCTGTTCGGATGTCTGCCGGGAGCAGCCTCCTATACTGAACAAAAGACAGACAATTATAGAAAAAGAGGTCACTTTTATTTTCACTGTTTATTTTCCTCCTCAATATCGGATAAACGCATTCTGCCATAAAATAGGCCGCCCGCCAATCTGTACTTTATTGACTTTATACAGAGACAGTGCGACCTATTTATCACTGATACAAGAAACTTTTGAACGATTAAACTATCCTATGCGATTATGCGATTCATTTGTATCAGTCCTCTGTGAAAGCACCGCACCACAATTTTCACACCTGACAGTTATTGTTGTGTATGTAATTACCACCATGCACTGATAAGAACCGCTTGCATCCGTATGCGTGTGTGTCGACGTGACCGTCCTTGGTACAGTTTCTGTTACTGTGTGAGCATGACCACATGCCGCATTTACTGTTAAAACACTTCCAAACAAGGTCATTGTCAATAACAACGTAGCTACTAATCTTTTATAATATTTCTTCATATCCTTTCTCTCCCTTTACTTGTATTTTTACAAAATTCTCCTCTTCAACCTTTTACACTCCTAATGGAATCACCTCTTCCTGTCACTGGAACATCTTTTTTCTACTCTACCACAAATTTTGTCTGTATAACCATTTTCTGCCTGTACGTTAACTTTTTCGGCATGAACGTTTCTGCCTGAATCATTGCCCGCGGAAATAAAAAAACTGACTATGGAAATATCTTTGATAATATTCTCTCCACAGTCAGCTTTTCTTTTATGCTATCTAAATTATAATATCTGTAATACCTTTTATCCCAGCCGGACTCCTGCACTATTCCGCTGCGATATACTCCATCTTATAATACTTTTCCATTACATTGCGGAGTCCCGCATTTTCCGTAGACTCCCCTACCCTGGACCAGTCCTCCTTAATGTCCTCATAGGAATCCAGTTCCAGATTCACATTGAAATCCTTCTGGTTGCGGATACCCCAGTTGCCATAGGATTCAATTACCTTATAGGTCCATGTAGTCCAGTTGATTCCAGTATTATTGATTAACTCCATGCCCTCGTCCCAGGCATCCAGATTGTTAAAATAGGCAAACTCTCCCAGATAGCTGGGCACATTATAATCGGCTACAGCAATGGAATCCAGCTTGCTTTTCATATTGGAAATCTGCTGTCCCTGGGCGTTGTCGTAATCATCATACAGATAGTTATGATACTCGTACATAACATTTTCCCATCCCGCTTCCGCAGGGTCCGGCAAATCCACAGGGTCCCATGTGGCTTCCATGATAATCACATGGTTTTCATCAATGGCGCGAATCCTCTTATAGGCATTGTTATATACAATCCAAACCATCTGATGCAACTGGTCGTCCGAAAAAGAAGAGCTGTAGCGGTAGGTACAGAACGGCTCATTCAACAAATCATAGCCTGCAACCCATGGATTGTCTTTATAATGTTCTGCAATCGTCTCCCAGAGCTGATAATATAACTCTCTGTTGCCCTCCGCATTGTCACCGAAGAAAAATTCCGAAGCCGCCTGCTTGTTGTTATGTCCATCCTTGCCGGAATGGTCGCTTCCGTTCTGGGAACCGGGTGCACCATGGAAATCCAGAATAGTATACATATGACGTTTGGCCGCCTGCTCCACAAACCAGTCAAAACGCTCGTACCAGTCCTCGTGCAGGTTCCCCTCCTCATCCACCAGATTCCTATACCAGAAAGGAAGTCGGATACAGTTCATTCCCAGCTCCGCACAATAATCAAAATCTGCTTCTGTCCAATAATTATCCTGATACAGAGTGACAAGCTCTTCCATCTGCTCCGCCCCGAACCGCTCTGTCAGCATAGCATACAAATCCGTTTCATCCGACACCTTTCCAGTAGCTTTTGTAGGCGTCATCCAAAATTCCTGAAACAGATATCCTCCTGCATTGGTTCCCTTTAACTGAACCACATCTCCCTCGCCTGCGCTGTCACGGAGCACTTTGCCATCCGCTTTCAGAAGCGGATTTTCCACTTCCTTATACTCTCTTACCGTATAAGCGGGTTCCTCGCTCCCTTCGGTGTCCTCCGGTAACTGCAAATCCTGATTTTCTTCCTGGGTATCACCGTCCGGTAACTGCCCATTCCCGTCTTCCGGCTGGGTGCCATCATCCGATAACTGTCCTTCCTGATTCCCATCAGGCGAGGACGCCTCTCCGGCAGATGCGCCACATCCGGTCAGCATAAGTGCGGCTGCCAATAACACTCCTATACTTCTTACCCATTTTCTTCTCATAATATCCCTCATTTCTGCGCTGCTTTCATGGTTCCATTTTATTATGATTATGTGCATAAACGACTTTGTGACAAACAGCGCGCAGACACAAAGCCAAACTTTATATATTTATTTTATAAAAACGTTTTTATATTGTAAAGAGCTTTTCTGAAAATTTTAAAGATTTTTCGCAAAATCTGTTATAATTTATTTACAAATTGATTTATTAAAAAAAATTTTCCGGTGAGAGAATATAGCAGATTATCCGTTTAAGAAGTGAAAGGCAACCGAGTCTGCTTTTCGGAAAGGAGAAATCAATGGACAACGGTGCAAGTAGCTACCGCCGTTTCCTTGATGGTGATGAAAGTGGCATTGTAGAAATAATAAGGGATTATAAGGATGGTTTGATATTATATCTGAATGGCTTTACCCAAAATATCCATGTTGCGGAAGACCTTATGGAAGATACCTTTGTCAGGCTCGTAGTAAAGAAACCTGCGTTTTCAGCCAGATACACCTTTAAAACCTGGCTGTATACCATCGGACGGAATGTGGCGATTGATTATTTAAGACACAATTCCAAAATTGCTGTCATGCCCACAGAAGAACTTCCGAATCTGTCGCGCGACGAGCAGAATCTTGAAAAGTCCTATTTACAGGAGGAAGACAAAATCCTTGTTCATAGGGCAATGAGCAGACTAAAGTCTGAATACCGGCAAGTGCTGTATCTGTCATTTTTCGAGGATTTCAGCAATGCCCAGACAGCAGTGGTGATGAAAAAAAGTAAACGCCAGATTGAAAACCTCCTTTACCGTGCAAAATTGTCACTCAAATCAGAACTTGACAAGGAGGGCTTTGTATATGAGGGATTATAGGGAAGTCGCCCAGCGGGTATTGCAGCGAAGCGAAGAAATAATTGCCAAAGACCGCAGAAAGAAAAGAGCAATGAAAAAAGCCGGAACAATGACTGTCTGCTGCTGTGCTGCCGTTCTGTTTTGTCTGGGATTATGGCAGAGCAAAATTTTCCAGCCGAATGTCGAACTTAACAATAACTACCATATTCCATGGGAAACCATTAATAACAAGGACGAAAACACGGAACCAGTAGAAACTGTTGGGCAGACAAAGGATTCTGAACAGACAAAAGATTCTGAACAAATAAAGGAGCCTGAGCAGGCAAAGGATATCGAACAAATAACGAACGATAGGCAGATGGAAGCTTCGGAACAGGCTTATATATGTATACCAAGCGGGATGCCGGATACGGATAGTGAATATTCTCTGCCTGAAATGATAACTATGATTAGCTCCTATGGCGATATGACTTCCTCCGCCAGTTACAACACTCCCGAAAACAACACTTACCAGTATTCCATTCCTTTAAATGACGCCTTGAAAGAATATGGCGATACGGTTTTATACCAGGTTGTCGTAGATGTTTTCAGCTCCGGGCAGCTTCTGGAGGCAAACAGCTCTGCCATAGAAAAGGAACGAAAACGACTATCCGAACTGGGATATACCGTTGCCTATGAAACCTATAATGACGGAACGGCTTCTCACCATTTCTTTAGTCTTCATGCCACTTACGAACAACTCACAAGCTTTGCTGCCATCGAAGAATACGGATATATGTTCTTTTTATATGACGAGCGTATCCAATAAAAAATGCCCCAGAGGGGCATTTTTTTGGCGAAACTGAGAAGTTCTTTTCACCCTGTTATACCTGGCAGCGGAACAGCAGTTCTTCCCAGCGTTTATCCACTTCCTTCTGGAAAGCTTCAATGAGATACTCATTACCGGGTTTGAAAAGATGTTTGAAACGTCCCTGTTTTTTCAGAAAATCCTCCAGTGGAAGTTTTTTCCTGGGCTGGTAGTTGAGAATCCATTTCCCATCAATCACCTCAAACAAAGGCCAGTAGCAGGTCTCCACTGCCAGCTTGCAAATCTCAATAATATCCGGGGCATCGTATTTCCAGCCTCTGGGGCAGGGTGCCAGAATATTTAAGAAGGCCGCTCCGGGAGTATAAATTGCTTTCTCAGACTTAGTGTACAAATCTTTCATATTAGTAAGGAACGTGGTCTGCGCCACATAGGGGACATTATGGGCGGCAATGACTGCTGCCAAATCTTTTCTTGTCTGTGGCTTGCCGTTTGATACCTTACCGGTAGGAGTGGTGGTGGTATCCGCATACATGGGAGTCGCAGAGGAACGCTGTACTCCGGTGTTCATGTAAGCGCCGTTATCATAACATACATAAACCATGTCATGCCCTCTCTCCATGGCACCGGAGAGAGACTGCAGACCAATATCATAAGTACCGCCGTCTCCGCCAAAGGTGATAAACTTGTAATCATCCTTAATTTTTCCCCGTTTTTTGAGGGCATTGTATGCGGTCTCCACGCCGGAGAGGGTGGCGCCTGCATTTTCAAATGCGTTATGAATATAGCTGTCCTCATAGGCAGTAAAAGGATACATATAAGAAGACACCTCCAGACAGCCTGTTGCATTACCGATAACAGCCTTGTCACCGGGATGCAGTGCCTTCAGTACATTTCTTACGGCGATGGTTCCGCCACAGCCGGCACACATACGGTGTCCCGGTGCCAGTCTTTCTTCCCGTCCCTGTATTTCTTTAAAATTAAATGCTTTCTGCTCCATTGTATTTTCTAATCTCCAATCCTTCACTTATACAGTAACCGTATGACGCTCTGTATCAAAAAACCTTCAGCTTCTTACTGTCAATGGCTTCTCAGTCCCAGATACGGATACTCGCCAAAGAGGTTCTCACCCTCTGCCAGTTTCTGCAGTTTGCCGTATACCTCGGTAATATCACCGACTGTCACATCTCTTCCCGACAGACCATAGATGATATTCACCGTTTCTGTCTCTGCTTTTGCACGGTAAAGCGCAGCGGTAAGCTCTGCTCCCAGCGGACCTCCTGTTGCATTATATCCTTCGCATCTGTCCATAATGGCGACTGCTTTACAGTTTTTCAGTGCTGCTGCCATCTCCTCGCCGGGAAAAGGACGGAATACCCTTACTTTCAAAAGACCTGCTTTGATACCCTGCTCTCTCAGCGCATCAATGGCATCCTTAACCGTACCACAGACAGAGCCAATGGCAACCACTGCATACTCTGCATCCTCCAGTCTGTATTCTTCAAAAAATCCATATTTTCTACCGGAAATACTCTCAAATTCTTTCGCAACATCTAAAATAACCTGCTTTGCATTTATCATTGCCTGGGCCTGTGCTCTTTTTGCCTCCATACAGAAAGGTGACAGCGCATAGGGGCCCACTGCCATGGTTTCATCCTCGCGCAACAGATAATGCTCCGGCTCGTATTCACCCACAAATTTCTTCACCGGCTCATCCTCCAGCAGAGTGATATTCTCCACTGCATGACTGGTGATGAAACCATCCTGACATATCATAATGGGAAGCTTTACATCCTTGTGCTCTGCAATGCGGTACGCCTGAAGGGTATTGTCATAAGCTTCCTGGTTATTTTCTGCATAAATCTGAATCCATCCCGAATCCCTTGCACCCATACTGTCAGAGTGCTCTGCATTAATATTAATAGGACCGGAAAGCGCCCTATTTACCACCTGCATCATAATAGGCAGTCTGTTGGAGGCTGCCACATACAGCACCTCCCACATCAGTGCCAGTCCGCAGGAGGAGGTTGCTGTCAGGGTTCTCGCGCCAGCCGCGGAAGAACCGATTGCTGCACTCATGGAACTGTGCTCACTTTCCACGGGAATAAATTCTGTATCAATTTCCCCATTGGATATCATAGTGGAAACATACTGGGGAATTTCTGTGGAAGGGGTGATAGGGAATGCAGGCATTACATCCGGGTTAATCTGTTTGATTGCATGGGATACTGCCTCGTTACCCGACATTCTTTCTTTGATTGCCATTTATTTTCCCTCCTTCATCTCGATTGCGCCGAAGGGACATGCTTTCACACAGATTCCACAACCCTTACAATGTTTATAGTCAAACTCTTCTCTTTTGCCCTCACATACAGGAATGCTGGAATCAGGGCAATAGGGAACACACAAAAGGCACTGCTTACATTTTTCTCTGTCCCATATAGGGGTCTGGGTTCTCCATTCTCCTGTCTCAAATAATTTGGATGTTGCAGCCTCGTGCATCTGCAAACCTTCCGTCAAATCCTGCCATGCTGTTTTCTCATTAATCTGTTCTGCTTTTAACGCCATTAGTGCACCTCCCTGAATGCCATCTGTAAGGCTTTGATATTGCCCTCTAAAACTTCCGGCTTCTTCGCAAATTTATGTTTTAAAGACTGTTCCATCTCTTTCATGAAAACATCCTCTTCCATCAGACCGGATACTTTGACGATTGCGGCAAGAAGGGGAGTGTTAGGAAAATAATGTCCCATGGTTTCCATGGACACCTTGTGGGCATCAATGATAAACACCTGACCCGGATAATTATTTAACAGGGGCATAATCTCTTCCTTTTCTTTCAGAGTGTTAATGAGGATTGCGCCGTCAGGCTTAAGACCCTTTGTGACATCAACGCTGTGCAGAAGGGTATCATCAACCACCACCACAAAATCAGGTTCATAAATATTGGAATGTACACGAATCTCCTTGTCACTGATTCTGTCGTATGCGGTAATGGGCGCTCCCATTCGCTCAGGACCATACTCTGGAAATCCCTGCACATGTTTTCCCGTATTAAATGCCACATCTGCCAGAAGCAGCGCTGCGGTCTTGGCACCCTGCCCGCCTCTGCCATGCCACCGTATCTCTGTTAATGTTCTCATATCTGTTGTTCCTTTCCAAATTATCTTCAACCAATCGCCTTACAAGACATCTGAATCTGCTGATAACTATCACTAATACATCACTTTTCAATATAACACAGAAAATATATGGTTTGCAACGCCAAATATTACAAAAATCCGCTACTCTACCAGAACCGGGTTTTCTTCCACAACCCAGGGAAGTCCATACTCGTTCAATGCTTCCATAAAAGGGTCCGGGTCAAACTCTTCCACATTAAAGACACCGGGACGTTTCCAGACGCCCTCCAGCACCAGCTTCGCACCTATCATGGCAGGCACTCCGGTGGTATAGGAAATCGCCTGGGAGCCAAGCTCCTTATAACACTCCTGATGGTCGCAGACATTATAAATATAAATGGACTTTTCTTTTCCATCCTTGATTCCGGTAAAAATACAGCCAATGTTGGTCTTGCCTACAGTGCGGGAACCTAAGGACGCAGGGTCTGGAAGCAGTGCTTTCAAAAACTGGATGGGGACAATTTCTTTTCCCTCGAAATTGATAGGCGCCGTACCCAGCATACCCACATTTTCCAGACATTTCATATGGGTGAGATAGCTCTGCCCAAAGGTCATAAAGAAACGGATTCTCCTGACACCCGGAATATTTTTGGCTAGGGACTCTATTTCTTCGTGGTGCAGAAGGTACATGTCCTTTTTTCCCACCTGGGCAAAATCGTACTCCCTCTTGATTTCCATGGGCTTTGTCTCCACCCAGTGGCCGTTCTCCCAGTAGGAACCGTTGGCAGACACCTCCCGCAGGTTAATCTCCGGGTTAAAATTAGTTGCAAAAGGATAGCCATGGTCGCCGCCGTTGCAGTCCATAATATCAATATAATGTATCTCGTCAAAATAATGCTTCAGGGCATAGGCGGAAAACACGCTGGTGACGCCGGGGTCGAAACCGCTTCCCAGAAGGGCAGTGATACCTGCCTGCTCAAACTTTTCCTTATATGCCCACTGCCAGGAATAATCAAAATATGCAGTGAATCCCTGCTCTTTGCAGCGTTTTTCATAAACAGCGCGCCACGCAGGGTCTTCGGTATCCTCTGCCTCATAGTTGGCGGTGTCTATATAGTCCACACCGCAGGCAAGACAGGCATCCATGATTGTCAAATCCTGATATGGCAGGGCCAGATTCAGGACAGCCTGGGGCTGTACTTTTTTGATTAATGCAGCCAGCTCATCCACATTGTCGGCATCCACCTGCTCTGTGGTGATAACTGCTTTTGTCTCCTTCGCGGCGGTTTCTTTATCAATTTTTTCTTTCAGCGCGTCGCATTTGGATTTGGTACGGCTTGCAATGCAGATTTGGGTGAAAGTATCCACGCATTTTGCACATTTCTGGATGGCTACGGAGGCTACACCGCCACAGCCGATGATTAAAATTTTTGCCATGTATGTATATTCCTTTCTTTTGCAGATATTTCTTATATTCCTGTCAAATATGTCCGACAATTCCCTTTATCATTGGCAGCTTTCTCTACAGCTCCGGTTCAGAAATCTCCACGCTGCGAAGAAGCTGTTCCACATATGCCGGCAGACAGAAAGCCCCCTGGTGGAGCTTTGGTGTATAGTAACGGGTGTCAATGCCCAGCCTTTTCCATTTTACATCGTTTAAATCGTGAATAGGATGATATCTTTTGGAAGCAAAACCGAACAGCCAGTGTCCCGAAGGATAGGTGGGAATGTGTGCCTGATAAACGCGGCTGATGGGAAAGCTTTCCACTATCCGCTTGTGGGCGCGCCTGCAGGCGTTGGCATCTCCATCATAAAAGGGGCTTTCATGCTGGTTTACCATGATTCCATCCTCTTTTAAAGCCTTGTAACAGTTGCCGTAAAACTCTTTGGTAAAAAGTCCTTCTCCCGGTCCGAAAGGGTCGGTGGAGTCCACAATAATCAAATCGTACTCATTTTCTCTGGAGCGGATAAAGCGCAGACCATCCTCAAAATATATGTGCACTCTGGCTTCGTCAAAACGGCAGGCAGTAAGCGGAAGGTATTTTTTGCAGACCTCCACCACCAGCTCGTCAATTTCTACCATATCAATATGCTCAATGCCATCATAGCGGGTCAGTTCCCGGATAACCCCTCCGTCACCTGCACCGATAACCAGCACTTTTTTTACATTGGGATGAACTGCCATGGGTACATGGGTAATCATTTCATGATAAATGAACTCGTCTTTTTCCGTCAGCATCATATAGCCGTCCAGAGTTAGGAAACGTCCGAACTCCGGGGACTCAAAGACATCAATTCTCTGAAACTCGCTCTGTCCGCTGTAGAGCTGCCTGTCCACCCGGATGGATAATTTTACATTCGGGGTATGTGGTTCCGAAAACCATAGCTCCATGTATTTTCCTGCCTTTCCATATCAACTCATGTTATTTTCCATAATATACAGACATCTACCACAGTTTATCATTTTTGCAGGAATTTCACAAGCATTTCCACCAGTCGGGTATTTGACCCTCGCGGGGATAAAAAACTGACGGTCAACAGAAAAAGACCATGCGGGACGATATTTCAACTTTTTTTCTGTTTTTGAAACTTTTCAGATACCATAAAAATCTATATAGTAAAAGAATAAAAAAGAAAGGTGTGCGCCTACGATGAAACAAGTATTATATGAAAGGCTGATTCAGTATATTCTCGAAAATCAAGACCGGTTCTATCGAATGGCTTATAGTTATACCAGACATCAGGAGGATGCTCTTGATGCAGTCCAGAGTGCTGTCTGCAAAGCGCTTGAAGCGCACAAGAACATCAAAAATGCAGATGCGATTAAGACATGGTTTTATAAAATATTGATAAATGAATGTTTAACAGTACTAAAAAAGCGCAACAAATTTGTTTTAACCGCAGATACTGTGGAACAGGAGGGAGTGTATTATGAAAAAGGGTATGAGCAGGGAGGTGATATCGAACAGGAATTAGAGAAGCTGGAAATGGATATTCAGGAAATTATAAAACTCAGATTTTTTGAGGAAATGTCATTAAATGAAATATCCAGCATTACCGGATTTAATCTGAATACAGTTAAAACGAAACTTTATCGCGGCTTAAAGCTATTAAAAGAAAATATTCAGGAGGCAGATTTATGAGTAAGTTAGAGAAAATGAAAAAAAGCTATAATGATATCGTCATTCCGACGGAGCTTAATGTCCGGATACAACAAGAGATAATGAAATCACGAAAACAGGAAGAGGAAAAAAGGATTGCCGGTCAAAGATACAAGTTTAAAAAAATAATCCGCAGCATAGGGGCGGCAGCAGCGGGTGTATGTATTCTTTTCACAGCAGCTTTGAATACGAGTCCGGTATTCGCAAAGGAAGCAACACAGCTTCCCATAATCGGAGGGGTGGCTCAGATATTGACTTTCCGCTCTTATGAAACAGAAAAGGACGATATCGCAATATCCGTAGAAATTCCAACGATTGAGATGATTGCAGCGGATACGGGAATAACAACAGATGAAATCAATCGGGAAATTCTTGCTCGGTGTAATCAGTATGCAGATGCTGCAGTTTTGCGTGCAGAAGAATACAGAAATGCTTTTTTGGAAACAGGAGGAACTCCTGAAGAATGGGAAGAACATAATATAAAAATTACTGTAGGTTATGAGATAAAGCAGCAGAGTAATAATTATCTTTCCTTTGCCGTAAGGGGGACTGAGAACTGGACAAATGCCCATAACGAATTAAAATATTACAATTTAGACTTAAATACAGGGAAAATTGTTACATTAAAAGATATGCTGGGCAGTGATTATGTTGAACTGGCAAACAAGAGTATCAAGGAACAGATTGCTGAAAGACAAAATGCCGGAGAAATCTTTTTCACAGAAGAGGAAGGAGGATTTACAGGAATTTCAGAAGATGTCAAGTTCTATATAAATGAAAATAACTGTCCAGTTATTGTTTTTGAAAAATATGAAATTGCTCCCGGCACATCAGGACAGATTGAATTTGAAATAGGAGCCGTTCTGACGGGATGCGGCAAAAACTCCCAATCCCATCAGGATACACAACAGGAGAATTCCCAGAGTATCCTTCCGGAAACACAGCAGGATACCGTTATAGATGAAGCGGAAACAGAGACATTAGAAAAAAGCGATGAGAGTACAGCAGGGTATGAGGATAATTTTGCGGTTGACAGCAAGGCAGCAAAAGAATTTGCCGAGAAAGTAAAAACCGCAGTCGCAAATAAAGATTTAGAGGCATTGGCAGACCTGACTGCATTTCCTGTTTATGTGGGTCTACCTGATGTTAGTGTGGTAGAAAACAGAGAAGATTTTTTAAAGCTCGGTGCGGAAACAGTGTTTACGGAAGAACTGTTACAATCCGTAGAAATGGCTGATATTGAAAATTTTCAGCCCAGTATGGCGGGATTCTCCATTTCAGACGGAAAGAATGCAAATATTAATTTTGGCGTTACAGATGGAGCACTGGCGATTAACGGAATTAATTATTAATTGTATGCAGAGGAATAACTGCTGTAAAAACGTATAACAAAAGGATTACCATAGGTGAACCGCAGGACGTGGGCGGAAAGCGTATACAGGAGGGGCATATTTGCTGATAGAAACATGTTTTAATCATGTATCGGTGAGTATGTCCTTCTGACATAGAACAATAAGTTGTTGTGTATTTAAATCCATGATAAAATAAAAAAGAATTACCTTAGTCAAATGAAAATTTATTTTTTTGTGGAATTTTCTTATTCCGGTGCAGTTTCCCTGAAACAATGCCAGGCAAAAGACCAGTACATATATATTACCGTAGATGTATATATGGTGGGAATGACTGGATAGCTGCCGGAATCGAAAACGATAGACACTCTTAAATACTCTATTTTTGTTGACATAAAATAAACTTAGTATAGAATAAACTTATATGTCCTATGATTCATAACAATACATTGGAGAAATTTGGATGGATAATTTGTATATAGTTATGCCCGCATATAATGAAGAATCAAATATCGAGACCGTTATCACCCAGTGGTATCCGGTTTTATCGGGAAAAGGCGAAAACTCAAAAATGGTAATTGCGGATAGCGGAAGTACGGATTCCACCCATACAATTCTGGTTGAATTACAGAAAAAATATCCCAAAATAGAGATTCTGACCCATACCGACAGACAGCACGGTCCAAAGGTAATGGCGCTTTATGATTACGCTATCAGGAATAAAGCTGATTACATTTTTCAGACCGATTCCGATGGACAGACCGACTGTGGGGAGTTCAGCCATTTTTGGGAATTAAGGAACCAGTATGATGCAGTCATAGGAAACCGTACTGCGCGCCAGGACGGAAAATCAAGAATATTTGTGGAAAAAGTGGTATGTATTTTATTATATTGTTATTTTGGAATCCGTATCCCGGATGCAAATGCACCTTTCCGGCTAATGAAGACCAGCCTGGTGGAG
Source organism: uncultured Acetatifactor sp. (assembly GCA_964604575.1). Lineage (GTDB taxonomy): Bacteria > Bacillota > Clostridia > Lachnospirales > Lachnospiraceae > Acetatifactor. The sequence goes on from CAZRZM010000067.1 coordinate 14,774, forward strand.
AAATACCTTTATAAGCTTCCCATTAAATACAATCTGCCAAATATTATGCTGACCTCCTATTTTTCCTATTATAAAGAAAATCTCACATTTATTGAAATTTCTTTCAAGCCACGTCAGGGTGGGGTAAGTTCCATTAATATCCCGAATATCATCAAAACAGGATGGCGGGCGCTCCATGATTTTAACCTATTTAAAAAAGATATGAAGAGGTGACATTTCTGTCACCTCTAAGTGGTGGTCTGGGAAAAACACATCTGCTATAATGATATCCAGATTACATGGGAGGTAACAGCAGATGAATCTACAAGACAAGTTAAAACTTTTGAGAAAACAAAACAGCTACTCGCAGGAGGAGCTCGCAGATAAAATGGGAATAGCCCGCCAGACAATTAGTAAATGGGAAAATGGACAGGCTGTTCCCATGGGTGTAAATTCTGCTACGCCTGTTTTCCCATATATCACAGAGCGGAAAAAATTATTAACTTCACTGAAAAGTATGTAATTTTTTTGTCATGAGAGGCTTGTTAAGCGAAAAATTGGTAACTGATATTTGTATAACCGTTGTGCGATAAAGCTAAGTGTGTTATACTTTGGCTATGGGAAACCATAGAGCCAGGCGGCTGCCCTCTTTTTCGGAGGGGCTGACCCTCCAGACGAAAGAAAGGAGGGCATTGCCAATGTATGTTACATACTCTGATTTGATTCAGATTGGAATATTCATTTGCG
>CAZRZM010000068.1:0-15447 GCA_964604575.1 uncultured Acetatifactor sp.
AACATTTTTGCCTGCAGGGATAAATTTTTTTTACAGACTGGCATTTAAAATGGAAATAAATTGCAGGGAGATGAAAGTTCCCGGAGCAGAAATTGTTTTCGGTATAAAAGAGACTGCAAAATTATGAATGTAATAATTGACATTACATCAAAAAGGGTATAGAATAAATGAAAACAGTTTGGAGGTGGGATTATGCAGATATCCAGCAGGTTTACGATTGCTATTCATATATTTGCCTGTATGGAAACCTTTGGGAAGGATTATAAGGTTACCAGTGATTTTCTGGCATCCAGTATCAATGTGAATCCGGTTATTATACGGAAGATACTTTCGCAGCTTAAAAATGCAGGATTGATTGAAGTGGCACGGGGGACAGGCGGCACGAAGGCGGCCAGACCCATTGAACAAATTACATTTTATGATGTATATCTGGCTGTTGATTTGCTGGGAGAGGGAGAATTATTTCATTTTCATGAAAATCCGAATCCGAACTGTCCGGTAGGAAAAAATATCCATACGGTATTGGATGATAAGCTAAGGCATATCCAGAAAGCCATGGAAAATGAATTGAAAAAATATACGATAGCCGATGTTGCAAAAGATTTGAAGCAATGTCCCCAAACCGTCTGAATCTGAATGGAGCGGTAGTACCGCAGGGATTATACGGCAGTAATGGCGTTATTTGTCTGTTTAGGGCATTATCTCTGTCAGGTATGCTGTTTTCGCCATTCCCGTGGAGAAATTCCATATATAGTTTTAAATGCCCGTGAAAAATGGAGCTGATTTTCATATCCAACGGCAGAACCGATTTCTGCAATGGAAAGGGAAGTCAGCTTTAATAGTTCGGTAGCCTTTACCATTCTATAATTCATTAAAAATTCCTGAGGGGAGTGTCCTATGGAACTGCGGAAAATTTTTCCAAAATAACTGCGGTTGATTCCACAGACAGAAGCAATCTCCTCTATGGTAATGTTATTCTGGAAATTTTGTTCGATATAGTGGATTGCCTCTTTGATATAATAATCACTCATTCTGCTGCTTTGGATTAGCCTGGTTGATTTGGAAGACCGGGTAAGGTAATCCAGAAACAGATAGAGATGCCCAATAAGGTGAAAAGGTGATTCCTGGGCATTATGGACAATATATAACATTTCATTCATCATTTGTTCTCGAAGTTCTTTGGAGTGCGGGTGATATACAGGAGTATCTTTGGAAAACTCTGTCAAATCAAAAAGCTCTTTTACCCGCAGTCCGTCAAACTCAATCCATACATATTCCCAGGGAAGATTATGGGCAGCATAATAAGTAGTGATTTGTCCGGGAAAAATTAGAAATCCCTGTCCGCTCTTAATAGAATAAGTCTGGGTTTCCCCCTTGGTATTGTCTGCCATGAGAGTGCCCGTGCCCGAAATAATATAGTGGAAAAGATAATGATTTCTTGCCATAGGCCCAAAGGAATGTCCGGGCTCACATTGCTCATAACCGTACTGGTACATACCTAAATCAATAAAATTTTCACGGGGAAATATATGGAAAAAAGTATTGCTCATTTCAGGCTCCTTTCTTGGGAAATATACCCTAATGCGTCATCATGTGATATTATATCATAAAAGTAAGCATTGTGGTATATAAAATAAAATATACCGCTATTTTCGGATAGCATAATGGTATGTTAAAATGAATTTAACAAAAACAGAGAGAGTTTTTATTTGGAAAGGAGCGGATGATATGTCAAAAAGAAAGATTTGCGGAAGTTTGTCATTGATTTTGGGAATTGTGATGGGAATGGCAAATCTTGCAGGATGTGGGCAGAGTACATCGGATGGTAAGGTGGAAATAGAGATGGTGTCTTACAAGCCGGAAGCGGTGGAAGCATTTGAAAAGATAGCCCAGCGCTTTAATGAGACGCATACGGATATTCATTTAACCATTGATTCACCCAATGAAGCCATGACAATTTTGAAAACAAGATTTATCAGAGAAGATTATCCTGATATTGTTGGAATCGGTGGCGATATCAATTACTCTAATTTTCTTGATGCGGATTTGTTTATGGACATTTCAGACCTTGAGGAGGTCGGAGAGGTAAAGCAGTCTTATCTGGACATGGGGAAGGAGCTGGAGTTTATACCGATGGAAGGAGTTTATGCCCTGCCTTATGCGGCGAATGCGGCGGGAATTCTTTACAACAAGGATATGTTTGAGGAACATGGATGGAAGATACCCACAACATGGGATGAGTTTATAACATTGTGTGAAGAGATGGAGGCCGGTGGAACTTTGCCCTTATATTTAGGCTATAAGGATACCTGGACTTGTCTTGCACCCTGGAATGCACTGGCAGTTGGTTTGGCCGATTCGGATACCTGCAGTCAGGTAAATATGGGAAATACTACTTTTGAGGCATCCTATCGTGAGATTGCGGAGAAAATGAAAGTATTACTGGAACATGCAGAGGCGAATCCCTATGCCTATGGATATAATGATGCCTGTACTGCTTTTGCCAGAGGGCAGTCAGCCATGTATCCCATTGGCAGTTATGCAATACCGCAGATTAAGTCGGTAAATCCTTCCATGAACATTGATTCCTTTACCTTTCCGGCGAATGAATCAGAAGAGGATAACGTGCTGAATTCTGGTATCGATTTGCAGTTTTGTGTTATGAAAAATTGTGAGAATAAGGAAGCCGCATATGAGGTGCTTCGGTTTTTGTATGAGGATGAGACCATTCAGATTTATCTGGATAATCAGGGTGGAATTGCCTGTAAAGAAGGAGATTTTGAAATTGTAGAAGAATTAGAGGGCATGAGAACCTATATTGAAGCTGACAGAATGGCAGATTATCAGGACCACCATTATCCAAGCGAAATGAGTGTCGATGCTATGATTCAGACATTTCTGCTGGATAACAGCGAAGACTCTGTGGATGTCTTTCTGGAACGGTTTGACACAGACTGGAAGCGTTATAACCGGGATTTGATACGGAAAGTACAGCAATATCAGCAGGAAATGGAGGATGCGCAATGAAAAAGAAGATGACAAACCGCGATAGAACATTTTGGGCAGTTGTGATACCGGTACTGATTTTGTTTTTTACATTTAATACATTGCCTATGATAAAAGGCGTCATATACAGCTTTACGAATTACAAGGGATATGGTTCTTATGACTATGTAGGATTCCGTAATTATATCGACCTTTTTACGGATGCCAGAGTGGGAAAAAGCTATCTGTTTACGTTCAAATATGCGCTGGCAGGAACAGTACTTGTAAATGTAATCAGCCTGGTTATGGCTGTAGGATTGAACAGCAGGATTCGTTTTAAAAGTGTACTGAGGGGAATTTATTTTGTCCCTAATATTTTGGGAGGTCTGGTAATCGGTTATATTTTCAGCTTCCTTTTTACATATATTTTGCCGGCAGTTGGAGATACGTTTCACATCAGTTTTCTGCAGAACAGTATTCTTGCCAGCGAAAAATATGCGTGGATTGGCGTACTGATTGTAGGTGTATGGCAGGCTGTGGCTATGAATACCATTATTTATATCTCAGGACTCCAGACGGTTCCGCAGGATGTATATGAGGCAAGTATGCTGGATGGGGCAGGTAAATGGAAAGAATTCTGGAAAGTGACTTTTCCGCTTGTGATGCCTTTTGTCACGATTAATCTGGTATTGAGCACCAAAAATTTACTGATGGTATTCGACCAGATTATGTCATTGACAAAGGGAGGACCCGCACAGAGTACAGAATCTATTTCTTATTTAATTTACAGAAACGGCATGGATGGAGGGCAGTTTGGATTCCAGAGTGCCAATGCGGTTCTGTTTTTCGTTGTGATTGTAGCGATTTCTATTTTCCAGATGACCGTTATGAATAAGAAGGAGGAGCAGCTATGATGGAGAAAGCGCAGAAAACAAACTGGATACTGACAATCGTGCTGATATTGGGAACAGTTACGGTATTTTTTCCACTCTATATGGCATTTATCATTGCCCTCAAGCAGCCGAGTGAGATGACGAATGATGTTGCGGGTGCATTGTCCTTTCCGGCAAGATGGAGCCTGGACAATTTTAAGCAGGCCATGGAGGTCACAGACTTCTGGCATTCCTTGGGAAACAGTCTGTTGATTACGTTAACCACAATTGTACTGGCAATCTTGATTCATTCCATAGCCGGATATGTGATTGGCAGAGGTATGGCGGAGAAAAAGAGTTTTCGCTTTATTTATCTATATATTGTCAGCGGTATGTTTGTTCCTTTTTCCATACTGATGATGCCATTGGTAAAACAGACTGCACAGATGGGACTTGGAAACCGTGTGGGAGTAATACTGTTGTATCTGGTTTTCTATATGCCGATGAATGTGCTGCTTTACACAGGGTATTTAAAGAATATTCCCATGGCGTTAGAGGAGGCTGCGGATATTGACGGAGCCAGTACGTGGAAAACCTATTGGAAAATTGTTTTTCCCATGATGAAACCCATGCACGCCACGGTTGCGATTCTGACAGCGCTGGGCACCTGGAATGATGTTATGACACCGCTCGTTATCATGTCAGGAACGGGACAGAATACATTACCTTTGGCACAGCTTAACTTCCAGACCCAGTTTGGTACGAATTACAATCTGGCGTTTGCCTCCTATATTCTGGCGCTGATTCCGATTTTGATATTCTATGTAATATGTCAGAAACAGATATTAAATGGTGTGGCAAACGGAGCTGTCAAGGGATAAAAGGAGATATCATATGCCGATAATTTATGACCCCAACAAAAAAATATTTACACTGCATACCCGCAATACCACCTACCAGATGCAGGTAGACAAACATGGATATCTCCTGCATCTGTATTATGGAGCCGGGTGTATGGGCGGTATGGATTATATGCTCACGTATGCGGACAGAGGTTTTTCGGGAAACCCTTATGCGGCAGGAGGGGACAGAACGTACTCATTGGATGTACTGCCCCAGGAATATCCCACCCTTGGGACCGGAGATTATAGAAATTATGCCCTTAATATAGAAAACCATGACGGTTCACAGTGCTGTAATCTGACTTTTTCCCATTATGAGATTCGGAAAGGAAAGTATGGACTGCCGGGACTTCCGGCAGTGTGGGCGGGCGAAGAGGAAGCGCATACGCTGGAAATTGTGCTTGGAGATAATGTCAGTGGCATAGAGGTAAGCCTTTTATATGGTGTTCTGGAAGAAAATGATATCATTACGAGAAGTGTGATTATCCGCAATCAAGGCGAGGAAAAAGTAACCATTGAGAAAGCGGCGGCAGCCTGCCTGGATTTCCTTGCAGGAGATTTTGACCTTGTGAGTTTTTATGGAAAACATGCCATGGAGAGAATGATGCAGCGTACCCCTGTGGGGCATGGATGTATATCCATTGGCAGCAGGAGAGGAACCTCAAGCCACCAGTATAATCCGGGGGTGATTCTGGCGGATAAAAATACCACAGAGGATTTCGGGAACTGCTATGGAATGCTGTTTGTGTACAGCGGCAATTTCCTGTGTGAGGCGGAAAAAGACCAGTATAACCAGACCAGACTGCTTATGGGGCTGGGCAGCGATTTGTTTTCCTATGAACTGGATGCGGGGGAGGAATTTGTGGTGCCGGAAGTAATGATGTCATATTCCGGCAAGGGCTTTGCAGAGCTGTCCCACAGATATCATTCCTGCATCCGTAATCATCTGTGCCGGGGAAACTATGTGAATGCAGCAAGACCTGTGCTGATTAACAGTTGGGAGGCCGCCTATTTTGATTTCAATGCCGATACCATTGTGAATCTTGCCAGAGAAGCCGCAGACCTTGGAATTGACATGGTTGTTATGGATGACGGCTGGTTTGGAAAACGGGATGATGATAATTCCTCCCTGGGAGACTGGTATGTGAATGAGCATAAGCTGGGCTGTACCTTGTCAGAGATGATTCATAGGATAAACAGCCTTGGCGTCAGGTTTGGAATCTGGATTGAGCCGGAGATGGTAAGTGAGGACAGTGACCTTTACAGGGAGCATCCTGACTGGGCAATCACCATAGACAAAAGAGCCCCGGTCCGGTCACGGAACCAGTTGCTTCTTGACTTCTCACGGAAAGAAGTAAGGGATAATGTATTGGAACAGATTTGTGCCGTGCTGGACCAGGGAAATATTGAATATATCAAGTGGGACATGAATCGAAGCATGGCAGATGTGTATGCCGGAAATGTGACCTATGATTATGTGCTGGGCGTCTATGATTTCCTGGAAAAACTTACGTCAAAGTATCCCAACATACTGATGGAAGGCTGTAGTGGCGGTGGGGGGAGATTTGATGCGGGAATGATGTATTACACACCCCAGATTTGGTGCAGCGACAACACCGATGCCATAAACAGAACCGCAATCCAGTATGGCTCCTCTTTCTTCTATCCTGTTTCGGTAGTAGGTTCCCACGTATCCGCTGTTCCCAACCATCAGACGGGAAGGGTTACAAGCTTAAATACCAGAGGAATTACAGCCATGGCAGGAACCTTCGGATATGAGATGAATCCGGCACTGTTAAGCCGGGAAGACAAAGAGATGATGAAAGAACAGATTAGAACTTATAAGAAGTATGAAACGTTGATATGTCAGGGGGATTATTACCGGCTTTCCAATCCCTTTGCGGATGAATATGCTGCATGGATGTTTGCATCCAATGATAAAAAGCAGGCGCTTGTCAATGTGGTGAGACTGGATATTCAGGGAAATATGGCGGCAGATTATGTGAAGCTCAAAGGTCTCAATCAGGAAGCAGTGTATATGGATGAGACAACGGGAAAGGTATATTCCGGCGCTGCGCTGATGGAGGCAGGACTACCGCTTCCTTATCCCCGGTCAGAGTTTGAAGCATACCAGATTGGGTTGACGGAAGTGGAATTGGCAGGGAAGTTATACCGGATTATCAAAAAACGCATAGATACCCGGCAGGAAAGAACGGTTATCAGTATTTTTGGTGGTTCCGGATGCGGAAAAACAACGCTGTCGTCTATTCTTGGACAGTATTTTTTAAAGGATGGAAAAGGCTGTTATGTTCTTGCCGGGGATAATTATCCCAGAAGGATTCCCAAACATAATGATGAAGAAAGACTGAAAGTTTATCATGAAAAGGGAATAGAAGGGCTTAAGGAATATTTAGGAACGCCCATGGAAATTGAATTTGATAAGGTAAATGAAGTGATTGCGGAATTCAAGGCAGGCAGGACTTTCGTCACTCTGAAAAAGATGGGGCGGGAAGAAGGGGAAATCAGCTATGAGGATACGGATTTCCGCGATGTCCGCATACTGTTAATTGAGTGGACCCATGGCGGAAGTGAGTTTCTGTCAGGAATAGATTTACCCATTTATATTGACAGTACGCCACAAGATACCCTGGCTAACAGACTGAAAAGAAACAGGGATGAAAACACAGCCAGTGAATTCATGGGAACAGTGCTTGGAATAGAACAGGAGAAACTGTCACGTCAGGCGAAAAATGCCAAAATCATAATAGAGAGAAACGGAGACATTTATGAACAATAAGCCAATGTTAAATGCGTACCCTGACAGTATGGGAGGGAAATTATCAGATATTGTTTCCATTCTTCAGAAAGAAGAACTGAAAAATGTGTTTGGCTCTTTTTATATTCTGCCCAGTATCTATCATTCTGATTTGGACAGGGGGTTTTCAGTGATAGATTATGATATTAACGAAGAAGTGGCAGACAGGCAGGATTTGGAACAGCTTAAAAAGTTGGGAATTGATTTGAAGCTTGACTTTATACTGAATCATGCGTCCACCGCATCCCCCCAGTTTAAGGACCTTGTTAAGCGGGGGGAACAATCGGAATATAAAGATTTCTTTATCAACTGGAATGAGTTCTGGCAGGGATATGGCTCCATGACAGAGGATGGATATATAGAACCGGATTCCCAATATATTGAAAATATGTTTTTCAGAAAACCGGGACTTCCCATCCTTATGGTACAGTTTCCCGATGGGAAAAAGGTTCCCTATTGGAATACCTTCTATCAGGAAGAACATTATCCGCTGTATCTTGGACAAATGGACTTAAATATAAAATCTCCGAAAGTATGGGATTTTTACCGGGACACCATAAAAAAGATTGCATCTTATGGCGCAGGTATTGTGAGACTGGATGCGTTTGCATATGCGCCGAAAGAGCCGGGGGCAAAAAATTTTCTCAATGAACCGGGGACGTGGGAGCTTCTGGGCAGAATTCAGGAAATTGCCGTTCCATATCAACTTACGCTGCTGCCGGAGATTCACGCGGCATATGAGGAACAAATTTATAAAACCTTGTCGGATAAAGGCTATATGACTTATGATTTCTTCCTGCCGGGGCTTATTATTGATGCCATTGAAAATAAGAGAAGCAATTACCTTGCTCTCTGGGCGGAAGAGATGATGGAAAAGAATATCAAAGTGGTGAATATGCTTGGCTGCCATGACGGAATCCCACTCCTCGATTTAAAAGGGATTCTGCCCGAAGAGGATATTGGGAATCTGATTCATCTGATTGTGGAACGTGGCGGTCTTGTAAAGAATCTCCATGGACAGAAAAATATGTACTATCAGGTGAATGCAACATATTTCAGTGCGCTTGGGGAATCGGAGCAGAAGCTTTTGATGGCAAGGGCAATCCAGCTTTTTATGCCCGGCAAACCCCAGATATGGTATGTGGACCTTTTGGCGGGAAAAAACGACCATGAAGCGGTTAAAAGAGCAGGCGTCTCCGGGCACAAGGAGATAAACAGAACGAATTTCACATTAGAGGAAGTGGAAAATGCACTGAAAAAAGAGGTTGTAAAAAAGCAGATAGAGATGATTCGCTTTCGGAACACATCAAAGGCATTTGCGGAAGGCGCAGAAATCTGTGTAAAAGAGGAAGACAGTATTCTTCAAATTACATGGAGGAATGAAGATGTGGGCGCGGAGCTGGCAGTAGACTTTACAAATGAAAAATTTGAGATTAATGAGAAAAGATATATTTAAAAAATTTATTTGAGCAGAAAAATAAAGAGGAGTTGTGAAGATGAGAGAACGGCTGATTCAGGTATTTCAAGAAAAATTCGGAGAAGGCGGAGATATTCGTTCCTATTTTGCGCCGGGAAGGGTGAATCTCATTGGAGAACATACAGATTATAACGGAGGACATGTTTTACCCTGTGCCCTGACAATTGGAACTTATTTTATAGCAAGGAAACGCGAGGACCGAATGTTAAAATTCTACTCAGAGAATTTTAAAGAGCCTGGAATCATAGAAGGAAATCTGGATGCTCTTGTCTGGTCTGAAAATGCGCACTGGGCCAATTATCCCATAGGCGTTATATGGGCATTTGGAGAGAAAGGCTACGAAATCACAAATGGTTTTGATATCCTTCTGTTTGGAAATATTCCTAACGGTTCGGGACTTTCCTCTTCTGCGTCGGTAGAAATCGGGATGGCATTCCTTTTAAAAGATATGTATGGATTTGACATGGATATGATTCAGATGTCCCTGATAGGGCAGTATTCGGAAAACCATTTTAATAAAGTAAACTGTGGAATTATGGACCAGTTTGCAATTGCAATGGGCAAAAAAGACAATGCCATTTTCCTTGACACGGCAACATTAGAATATGAGTATGCACCCATTGTATTAAAGAATTCCAAAATAGTAATTGCATGCAGCAATAAAAAGAGAGGTCTTGGAGATTCAAAATACAATGAAAGACGTGCAGAATGTGAAGAAGCTCTTGCGGAACTTCAAAAAGTTATGGACATTAAAAGCCTTGGAGAATTAACGGAGGAACAGTTTGAAGCCAACCGTACTGCAATCAAATCTGAGGTCCGGCAGAGACGGGCAAAACATGCAGTTTATGAAAATCAGAGAACCATTAAGGCTCTCAAGGCATTAAAAGCCGGAGATATCAAAGCGTTTGGAAAGCTTATGACTGCCTCTCATGAATCTCTCAGGGATGACTATGAGGTAACAGGAATAGAATTGGATACGCTTGTGGCATCTGCCTTAAAGCAGGACGGTGTAACAGGAGCCCGAATGACAGGTGCAGGTTTTGGCGGATGCACAGTAAACATCGTGGAAAATGATGCCGTTGATAACTTTGTGGAAAAAGTTGGAGCAGAGTACCGGAAAACTATTGGATATACGGCTGATTTCTATGTAGTGGAAATTGGCGGGGGACCATGTACCATTTAGACAGAAACGAGTTAAAGGAGAGCCGCTATGATATATTCAGCAGTAAAGAAACTGGTGGCATACGGCCTGGAAACAGGTCTTGTGCCGCCGGAAGAACAGATATATACTATCAATATGATTCTGGATGTATTAAAATTAGATGATTATACAGATGACGGAAAAGAATACAGCAGGGTAGACTTGGAAAGTACATTGAAAGAGATTCTGGATTATGCGCAGGAGAAGGGATTAATAGAGGAGGGGACAGTGTACAGGGATCTTTTTGACACAAGGGTAATGAACTGTCTTGTGCCAAGACCGGGGACGGTTATTGATAACTTCAAAAGGAAGTATGAAATATCACCTAAAGAAGCCACAGATTATTATTACAAACTAAGTCAGGATTCTGATTATATCAGAAGATATCGTGTCTGCAAAGATGTGAAATGGCTTACTTCCACAGAATACGGTGATTTGGATATTACCATTAATTTAAGCAAGCCGGAAAAAGACCCCAAGGCTATCGCTGCTGCGAAGCTTGCGAAACAGACTGAATATCCGCACTGTCTTCTCTGCATACAGAACGAAGGCTATGCGGGACGAATAAACCACCCCGCAAGAGAAAATCATAGAATTATACCTGTTACAATCGGCGGTTCCGGGTGGGGGTTTCAGTATTCACCCTATGTATACTATAACGAACACTGTATTGTATTTTGCGGTGAGCATACCCCTATGAGTATGGAGCGCGGTACTTTTGTCAGACTGTTTGACTTTGTAAAGCTTTTTCCCCATTATTTTATTGGCTCCAATGCAGAGCTTCCCATTGTGGGCGGTTCCATTCTTTCCCATGAACATTTTCAGGGCGGAAATTATGAGTTTGCAATGGCGAAAGCTCCCATTGAGGAGTATTTTATCATAAAGGGATATGAAGAGGTTGAGGCAGGCATCGTAAAATGGCCTCTTTCGGTTATTCGGTTAAGGTGTGGGGATGAAAAGAAAATCATAGACCTGGCGGACCGTATTTTACAAGTATGGCGCGACTACACAGATGAGGCATCCTTTATATTTGCCCGGACAGATGGAGAACCTCATAACACAATTACTCCGATTGCCCGCAGAAAAGATGGAAAGTTTGAGCTGGATATTGCTCTCAGAAACAATATTACAACAAAGGAGTGTCCTTTTGGCGTATTTCACCCACATGAAGAGCTTCATCATATTAAAAAAGAGAACATAGGACTTATTGAGGTGATGGGACTTGCTGTTCTCCCTTCCAGATTAAAAGAGGAAATGGATATCCTTGGGGATTATATTGTTCATAAAAAAGACATCCGTTCCAACGAGGTGATTAGTAAACATGCAGACTGGGCGGAGGAATTTATGAAAAAGTATAACCATATCAATAAGGAAAATGTACACAAAATAATAAGAGATGAGATAGGACTTGTATTTGTAAAGGTACTGGAATATGCAGGTGTGTTCAAGCGTGATAAGGCGGGGATTGAGGCATTTCACAGATTTATTCTGGCTTTGGATAAGACATAACAGTATGCGTTCCGGGTTCCGGAAAAGTGGAGCGGTCCGGGAAAATGCGGGGGCCGCCGATATAGAACTTGCGGCGCAGGAAGTGGAAGCCATAGATGAAAAACTCAGTCATATAGAGATGTCAGGTGTTTTCGGTGGTTCTCCGGTGAAAAAATAGTATGGTGTGACAGGGAGAAAATCAATGGCAGCTTTTTTTGCTGATGTGTTGGACGGGTTTTTAACCCCTGCTTTTTTAGAGGGAGTGCGTAAAAAATTTCATTATGGAGATACGCTGGTGGTTGAGTTTCGCACAGTGGCAGAGGAGATGCTGCCTTTGATGCGCAGGGAAGCTTTCTGGGAGAGAAAGGAAGCTTCCCCGCAGAATCAGAAGCAGACCAAGGGAGTGGTATATGAGGAGGTTGTTCTGTCTCTGGGAAGTGGAGTGGATTGTCTGCAGGAAAGTTACAGTCAAAAGGGTCTTTTGTCACAAAGCTATATGATTGAGGTGCTGGCAGGGGAACTTCTGATGCAGAGTTATAATGCTTATAATCATTACATCAGGCATAATACAGACTGGCATGTTGCAAGATACCATTTTCCCGGCAGTGAAGAGGAGTTTCCCCTGGAGATACTGCCCCGTCTGTTAAAAGAGCTGACCCCGCAGATTACCTGCAATTCGGCGTTCTGCATGTCACCCAAAAAGAGTGTGGCATTTATTGCAGAACTGACAAAGGATGAGAAAGTTCATTGCGAAGGAGTCTGTGTGGGATGTAATAATATAGGCTGTTCCAACAGAGTGGCAGACGTGACAGACACCTTGTGATATAGGGAGGAGCAAGTATGGAAGCTTCCAGCCGTTTTTTTGAAAACAGGAAATGTGAATATTTTCCCTGTCATAAGGGAGTGGAGGATTTTAACTGTTTATTTTGTTATTGTCCATTATATTTAAGGGAAAAGTGTCCGGGAAATCCAAAGTTTATGGAAAAAGGTGGGAGGAAGATAAAAATCTGTACAGACTGTACCTTCCCCCATCAGCCGGAAAATTATGATATTATCATTCGGATTTTGAAGGGGTAAGGAACAGGTGATGCAGATTTTTCTTATTTTCTTTCAGGCAGACAGCGTAATAGGTCACACTTGCCTCCGGGTCAAGAATAGGCACTGCAACCCGGTCTTTGGGTATTCCTGCCAGTTGGATGATATAGTCCGATGTGAAAGACGGAAGCACAGAGGACTGTACAAGCTCTTCAAAAGCAAACCGCTCATTCTGTACCAGGAAACGGGAATGTGGCATTTTGTGGGTATGAAGCTCATGCCAGAAGCCTATGTTGGAATATAGGAGCATATTTTCCCCGTCCATATCTTTCATATAAAGTCCCGGACTGCCTGCAAAAGGGTGGTTTAGGGGGAGGGTGAAAAGCAGGGATTCTGTTCCGCATTCCCTATAGCATATGTCCTCATCCTCCGGTTTGTATGGCAGGATGATAAGCTGGTAAGTTCCATCCCTTAATCCGGTTTCCAGTAATTTAATGTCTTTTAATTCTGAGGTGATTGTCATATCCGGGTATAGACGTGTGGCATACTGAACCATTGAGACCATCGGAACAGGTGCGCAGGCGCCGATAGAAAAGGTATGGCAGGCACGGTCAAAAGCCCTTACCAGACTTAACATATCCCGGGTCTGTTCCAGTATTCGTATACAGTATAGCACAATTCAATATCCATATTGTACTTTTTTGGAAAAGTTTTTTATAATAAAAAAAGATTCTTTCAGGGAAAAATGGAGGGAAAAGAGATGGTTTTCTATTTCACGGGGACAGGAAATAGCCTGTATGTAGCAAAACAGTTGGATGAAGAACAGATTAGCATTCCGCAGGTCATTCATCAGACACAACAGACTTACGAGGCGGATACTGTCGGGGTGGTCTGTCCGGTTTATGGACATGAAATGCCGGCTATGGTAAAAGCGTTTTTACAGAAAGCGGACTTCCACACGGGATATTTTTATCTTATTTTAACTTACGGAAATATTCATGGCGGAGCAGCGGAACTGGCGGAAGAGTTTTTGAATACCTGCGGTAAAAAAGCAGATTATATCAATACCATTAGGATGGTGGACAATTTTCTGCCTGCGTTTGATATGAATGAACAGATTGCCGTTAATCCTGAAAAAAAGGTAGAGGAACATATTGCAGCCCTGAAAGCGGATATCGAATCCCGTAAATGTTTTAAACAGCCTGTGACGCAGGAAGACAGGGACTGGCATCAGGCATATCTTGCAAGACAGGCGCAGGTGCCTGACAATTTTTATCAGAACATCTATCAGGTGACAGAGGATTGTATTGGATGTGGTATCTGTACAAGGGTGTGTCCTGCGGGCTGCATTCATCTGGAAAATCAGAGAGCGGTTCATACCATGGAAAACTGCCAGATGTGTATGGCATGTATTCATCACTGCCCTAAAAAAGCAATTTTGCTCAATATGCCGGAAAAGAATCCTAATGCCCGCTATCACAATGAGAATATCCGGCTGCCTGAAATTGTGGCGGCGAATAACCAGCATCGGTAAAATGCCGGGTGAAAATGTGACTTTGCACTGAATAACGGCTATGATTTGATTGATACGGCGAACCGATACGGAAATGATGTGATATGTTGTGAACTGTAGGTGTAAACATTTCCGGCAAACGCAGTATTTTAGCGGAAATGTGCGTCTGCTAAAATACAACATATGCGGCTGGCTCATTTGTGGTGAATGGAAACTTGCAGATGTTGTAATAAAGGAAGAAGGTGATAATCCTTTTATTCGAATCTGTAGACAGTTTAGCACAAAGAAAGGCGGTTGTATATGGAGATTACATACCATCAGGAAGGTGATTACCTGATTCCCGACCTCAAACTTTCGGATACAACGGAATATCAGATCGGAAAGTATGGACGGATGAGGCAGCGGTTTTTGAAGGAGAATCATGGAGGTATTTATTCGTATATGGTTTTATCGGAAACCCTATGGAAGCATCTTGCGAAGATTGATGAAGAATGCAACGAGATGATGGACAGGCTTGTGGGGCAGATGGCAAAGAAAGAGGGAGTGACGGAGCAGCTTAAATCCGATGACTGGCTCTGTTGGCTCCAAAAAATGAACAGCATTAGGAGCAGGGCGGAGGAAGTAGTGCTGCATGACCTGATATATTCCCTTTAAGGCTGTAGTGCAGTTATAGGTTTTGTAGCAGGAGACACAGAAAATGTCAAAACTTGGCATTATCTGTGTCTCCTGCTATAGCGTGGTCAAGGGAATGTTTACAGCTTATTTATAATTTTCCAACAACCTGTTTTATTAGAACCAACACGCTCAATTAAGCGTTTTTCTTTTAATGACTTAATTGCCCGGTCAATTGTGCTTTTTCCAAGGGAGATTTCTTTCTGTAATTCTGCTTTTGTAATTCCGGGCTTTTTCTTTAGTGCAGTTAAAACAGCCTGCTCAGTAGCAGAAATATTTATTGCCCCATTTATTACCTCGTTTATCACCCCATCAGCTTCACTTATTACCCCATTCCTAATTGTGGCATTGAGCATAAAGGCATTATCACGGTACTCAGGAGCAGGAAGTCCGGCTGACGCCATTTCATTAAACATACGGTCAATACCTTCACCGAATTCCTGCACATAATCATATTCGTGGAGAAAACGGGCAATGTTTGGGTTGC
>CAZRZM010000069.1:0-15359 GCA_964604575.1 uncultured Acetatifactor sp.
TTTGGCAAAAGGCGAACCGCTACCCGTTTTGGTAACACCCATATATATTCTATCACAGTGAAAGAGTTTTGCAAGATACGACTTTCTTGCTTTCTTTGCATGTATTTGCTATAGTGGATATAGGACAAACCAACCTTGCAGTCGAATCTATATGGGAAAGTTTTGGAGGGTATTAATTTTTATATGAAGAAAAATGTAAGGGGATTATTTCTAATCTGTATCTGTATGGTCTTAAGTCTCTTTGCCGGACTGTGCAGTGGGTGTGGAAAGAGAGATTCTGCCGGTGACGGGGGGCAGATGGGAGAGGAATTATTACAGGGTGACGTGGACGAGGACAAGTCTGATGATGGGCAGGTAATTTCACCAGACATGGATGCAGCTCCGGGCTGGCAGTTACACGCAGAGGATAAGGTTAGTTTTAAATGGTATATAAATTATGCCTGGTTCAATACTCCATGGGGACAGAATCTGGTATCCCGGACTATTACGGAAGAGACGGGTATAGATATTGAGTTTGTAACGCCGCTGGGAAATGAAAGTGAGAAACTGGACGTGCTTCTGGCTTCTGATACATTGCCTGATATGATTACGCTGGGATGGTGGGAACCCCAGGTGGACGAAATGATAAAACGTGACAAGGTTTATGCCCTGAATGAGTTGGCGAATCAGTATGATGTGTATTTCTGGCAGGTGGCGGATTCACAGATTATGGCGTGGAATACCAAAGAAGACGGTAATGTATATTATTATCCCAATTCATCCTATGTGCCGGAAGATTTTGAGGAGAGGGATGATATTGGTTCTAATCAGACGTTTCTGGTCCGCAAAGACATTTATGAGGCGATTGGAAGCCCGGATATGAGTACGCGGGAAGGATTTGCAGATGCAGTCCGCAAGGCTGCCAAAATGTTTCCAGAGGTAGACGGAGAAGCTCTGATTCCCATTGGAGCACATGTGTTTAATGATGCGGGCTGTGTTTCTTTTGACCGTTATCTACAGAATTTTCTTGCAGTTCCCTATGAGAAGAATGGTAAAATATATGACAGGTACACGGATGCGGAATATTTAAGCTGGCTCAGGATGTTCCGCCAGCTTGGCAGTGAAGGTTATCTGAGCCGTGATATATTTATAGACCAGCGAACACAGATGGAAGAGAAAATTGCCAAAGGGCGTTATTTCTGTATGTTGTTTCAGCGGACAGATATGGAGGCGCAACAGAAAGAGTTATATACAAACCATCCCGAAAGGATATATATTGCCATAGACGGTCCCCGTAATTCCCGTGGGGATGATCCGGTGCTTCCCGGAAGCGGAATCAATGGATGGACAGTTACACTGATTACAAAGAACTGTGACAGACCGGACAGGGCGATTGAACTGATGTCCTATCTGATGAGTGAACATGGGCAGAAAATAATTTATCTTGGCGTGGAGGGTGTTACTTATGATATGGTGGACGGTATGCCAGTGGTGAAAGAGGAAGTACAGAAGCTGCTGGATACCAACCGTATGGAGTATGACAGGTTATATGGCGCAGACAATGCTTACTGGATGCTGCAGGATAATACCATGCAGTTGAATTGGAAAAAAGCAGTGAGTGGTCCGGTAGGAGATTTGGAGATATGGACATATCCTTATACTCATTATCTGGGGCAGTATGAGGTTAATTACAGTAAAAATGAAGTGGCAGCAAATGCAGATATACAGATTAAAAAGCTTTGGTCCGAAATTCTTCCGAAGCTCTTACTGGCAGAGAGTGATGAGGAGTTTGACAAGCTGATTCAGGAATTCAAGCGCAGACGTATGGACATGGACTATGGAGACTGGCTGGCAGAAAGTAACAGACAGATAAAAGAAAACAAAGAGAAGCTGGGTATGAATTAGCGCATGTGAAAGGAATATGGATGGAGAGAGTGCGTGTATGGCTGACAAAAACCCTGCGGGGATTGAAATTAAATGAAAAGTTTACATTGATTATTGTTACGCTGGTATTGATTCCTGTGGTAGGTTTTACCATATTGCTGTTTCATAATATGGAGCAGAATACCATAAATGAGAGCCTGATTTCCATGGAATACACACTGGAAAGAAGTCATGATGAGATACGCAAAAGTGTAGAAAATATTAATATGTCCATACAGTTTTTCTTAAGTGACAGGGAACTCATGGATTATCTGGATAAAATAAAGCATGGAAAAGAGATTTCCTATGAGGAAATGATGGATTTTTACAATGATAATATTTCATCTCTGGAGAGAGTGGTGAATAACAATCCCAATCTGTACCAAATCCGTGTTTATGTGGATGATGAGTCCATGGAAGAGATGATGCCCATACTTTACCGTTATGACAGGATGCGGCGTCTTGCATGGGGAAATGATGAAAATCTGGCCGGCTGGAAACTGGATTACACAGACACTCTGTTTGACTCTTATCCTATGTATCAGGAACAGAAGCTTTTGGCGCGAATTACTACAATGGCGAAGCCCGATGGCGAAGAGCTGGGACTTTTGGAGGTGTCCATGCCCATGGAGACCATGTTTCCTTATTTGTATGAAAATGAGGATAACAGGAGTGCCTGCTTTATGCTGGATGAGAATCATATATACTGTGCAGATAATAAACGGGAAATTTTGGAAGAGTATGTCCGGCAGTTTGCGGAAGAAGGCGGCATATGTGAGCCGGGGCAGGCGGTTCATACAGAATACCGCAAACTCATGGGAGAGCCGGTTATTGTGGGGAGTAAATATATCAAAGAGCTGGACGGAAGTCTGCTGTACATTAATCATTTACAGGATACGGTAGACAGTCTGCACCGCAATAGAAATACATATGTGGTTGCCCTTGCCTGCATTTCCATTCTGCTGATGATATTTGTCAACCATGTAGTGAAACGTCTTCTGGTGCGGTTTTACGATATTATAAAATCCATACGGGAGGTACAAAAAGGAGATTTAAATATCACCATCCAGAATTGCGGCGATGATGAAATCGGGGAGCTGGGTAACCAGATTAACAAAATGATGGAGTATATCAGACACCTGATGAATGATAATCTCAATCGTGAGCTGTTAGTGAAAAATTCTGAGATACGGGCTCTCCAGAATCAGATAAATGCACATTTTATATATAATGTACTGGAATCCATCAAAATGATGGCGGAGATTGACGAGAAATATGACATTTCAGATGCCATCACATCCCTGGGTAAACTGCTTCGTTATACGATGCGCTGGAGCTCTGGTACCGTAACGGTCAGTGACGAACTGGAGTATATACGCAACTATTTATCCCTGATTAACCTGCGTTTTGATTATGAGATATATCTGTCTTTGAATATGCCGGAAATCATATTGCATCAGGAGATACCCAAAATGTCTCTGCAGCCTATTGTGGAGAATGCTATTTACCATGGAATTGAGCAGTTGGCAGAGGATACAAGTATATATGTCAAAGGATATCTCAGTGATGGAGACTGTATCATTGAAATTACGGACTCTGGTAAAGGGATGAGTGAGGAGCAGGTGAAAAAGCTTTACCAGCGTATCAATGGAGAGATTGAGACTACCGGTGGGAGTGGCAACAATATAGGACTTAAAAACGTGCAGGACCGGATTCAGATGCATTTTGGTGAAAAATACGGCTTGTCTATTGCATCTAAGCTGGGTTATTATACCAAGGTACAGGTCAAAGTTCCCCAGACCTATTATGGAAAAAAGACAGATGGAGAGGAAGAGGCATAAATGCATACATTACTGATTGTGGAAGATGAAAAAATGATTCGCCAGGGTATCAAGGCGATGGTACAGCGAAGTGGTGTACCGGTGGATGTGATTCTGGAATGTAGTAATGGTGAAATGGCACTGGAGATTCTGCGGACACAGAAAGTAGATGTTATGTTCACCGATATCCGTATGCCTAAAATGGACGGAGTTTCTCTGGTAAAAGCAATGCAGTCGCTTCCGGGTAAACCGCTTACTGTAGCGGTCAGCGGATATGATGATTTTACCTATGCAGTGGAGATGCTGCGTATGGGTATAAGGGACTACATATTGAAGCCGGTGGACAGGAATCAGGTGAAGGAGATTCTGGAGAAACTGGATGCAGAGATTATACAGTCCCACGAGGAAAAGAAGAACAGCAGAACCATCGGCGGTCAGCAGTTAAGGCATCTGATGTGGGATGATAATGTGACAGAGACGGAGAAGGCGGTTATTTTAAGACAGTATGATAATGCCTTTTATCAGGATGGATATCTGGTATGTTGTCTGGACAATCGGACGCAGGATATGATACTGGAGGAAGATTTGGTTTACATCAGCAATCTGGGGGATTATGAATGCTATCTGTTAAAACCCGACCGTCTGGAGCAGTATATGAAACGGGACTGGCGAAGGAGATATGTAGGAGTCAGCCGCCTGAAAGTAGGTCTGGAACAGTTGCGGGAGGGTTTTGAGGAAGCCAAATGGGCAAGGTGTGAGGCGTTCTGGCTGGAGAGGGGAACCTTTGTCTATGAGGAATCCGAGAAAGCACTGCAGGGAGAGGCGGTATCAAAGGAGGTATCCAAAGATATCTCTAAGGAGACATCCAAAGATGTATCTTTGGAAAACTATGTGCAGATGCTTGGCACAGACAAGGCGGAGACTGCCATTAAACAGTTGCGGAATATTTTGTGGAATGCCAGAAGAAGTCCCGGACATAACAATCTGGAAACAGAACTGAAAGTGTTTCTGGACAAGCTGATGCAGACTTATGAGATGGTTTTGCATACAGAGAGTGAAGAGATAGAACGTATGAAACATCTTTACCGGTATGGGTGTATCAGCGATTACGAAACAGAATTTATGGGATGGCTGGAGCAGTTCTCTGAGAAACTGAACCACAAATTTGAGGATTACAAGAATAAACAGAAAATTCAGCAGGCAGTGATTTATATTCGGGAAAACTATGACAAGGATTTGAATATGGCGGTGGTATCCAATCATATTTCCATGAACTATTCACTGTTCTCCTATGCGTTCAAGCAGTATACAGGAACCAATTTTGTGAATTTTCTCAAAGACATCCGTATGGAAAAGGCCAAGGAGTTGTTGGAGAATACGGATTTACGTATTATCGAAATCAGCCAGAAAATCGGATATGAGAATGAGAAGCATTTTATGAAGATTTTTAAAGTGACCTGCGGAGTATCCCCCACAGAGTACCGCCGCAATATGCAGTACAAGAAAGAGCAGTAGGTTTTTACTGCTCTTTGTTTCGTCTGTGGGTCTGTTTCTGTACATACATATTTTTATCGGCAGCCTTGAAGGCATCGTTTAAAGCATCTTCCGTAAAGTCTTTGGCAAAAGCATAGCCGCCGCTGACAGAAATAGTGTATGGTTTGGTATCCGAGTCATTGTAATGTTCCAGATAATTCTGAATGCGCAGAATAAGCTGGTGGGCATCTTCGTTGGTGATGCCATATCCCATGAGATAGAATTCATCGCCGCCAAAACGGCAGGCGAGAATATTTTCCGTACAGACCTGATTAATAGCCTGCCCTAAGACCTGAATTGCAAAATTACCTTCCGCATGTCCATAGACATCATTAATATTCTTGAGTCTGTCTAAATCCAATACCACCGAGACGGGAAGGGAGTCCTGCTCTATGGCGCGTTTGAGGAAATTTTCCTGCTCCATTTTAAAGCTCTGCAGATTCAGGAGTCCGGTCAGGGAATCTCTCTGATACAAATCTTCCAGGCGGTTTAACATCAACTGCATATTTCTGCTGTCGCTGATGGTCTGCAGCATACTATCCACATTCTGCAGCCAGGACACAAAAGAGAAAGGATAGGAAATCAGGTTGTTTTCAAATGCTTCACAGAGATAGCCGAAGGAGCGTGTGCCAAAATACAGTGGAGTATATACATACACCTGGCTTCCGTTTTTGCGGATGAATTCCGGGAGACTGTCGTTGCGGTAAAAAGTACATTCCGGCATTAACGTGTGGTTCTTGTAAGCCAGCTTCAACAGAATCATATTCTGTTCCGGTGCCTCTTCCAGCAGTGTCAACTGGCGCACACGATTGGAAATCTGTTCCCAGTCAGAGTTCAGGCAGAGATAAAATTCGCTAAGTCCCTTGATGCCCTGTTCTTCTTCGAGATGCTCCAGAAATCCCGCAAGCACCTCCATGGCAATATCGATATCTGTCAGTCCCTGCAGACTGGCGGACATATGCATGTTTTTTAAATAAATTAACTCCAGTCTGTCTGTTTTGGCCTTCAAATAATTGTTAAACAGAATAGAAGGACGTTCCCTGTATCCCTTACACCCACAGGAACCACCATAATGAATCTGCGCTTTTACAACGGGAGTGACAATAGGGTTATGGGAGTCCAGCATGTCTAACAGACTTAAGAAAGACTGTTCTCCCAGCTCATAGGAAGGGAAAGTGATACTGGTCAGGGGAGGTGTAAGCCGCTGGCTGAAATCCAGATTATCACATCCGGTTACAGCAATCTGGTCCGGAACAGAGATACCTTTCAGGGCCAGTTCTTCCAGTACAGCGAATGCGATGGCATCGTTGTAGCATATAATCGCCTGGGGGTCCTGGGCAAGCAGCTCTTCCAGCGCCGCACGGATTCCTTCGCGGGAATAATCCGTTCTGGCAGAGACAATTTGTTTCGACAGATTCAGCTCGTTCATGGCATTGATGTAGAAGCGTTTTCTCGTGTCGGAAACATACCATTCCGTGCTGCTGCCAAGATAGTAAATCCTTTGCAGGGAATGGGTCTGGGCCAGATGTACCACTAATTCTGCAAAAGGTGAATTGTTATCTAACATTACTCCGGGAAAGGGAGAGTATGTGCTGTGAATGTCAATAATAGGACAGTTCCAGGTCTTGAGTGTCCTTTGAATCTCATCCCGCAGTTCCGGTACCAGATAAGTACTGGAGCCTAACAAGGCACCGTCATAGGTGGACGCATTGGGAATTTTTAAAATACCGGCTTCCCCTGTGGCGTATTTTCCAAGCACCTGCTCATCATTGGAAGTAAAAATATCCACATGGTATCCGTACTGCGTGGCTTTGTCAATGATACCCTGACAAACATTGCGCTGAAAATCCCCATATATGTGTGATATGAATACAGCGATTTTGTGGATTCTTGACATAGAATAAAGCCTCCTTATTTATCAAACAACTTATATTTATTATAAAGAAAAAAGAACAAATATACAAGAATATTCTAAAAAGGATGCACAATAAAATGCAAAATATAACATACATGACACTACTTTCTTTTTTTGTTTTAGCGCATAATTATGGTAACGAAAAGTAAGAGTTCAGGCATCAAAGGAGGAAATAAAGGTGCGCTACGGACATTTTGACAATGAAAACAGAGAATATGTGATAGACCGTGTGGATTTGCCCACATCGTGGACGAATTATCTGGGTGTGGAGAATACCTGCGTGGTGGTAAACCATACTGCGGGAGGATATATGTTTTATAAGACCCCGGAGTACCACAGAGTTACCCGTTTCCGCGGAAATGCGGTTCCCATGGACAGACCGGGACACTATGTATACATACGGGATAATGAAAAAAAAGATTTTTTCAGTATCTCGTGGCAGCCGGTTGCCAAGCCCCTTGATGAGGCAAAATATACCTGCCGTCATGGTATGTCCTATACGGTATACGAATGTGAATATGACGGTCTGAAAGCTTCCCAGAAATTATCGGTACCGCTGGGAGATGATTTGGAATTATGGGATGTAGTTATTAAAAACGAAGACAGGGTTCCCCGGAATCTGAGTGTATTTTCCTATGCGGAATTTTCTTTTCATCACATTATGATAGATAACCAGAATTTCCAGATGAGTATGTACTGCTCCGGTTCTTCCTATGAGGACGGCATCATCGAGTATGATTTGTTCTATGAGCAGTTTGGATTCCAGTACTTTGCCTCTAATTTTACGCCGGACGGTTACGATTGTTTGAGAGACAGCTTTCTCGGACTCTATCATACCGAGGACAATCCCATTGCGGTGGAAAAAGGGCAGTGTTCCTGCTCCTCGGAACTGGGCAACAACCACTGTGCGGCATTGCAGAAGAATCTGGTTCTGCAGCCCGGCGAGGAGGTGCGTCTGATATACATGCTGGGAGAAGGAGGCAGAGAAGCGGGCAGGAGGGCGAGAGAAAAATATGCGGAACCCTCTAATGTGGATGCTGCCTATGAGCGTCTGCGCAGCTTCTGGCAGGATAAATTTGACAAGCTTCAGATTCAGACCCCCAATGAAGGTATGAATACTCTGATTAATACATGGACCTTGTACCAGTCGGAAATTAATGTGATGTTCTCCCGGTTTGCATCTTTTATCGAAGTAGGTGGACGTGTGGGTCTGGGATATCGTGACACTGCCCAGGATGCCATGACAATTCCCCATTCCAACCCGGAGAAATGCAGGCTTCGTATTATGCAGTTGTTAAAAGGACTTACCAGTCATGGTTACGGACTTCATCTGTTCCAGCCGGAGTGGTTTGAGCCGGATGAATCCGTAAAGCCCTTCAAATCCCCTACGGTTATTCCGGAGCCTGACAAGGACAGTATGATTCACGGACTGAAGGATGCCTGCTCCGACGACGCATTGTGGCTGGTGGCTGCGGTTGTGGAATATATCAAGGAGACAGGGGAATTTGCACTGGTGGATGAGCCGGTGACTTATGCGGACGGCGGTGAGGATACCGTGTATGAGCATTTGAAGAGGATTCTTGATTTTTCTACTGAGCAGGTGGGTGCAAACGGAGTCTGCAAGGGACTTCGGGCGGACTGGAATGACTGTCTGAACTTGGGCGGTGGAGAGAGTGCCATGGTGTCTTTCCTGCATTACTGGGCATTGCAGAATTTTGTGGAGCTGGCAGCATACCTGCACCGGGATGCGGATGTGGAGAAATATACCGCAGTGGCTGCAAAAGTAAAAGAAGTATGTGATAAAGAGCTTTGGGATGGTGACTGGTATATTCGCGGTATCACCAGAAATGGTAAGAAAATTGGAACCCATGAGGATGTGGAAGGCAAGGTGCATCTGGAGTCTAATTCCTGGGCAGTACTGTCCGGCGCAGCAGATGAGGAGAAGGGGCAAAAAGCGATGGACAGTGTAGATAAATATCTCTACACCCCTTACGGACTTTTGCTGAATGCTCCCTCTTATACCAGACCGGACGATGATATCGGATTTGTCACCAGAGTATATCCCGGTGTGAAGGAGAACGGCGCAGTATTTTCCCATCCAAATCCCTGGGCATGGGCAGCGGAATGTATACTGGGAAGAGGCGACAGGGCGATGAAGTTCTATAATGCACTCTGTCCTTACTATCAGAACGATATCATTGAGGTGCGTCAGGCGGAGCCTTATTCCTACTGTCAGTTTATTATGGGCAGGGACCATACTGCATTCGGACGGGCAAGGCATCCTTTTATGACAGGCTCAGGCGGATGGTCTTACTTTAGCGCCACCCGGTATATTCTGGGAATCAGACCACAGTTTGATACGCTTGTGGTGGACCCTTGTATTCCGGCAGACTGGAAAGAGTTTAAAGTGGACAGAGAGTGGAGGGGTGCAACCTATCAGATTACGGTGAAGAACCCGGATGGTGTGATGAAAGGTGTCCGTCAGATTCTGGTGGATGGAAACGTAGTTTCAGAGCTTCCGGTATTTGCGGCAGGAGAAAACCATAAAGTGGAAATTATCATGGGAAAGGAAGGAAGAAAATGATACAGTTTGGTACAGGTGGCTGGAGAGCCATTATCGGAGATGAGTTTACGAAAGCCAATATACAGCTTTTGGCAAAGGCAATGTGCGACAAAATGGCAGCGGAGGGCGTGGATAAGAAAATTGTTATCGGCTACGACAGAAGATTTCTTTCCAAAGAAGCCATGCAGTGGACAGCGCAGGTATTTGCCGCAGAAGGAATCAAGGCTTATCTGGTAAATAAGTCTTCCCCCACACCTTTGATTATGTATTATACCATGAAGCATGATTTTGATTATGGCATGATGGTAACAGCCAGCCACAATCCTGCCATATATAACGGTATCAAGGTTTTTACCAGGGGCGGGCGTGATGCGGATGAGAAACAGACCGCGGATATTGAGCGTTACATAGCAGCGCTGGAAGGACCTATAAAAGAGATGGAGTATGATGCCGCGCTGAAAGAAGGACTGATTGAGGAGATTTATCCCCTGAATGAGTACCTGGATAATATTATTGCGGCAGTGAACATGGATGTCATCCGCAACGCGGGACTGCGTGTGGCATTTGACCCCATGTACGGTGTGAGTGATACTTCCCTGAAAACCATTCTGTTGACAGCCAGATGTGATGTCTATTCCATTCACGACAGACATGATACCTTGTTTGGAGGAAAACTGCCTTCTCCCAGTGCAAGTACTTTAAGGGGGCTGCAGAACTGCGTGCTGGACAACGGATGTGATATCGGTCTTGCCACCGACGGTGATGCGGACAGAATCGGCGTTATTGATGATACCGGAAGATTCCTGCATCCCAATGATATTCTGGTACTTTTATATTACTATCTGGTGAAATTCAAAGGCTGGCATGGTCCGGTGGTGCGTAATCTTGCCACCACGCATATGCTGGACAAAGTGGCAGAGCGTTTTGGAGAGAAATGCTATGAGGTGCCGGTAGGATTTAAGTGGATTTCAGCTAAAATGACAGAGACAGACGCTATTATTGGCGGTGAGTCCTCCGGCGGTCTGACGGTGAAAGGACATATCAGCGGTAAAGACGGCGTTTATGCGGCAGCGCTTCTGGTGGAAATGATTGCAGTAACCGGTAAGAAGCTTTCTCAGATTTATAAGGATATTGAGGCAGAATGCGGCTCTATTTTCATGGAAGAGAGGGACTACCGTTTCAGCCAGGAGAAGAAGGCTTCCATACATAAGATTCTGATGGAGGATAAGAAAATTCCCGAACTACCTTTTGCTATCGACCATGTATCTTATATGGACGGCTGCAAAGTTTACTTTGAAAACGGCGGCTGGGTAGTGGCGCGTTTCTCAGGAACGGAACCATTACTGCGTATTTTCTGTGAGATGCCGGATGCGGCGGATGCAAAATGTATCAGCGAAATATATGAGGATTTTTTGGAGCTTGGGTAAAAATAGATAGGAAAAGCAGTCTTAAGGTGTTAAAATAACCTTAAGACTGTTTTGCGTTGTGGCAGATAGGGAGGTAGAGTATGGATAAGCAGGACGGCAGACGGAAGAAACCCCTGACTTTCAGCATGATTGTTATGTTGACAGCAGGCTGGCTGGTGCCGGTTATGGTGATTGCGCTGTGTATGGTATATTTTGTTTCCTCCATGTTGAACCAACAGATTGAGAAAACCATTGAGACATCTACTGACAAGGCAGTGGAAATCTGTGAGATGAAACTGAAAGAAATTATGAGGGCATCCAAGAATGCCTCCTATATCCAGACGCTCCGGGACAGTTACTACGAATATCTCCGCACAGAGGATGAGACACATTTATATACCAATATTACCTATTTCCTGAACCAGCAGTATAAATATGATGAGAGTATGCTTTGTACCATGATTTTCCTGCTGGATAATCCTGAACAGATTTATTATACTTATAATACTTATCAGGAAAACAATGTGGGAAGGGACGGCTACAACAGGGTTTCCTATTTTAAGGAAAATATGCTGGACAAGGTATTACTGGCAGGAGAAGCACTGGATACAGCGACCATGTTAATCAGTGAAGAGGAGCATATTTACATGATTCGTAATCTGGTGGATTCTAATTTCAAGCCATATGCCATGATTGTTATTGAACTGCATCCTGCCAATGTTTTTGGCAGTCTGGAGAGTGTATGGGGAGAGGAAGCCTATGAGATTTATCTGGAAGGGGAACGGCTTTGCCCAATGGAATCTGAGGGAGCACCGGATATTTCCCTTTTGAAGAAAGAGGGCGGTATTGTGCGGGATATTCCCTTTGGAGACCGCAAGGTATCCTACTCCTATCAGACAACGCGTTTTGAGAAACAGAAAATAATGTATGTGGTACGGATTGACAGCCGGACCATATTGGATGAGTTTTATATGCTGCGGTATGCACTGATTCTGGTGGTGGTATCTCTGATACCATTGGTGATTATGATGTATCAGTTTTTTTATAGGAAAGTGTCGCGCCCGGTGCGGGAACTGGTGCAGGCATCGGAGGAGATAGCCAGAGGGAACTATGGGCATCAGATTACCAATTATGCCACCAGTGCAGAGTTTGACTATCTGGAGAAGAATTTTAATTCCATGTCCTCCAAGCTGCAGTATCAGTTTCAGACTATTTATGAGGAGGAACTGGCACTGAAGGATGCCAATATTATGGCACTGCAGTCCCAGATTAATCCCCATTTTTTAAATAATACGCTGGAGATTATCAACTGGGAGGCGAGACTTGGCGGTGCGGATAGTGTGAGTGGAATGATTGAAGCACTGGGAACGATGCTGCGCGCCACCATGAACCGCAAGCAGAGACGTTATGTAACACTGGCAGAAGAGCTTTCCTATGTGGATGCCTACCTGTATATTATTGCAAAGCGTTTTGGTGACCGTTTTCAGATATACCGGGAGATTGATGATAGTCTGCTGGAGATGGAGGTGCCGATTCTGATTATCCAGCCCATTGTGGAAAATGCGGTGGAGCATGGTGTGGAAGCCCATAAAAAAGGTACGGTGGGAATCCATATTACATCAGACTGGGACAAGATTATTATAGATGTTATCAATGACAGTAAACTTAATGAGGAAGATAAGGCAAGGATTGCATTTTTGTTAGACAGTGAGGAACTGGATGACAATGAGCATCATGTAAGTCTGGGCATCCGCAATGTAAACCGGAGAATTAAGATTATCTATGGAGAGGAGTGCGGGCTGACGATTCAGGATGATGGGAATGGGAATACGGTCAGCAGGATTGTGGTGAAGATGGTGCATGAGTCGGTGCAGTCGGTGTAGCAGGATAGACGTAGTAAAGGAATGAGGATGGTTATGAAGAAGAGGTTTGCTTTCATATTGCTTATGTGCGTGTTTCTTTTTGCCGCATGTGGCAGTGAGGCGGTCTGGAGGAATGCCAGGGAGGAGCCGCGGGAGTCGGTGGTGCTGGAGGTTGTCACAACTTTTGCGGGAAATGATGGCAGTGCGCAGTATTATTTAGAGGCCTGTGAGAACTGGGTAAAGGAGAGCGGTAATACGCTGGTGGATATGTCCACTCTCAGTGATGAGGTTTTTAAGACCAGGGTTATCACGGATTTTGAGACGGGTTCGGAGCCGGACGTGCTCTTTTTCTTTATTGGAGCGGATGCCAACAATTTTATTGAGGCAGGAAAAGTGGTTTCCATGGAAGAAATTCAGGAGAGTTATCCTGATTTTGGAAGTAACCTGGATGTGGAAAAAATTCCTGTTTCCCTGGTGGATGGTAAAGTTTATGCACTTCCGGTGAACAGTTACTGGGAAGCATTGTTTGTGAACCGGACGGTGCTGGAGGCAGCAGGGGTTTCCATGCCGGGAGAGAATTATACATGGAAGCAGTTTCTGGAAGACTGTGCGAAAATCAAGAAGGCAGGTTATATTCCCATTGCAGCTTCGATGGGAAATATTCCTCATTACTGGTGGGAATATGCCATTTTCAATCATACGGGTACCAGAGAGCATCAAAGGATTCCCTCTTCTGTGGAAGAGCCTTTGGGTCAGGCGTGGGTGCAGGGTATGGAGGATATCAAACAGTTGTACGAATTGGGTTTTTTTCCATCCAATACCAATACGGTATCGGATGAACAGACGGTCTCCATGTTTATTGAAGGAAAAGCGGCATTTCTGCTGGACGGTTCCTGGAAAGTGGGTAGTATTGTGCAGGGCTGTTATAAGTATGTGGGACAGCCGGAGAGTCTGGATGAAGAGAAGCTGGCACAGTTCGATATTACTTTTGTGCCCGGTACCGAGAGCAGACGGTGTACGGATATCATCGGTGGTACGTCCATGGGATACTATATTACGAGAAAAGCATGGGACGACCCGGCCAAAAGAGACGCCGCGGTATCCTTTGTATCTTATATGACTTCCGATGAGATTATACCCCAGTTTGCCGGACATACGGTAAGTGCACTGAAAAATCCGCCCCAGATGGATGATACGACGTTTAATTCCCTTCAGTTAAAAGCCATGGAAATGTTGTCCGAAAGCACATCCATGACAAGTGCGGTGCAGGACCTTTTTCAGGGAGAGTGCAGGGTGCCCACTTTTGATGGAATGCCCAACATTGTGACGGGGAGAGTGGAGGCAGAGAAATCCGTAATGGAAGGGCTTTATATTTATAATACACAGTAGCGAAAGAACAGTATAGGGGGCATTAAAATGTACAAAGTAGTGATTATTGATGATGAACCTGTGATTGTGCAGGGGCTTACCAGAAGTATCAAGTGGGAACAGTATGAGTGCGAGGTGGCAGGAACGGCGGAAAGCGGTCAGGAGGGGCTGGAGCTGATAGAGCAGATAAACCCGGATATTGTTTTTTCCGATATCCGTATGCCCCATATGGATGGGCTTTCCATGATTGCGGCAACCAAATCCCAGCATCCCGATATGGAGATTACTATTCTTACGGGATTTCAGGATTTTGATTATGCGAGGGCGGCAATCCGTCTGGGAGTCACAAGATTTCTGGTAAAACCGTCGCGTATGGACGAGCTGCAGGAAGCAGTGACTATTATGGTGGAAAATCTGCGCAGAAAAGGAATCAGTGCGGACAGACAAAATCCGGCTGATGATTTCCATACTGGGAATGGCGCCGGGGAGGAAGCGGAAAACGGACAGGAGGAAGTATCTGAGGCAAGCAGTTTTCTGGTAACCAATGCGCTGAAATATATGGAGGAGCATTATCGGGAGAAATTAAAGCTTCAGGATGTGGCGGACCAGGTGTATGTGAGCCAGTGGCATTTGAGTAAACTCTTAAACCGCTACAAGGGACAGAGCTTTTCTGATATTCTGAACAATATCCGTATTGAGAAAGCCAGGGAATTGCTGAAAGACCCAAGTCTGCGTATCGGTGATATTGCAGATATGGTAGGATTTCTTGATATGGCACATTTTTCAAGAGTTTTCAAACGTCAGACGGGAGTATCCGCTAACGAATACCGCAATAGTCTGAAATAAAGAGCTGTCAAGGGTAACAGTTCGGCCCTCAATTATTTTTTTGTGGTGTCGGTGCTGTGTCAGGACTTCTGTCAGCAGGCAGAAGTTACGGATGGGAGTTTTCTAACCGGGCAGAGAAGGTTGTCGCATGTTACGGTCGGTGAC
>CAZRZM010000070.1:0-15131 GCA_964604575.1 uncultured Acetatifactor sp.
TTTGAAAAGATTATAACAGATTACTATAATATGTGCAATTATTTTCTTATTTCCGTCCGAAACTTAAAACTTGTTAAAACCAAGGTGCCATGACGATGCTTCACCTGATAACAGAAGCTCCATCATGGCACCGACACCACATTAACATATCATACTACGTCATTATATCGTTTTTCTGCCCGACGCCAGTTAATCAGCCCGAACCAGCCCTCCACATAGTCTGCCCGGCGGTTCTGGTACTGCAGATAATAGGCATGTTCCCACACATCCACAAGGAAAATAGGTGTATAGATTTCCAAATCCGGCACATCCTGATTGGCAGTCTGCACAATGGACAGTTTTCCGTCCCTGTCCGTCACAAGCCACGCCCAGCCGGAGCCGAACTTGGATACTGCCGCCTGCTTCATTTTCTCTTTGAACTGCTGATAGGAACCGAAATCCCTGTCAATGGCCTCTGCCAGCATACCGCAGGGTTCCTGCCCTATAGGACTTTTCATGGAATCAAAATACAGTTCATGGTTATAAACACCTCCGCCATTATTACGGACAGGTGTCTGAATTGCTGCCGGAAGATGCTCCAGGTTAATTAGCAGTTCTTTGAGGGACATTTTCTGGAGCTCCGGATAATCCGACAACGCATTGTTCAGATTATCCACATAAGTTTTATAATGCTTGTCATGGTGAAAATGTAAGGTCTCCTCATCCAGAACAGGTGTCAGCGCATCATATTCATAAGGCAGGGGACGTACAACAAAAGGATAAGTTTCTGCTTTCATAACGATTCTCACTTTCTATTGTTTGTATATCAGCTAGTATATGCACTTTCACAATAAAAAAACATAAATTGCAAAAATTAAGACATACCACAGAATATGCCGTACTCTGTGATATGTCTTATACCTTTTTATCCTGAAATTCTATAAATGAGCAATATCAACAAGTGTCAGTTCATTACTTGCATTCTCCAGACTGTTTACCAGCGCTCTCGCAGTATCCATCGCTGTAATACAGTTGATACCTGTCTCAATGGAGGTACGGCGAATCAGGAAACCATCTCTGGACTTGTCACGCCCCTGGGTGGGCGTGTCAATTACAAGGTCAATTTTGTGTCCCAGAATCAAATCCATAACCGTGGGAGACTCCTGGGAAATCTTGTTTACTTTTCTCGCCTTCACACCCGCCTCATTCAAAGCTGCAGCGGTGCTTCTGGTGGCATAGATGGTATAACCAAGCTTTTCAAAACGCCTTCCGATTTCAATCGCCTCGCCTTTATCTGCATCCTTGACTGTGATAATCATATTTTTATACTTGGGCAGATTCACACCGGCGCCTAAAAATGCTTTATAAAGAGCTTCATTAAAATCTTTTGCAATACCAAGGCATTCTCCGGTGGACTTCATCTCAGGGCCCAGACTGATTTCCGCACCGCGGATTTTCTCAAAAGAGAATACCGGCATCTTTATGGCATAATACTCTGCCTCCGGCTGTAATCCCGGCTCATACCCCAGCCCGCGGATGGTTTTGCCAATAATCACCTCAGTAGCCAAATCCACAATGGGGATTCCGGTCACTTTGCTGATATAGGGAACCGTACGGGAGGAACGGGGATTTACTTCAATCACATAAACCTCTTCTCCGATGGCAATAAACTGAATGTTAATCAGTCCTTTTACATGCAGTGCCCTGGCAAGTCTGCGGGTATATTCCGCAATCTTTGCCTTTACCGTATCGGTGATGGTGAACGCAGGATAAACGGAAATACTGTCACCGGAATGTACTCCTGTTCTCTCAATATGCTCCATAATACCGGGAATCAGAATATCCGTACCGTCGCATACCGCATCAACCTCTATCTCCTTGCCCTGCAGATACTTATCAACCAGAATCGGATGGTCCTGGGCAATGCGGTTGATAATCTCCATAAACTCTTCGATTTCCTCATCGGACAACGCAATCTGCATACCCTGTCCGCCAAGTACATAGGAAGGTCTCACCAGCACCGGATAACCCAGTCTGTTTGCCACCTCCTTTGCCTCTTTGGCGGTATAAACCGTACCTCCTGCTGCACGGGGAATTTTTGTTTCCTCCAGAATTTTGTCAAACAGTTCCCTATCCTCTGCGGCATCTACATCCTCCGCTTTTGTACCCAGAATAGGCACTCCCATCTTCATAAGGCTCTCTGTGAGCTTGATGGCTGTCTGTCCGCCAAACTGTACCACTGCACCATCGGGTTTCTCAATATTCACGATGGACTCCACATCTTCCGGCGTCAGCGGTTCAAAATACAGTTTATCCGCAATATCAAAGTCCGTACTTACCGTCTCCGGATTATTGTTGATAATGATAGTCTCATAGCCTGCTTTGGCAAACGCCCATGTGGCATGTACGGAGCAGTAGTCAAATTCAATACCCTGACCGATACGGATGGGACCGGAACCAAGCACCAGTACTTTTTTGCGTCCCGTAGTCTGCTGCGCCTCGTTTTCCCCGCCAAATACGGAATAATAGTAAGGCGTGGATGCCGCAAACTCTGCGGCGCAGGTATCCACCATCTTATATACGGCATGGATGCCGTTATCATAACGCAGCTTCTTAATCTCTTCTTCCGTTTTGCCCGTCAGTCTGGCAATCACGTTGTCCGGAAACTCAATCCTTTTTGCCTCTTTCAAAAGCTCCACGGTAAGCGGTCCGGTCTTAAGAGCCTGTTCCATCTCCACCAGAATGGCAATCTTGTCAATAAACCAGTTGTCAATCCGTGTAATGTCATGGATATCCTCATAGCTGACACCCTTGCGCAGTGCTTCCGCAATCACATAAATGCGCTGGTCGTCCACAATTTTCAGACGCTCCTTTAATTCCTCCGCGGAAAGTGCAGAAAAATCATAACTGAGCAGACAGTCCACATGCTGCTCCAGAGAGCGGATTGCTTTCATCAGCGCGCCTTCAAAATTATCGCAGATGCTCATAACCTCTCCGGTTGCTTTCATCTGGGTAGTCAGTGTACGCTTTGCGGTGATAAATTTATCAAAAGGAAGACGTGGTATCTTTACCACACAATAATCCAGCGCAGGCTCGAAACTTGCATAAGTCTTCCGGGTAATTGCATTTTTGATTTCATCCAGCGTATACCCTAACGCAATCTTGGCAGCCACCTTTGCAATGGGATATCCTGTTGCCTTGGAAGCCAGCGCGGAAGAACGGCTCACGCGGGGATTTACTTCGATAACACAATACTCAAAACTGGTGGGATGCAGTGCAAACTGTACATTACATCCACCGGTAATCTCCAGCTCATTGATAATATTCAAGGCCGAGGAACGCAGCATCTGATACTCTTTATCGCTCAGAGTCTGGGACGGCGCCACTACGATACTGTCTCCGGTATGTACGCCCACCGGGTCAATATTTTCCATATTACATACGGTGATACAGTTGCCGGCACTGTCGCGCATTACTTCGTACTCAATCTCTTTCCAGCCTGCGATACAGCGCTCCACCAGAACCTGACCCACACGGGAGAGACGAAGACCGTTCTCCAGAATCTCCTCCAGCTCTACCTGGTTGTGTGCAATACCGCCGCCGGAACCTCCCAGCGTATAGGCAGGACGAAGCACCACCGGATAGCCGATGTTATTGGTAAAATCAATACCGTCCTGTACATTTTCCACCACTTTGGATGCCGCGCAGGGCTCACCGATACGCTCCATCAAATCCTTAAACTCCTGTCTGCCCTCCGCATTACGGATGGTTGCGGCAGTAGTGCCCAGAAGCTTTACACCATGGGAAGCCAGAAATCCGGATTCCTCCAGCTCCATGCCTAAGTTTAAGCCCGCCTGACCGCCCAGTGTGGGAAGAATGCTGTCGGGTTTTTCTTTCTCAATAATCTGCTCCAAAACCTTTACCGTCAGGGGCTCAATGTAAACCTTATCTGCGATATCTTTATCCGTCATGATGGTGGCAGGATTGGAGTTTACCAGAATAACCTCCACCCCTTCCTCTTTCAGGGAGCGGCATGCCTGGGTGCCCGCATAGTCAAACTCGGCTGCCTGTCCGATTACAATAGGACCGGAACCAATTACCATTACACGTTTTACATTAGGATTCTTTGGCATTTTCATTTTCTCCCTTCATCATTTTAATAAACCGGTCAAACAGATACCCGGAATCCTGCGGTCCGGGACATGCCTCCGGATGGAACTGCACTGTAAAAATATTTTTACCGGTGTAGGAAAGTCCTTCGTTGGTGCCGTCATTGACATTGATAAATGCCGGTACCGCAACAGCAGGGTCTAACTTATCCGTATCTACTACATATCCATGGTTCTGGGACGAAATATATACTCTTCCCGTAGCCAAATCCTTCACCGGATGATTGCCTCCCCGGTGTCCGTATTTCATCTTGTGGGTATCTGAACCGGTGGCAAGAGAAAACATCTGATGTCCCAGAAAGAATGCAAAAATGGGAAGTTCTGTATCATATAGTTTCTTAATCTCTGCAATAATGGAAGTACATTCCTTGGGGTCTCCCGGACCGTTGCTGAGCATAATTCCGTCGGGTGCGGATGCGATTATTTCCTCTGCCGGAGTCAGTGCAGGATAAACCGTCACCTCACATCCTCTCTCAGCCAGAGAACGGGCAATATTATCTTTTGCTCCCAAATCCAGCAGCGCAACCTTAAGTCCTGCGCCGTTTAACTCTTTTACCAGCGCCGGCTTAGGCTCCCGCACTCCCTTTTCATAACTCTCTTTATCAAAACGGGCAGAACCGGAAAGCGGTCCGTTCTGTGTTAAATCCGTAGTAGCCCTGACCTTATATTTCTCAGGACAGGTTACTTTCTCCACCACCTTACCAGTGGTATATGCGGCAAGGCGGGGTCTGACCTCGTCCAGACTGTAATTTTCATTGGTGGTAATCATGCCATTCATAGTACCTTTTTCACGCAATATCTTGGTAAGCGCTCTGGTATCAATGCCCGCAATGCCCGGAACACCGTTTTCCTCCAGGAACTCCTGAATGGTACAGTCACAGCGGAAATTACTGGAAATACGGGATAATTCTCTCACAATAAAACCGTCCGGCCAGGGTCTTCCGGATTCCATATCGTCTCTGCAGATTCCATAGTTGCCTATCAGTGGGTAGGTCATACATACAGCCTGTCCTGCATAAGAGGGGTCTGTCAACACCTCCAGATATCCTGCCATGGATGTATTAAACACGATTTCACTGATAATTTCTTTGTCCGCACCGATATGGGTTCCCTGAAATACGGTACCGTCTTCCAATATCAAAAACGCTTTCATATTCTACCTCTCTTTATCTGAGCCTGTGTGTAGTATCATTTCCAACTATGTACTTAAACCGACTTATTATATCACAAAACAACATACCGGGCAATAACTAATATAGGGCTTTCTGCAATAACACATACTCATACTTGTCCGTTACCAGCTCCTGAAAATAACTCTCCTTTTCTTTTCCCTCGCGTATCAATGCACCTATGGACGCAGCCTGATTTTTTTGAAGCTCACATTTAATACTTTCTGAAAGTGCCTTGCCCAGCCCTTTATGCTTTCCGTCCACACCTATGTACAGCATCACATACTCGCCGGGTTTGTGCTTTACCTGCAATATTTTCAGCATTCTCCATAAATTCTTTTTTCCGCAGGTGAGATTATGGTAATTGGGGACACTTATCAAAAAGCCCACGATTTCCGATTCTTTCCGCACCAGCTTCACCATGGAATAATCCAGCACATATTTCAGAGCGCCATATATGCGCTTAAACTCTCGCCATGTAATATGATGAAAGGCAGGGAACGTACCGTACAGCTCCATAATCAGGCGGTAAATTTCCTGCAGGTTTTTGCCAAAACTGCGCGGCGAGGGACTAAAAAACTCATATCCTTCCTTCTGCTTTT
Source organism: uncultured Acetatifactor sp. (assembly GCA_964604575.1). Taxonomy (GTDB): domain Bacteria; phylum Bacillota; class Clostridia; order Lachnospirales; family Lachnospiraceae; genus Acetatifactor. The sequence goes on from CAZRZM010000070.1 coordinate 5,920, forward strand.
CCAGTAATATCTCCTGATAAAGCTTATCCTGATATCCTGGGGGGACAGTCCCAAAACAATTGGACTGATATCTGTATGCAATCTGGTATCCTGCCTCCTGAAACTGTTTTCCATAATATTCCTTGTTATAAGGCTCCCCTGTATAAGGCGTCTGGAATTTATTCGTTTTCAATCGGTAGCGAATCCAGAAAGAAGCATCCAGCGGGCCTGTCACAGTCTGCTTTCCCTGCCCTTTTGCCACCTGTTCCGCCACCCTGAATAACAGGCTGCTGACCCGGCTGTTCTCCACACACTCATAAAATCCCAGATAAGCCGCCTCTTCTTCGGGATAGCAGGTCACAAGACACCTCGCCACTGCCTCCTCTTTCTCATCCAGTATCAGAATACCCTGCACCGTAAAATAATGGCTCAACACATGCTTTCCCAAAAGAAGCTGCCTCTCCGTCTTTTTATCCTGCATACACTCCTCCGCATAATACAGCTTCTTTGGCATCTGCAAGAACTTTTTGATATACTGTTCCTCTTTGGTAAATAAAACTGCTTTGAATTTCATTTGCTCTTCACTCTTTCCAACACTTTATTCTGATATCAAATCTTCTATTTTCTTTCATGAAAATGCCCCATGAAATACGCTGTTATTCCATGGGGCATCTTTGCCCGACACCCAGTTATGCCCACTTTATTATTTGAAATAAGCAACACCGGATTCAAATATCTTCATATCCTGTTCGCCGTAAATATTGATTGCCACTGATGTATCCCGCCTCTCGGAATGTGCCATTTTACCAAAAACTCTTCCGTCCGGCGAAGTGATACCTTCAATAGCACAGTAGGAGCCGTTTATATTGTACTCTTCGTCCATGGATACATTGCCACTATTATCTGCATACTGGGTAGCCACCTGACCGTTTGCAAATAATTTATCCAGCCACTCCTTTGGAGCCACGAAGCGTCCCTCTCCATGGGAGGCAGGATTACAGTAAGTTGCACCCAGCACTGCACCCTGAAGCCAGGGTGATTTATTGGATACCACTTTGGTGTAAACCATCTTGGAGATATGACGGTTGATGGTATTAAAGGTCAGCGTGGGAGAATCCTCCTTCTGTCCCACTATCTCTCCATGAGGAACCAGTCCCAGCTTAATGAGTGCCTGGAATCCGTTACAGATACCCAGTGCAAGCCCGTCTCTTTCATTCAACAGCTTCATAACTGCTTCCTTGAGCTTCTCGTTCTGGAAAGCAGTGGCAAAGAATTTCGCACTTCCATCCGGCTCATCACCTGCGGAGAAACCGCCGGGGAACATGATAATCTGTGCCTGTCCGATTGCTTTCTCAAAAGCATCCACCGAATCTCTGATATCCTCTGCGCTTAAGTTTTTAAATACCTTCGTCACCACATTGGCGCCTGCGCGCTCAAATGCTCTGGCACTGTCATATTCACAGTTGGTTCCCGGAAATACCGGAATAAACACGACAGGTTTTGCAATCTTGTTTTTGCAGATATAAATACTGTCTGCTTTATAACAGTCACTGTTTACGGCGTCTGCCGCTTTCACTGCCTTGGTGGGGAATACCTTCTCCAGCCTGGTAGTCCATGCACTTAATGCTTCCTCCATGGTTATCTTCACATCACCATATACGAAAGCCGCTTCTTCCGTAACCGTTCCAATCACAGTATACTCTAACTCTTTCTCATTGAGCGCTGCCAGCTTGTCTGCGGTAATCTCCGCCAGAATATCTCCCAGAGCATTCTCAAACAAATCCTGTGTGGTGACACCCTCTGCAGCCGTAACTCCCAGTTTGTTGCCGAATGCCATCTTGGATACGGCGGCTGCCACGCCCTTTGCATCCAGTGCATAAGCGGAAACAATGGTTTTATCCAGTGTCAGCTCATGAATGGCTGTGTACAGTTTGGCAACCGCCTCGTACATGGGAATATCAAAATCATCCTTTTCAATCTGGAAACGAACCAGTACATTACCTGCCTTCTTTAACTCAGGAGTCACAATCTCTCCCTGTTTTGCCATATCTACTGCAAAAGATACCAGCGTGGGCGGCACATCAATATCATTAAAGGTACCGGACATACTATCCTTACCGCCTATGGAAGGCAGTCCAAATCCAATTTGGGCGTCATATGCACCCAGCAGTGCCGCAAAAGGCTGGCTCCAGCGGGACGGGTCGCTTGTCATTCTGCGGAAATACTCCTGGAATGTAAAACGGATTTTGGAAAAATCACCGCCTGCTGCCACAATCTTTGCCATGGATTCCACCACTGCATACACTGCACCATGGTAGGGACTCCAGGAAGACAGATAGGGGTCAAAGCCATAACTCATCATGGTTACGGTCTCTGTTTTACCTTTTAATACCGGAAGCTTTGCAACCATTGTCTGGGTCTCTGTCAACTGATGCTTACCACCGTATGGCATCAGCACACTTCCTGCGCCGATGGAGGAGTCAAACATCTCCACCAGACCTTTCTGGGAACATACGTTAAGGTCATTTAACAGTGCCAGCCATGCTGCTTTTACATCGCCTTCTTCCAGCTTCTCTTCCACTGCTTTTACCGCTATTTTGTCAAAATAATTATCTTCTTCGGAGGGAATATCCACCTTAACAGTAGTTTCCTGGTGCGCACCGTTGGTATCCAGAAATGCGCGCTTCAAATCCACAATTTTCTTGCCTCTCCAGTTGAGAACCAGTCTGGGCTCTCTGGTGACAACTGCCACTGCAACAGCCTCCAGATTCTCTTCTGCCGCATAACCCAAAAATGTGTCCACATCTTTGGGGTCTACCACAACAGCCATACGTTCCTGGGACTCGGAGATTGCAAGCTCCGTTCCGTCCAGTCCCGCATATTTCTTAGGCACCTTATCCAAATCAACGCTCAGACCGTCTGCCAGCTCACCGATTGCAACAGACACACCGCCTGCGCCGAAATCATTACATTTCTTAATAATACTGCTGACTTCCTCTCTGCGGAACAGTCTCTGAATCTTACGTTCGGTAGGTGCATTGCCTTTCTGCACCTCTGCACCACAGGTCTCGATGGAACTCTCTGTATGTACTTTGGAAGAGCCGGTGGCGCCGCCACAGCCGTCGCGTCCGGTCCGTCCGCCCAGCAGAATAATAATATCGCCGGGGTCGGAAGTCTCACGAATCACATTTCTTCTGGGAGCGGCACCCATAACGGCGCCTATTTCCATTCTCTTAGCCACATAATCAGGATGATAAATTTCCTTTACAAATCCGGTGGCAAGACCAATCTGGTTACCATAGGAAGAATAACCGCTGGCTGCACCGCGAACCAGTTTTTTCTGGGAAAGCTTACCCTTAAGAGTATCCGCCACAGGCACTGTAGGGTCAGCAGCACCGGTCACGCGCATTGCCTGATATACATAACCGCGCCCCGACAAGGGGTCCCTGATTGCTCCGCCCAGACAGGTAGCAGCGCCACCAAAAGGCTCAATCTCCGTAGGATGGTTGTGGGTCTCGTTTTTAAAGAACACCAGCCACTCCTCTGTATCCGTATAGTCACCGTAGTCCATCTCAACCGGCACTACAACAGAGCAGGCATTAATTTCATCCGATTCCTCCATGTCTGCCAGCTTACCGTCTTTTTTCAGTTTCCGCATTGCCATCAATGCCAAATCCATCAGACAGACAAACTTGTCCTCTCTGCCTGCAAAAATCTCTTCTCTTGTGTCAAGATAACTCTGGTATGTAGTTTCCAGCGGCGAGCGGTAATACCCTTCTCCAAATTCCACATTGGTAAGTTCGGTGGAAAAAGTGGTATGCCGGCAGTGGTCCGACCAGTAGGTATCCAGCACCCGAATCTCGGTCATGGACGGGTCTCTCTTCTCATCCTGGCGGAAATAATTCTGAATATGCTGGAAATCCCTGAATGTCATAGCCAGTCCCAGTGAGTCATATAGCTTGTGTAATTCTGCCTCCTGGTAATCACAGAATCCATCAAGGACTGCCACATCCTCCGGCTCCTCAAAAACCGTAATCAGGGTCTGTGGCTTGTCCATATCCGTTTCTCTGGAATCCACCGGATTGATACAGTATGCCTTGATTCTGGCAAACTCCTCATCCGTTACCTCTCCGGTTATCAGATAAGTCACCGCTGTTTTAATAACCGGATTCTCATTTTCATCCAGAAACTGCACACACTGTACAGCGGAATCTGCTCTCTGGTCGAACTGCCCCGGAAGAAATTCTACGGAAAACACTCTTCCATTTTGGGGAATCTCAATGGTTTCCTCATAAAGTATATCTACCGGCGGCTCGGAAAATACTGTCCTGCAGGCTTTTTGAAAGACCTCCTCCGACAGATTTTCCACATCATAGCGGATAAACACTCTCACTTTCTCCACATGAATGCCCAGATAGTTTTTCAATTCCTCATGCAGCTCCCTTGCCTTTACCGCAAAGTCTTCTTTTTTCTCTACATAGATACGTTTTACGTTACCCATTTGGCTCCTCCAAAAAATATATTTCATTATTTCCTTATTCTTCCTCGCCCTCAACACCGAGGCCGCGCAGAATAAACAGAATCTCCCTGTCCACAGTCTCCGGGGTAATTCCTATAGTCTGTGCGGATATCTTTAACCCTTCCAGCACAAACATAATATTTCTGGCTGTTCCCCTGCAGTCCTCACAATAAAATTCGCCGTTATCCACGCCGACTTCTATGAGTTTCTCAATAATTTTCACTGCCGAATCAAACTGCTTCTTCAATATATTATCTTTTTTGGGCAGTTCATTTTCAAAATAAAACTCATAAACTGCCTGCGTCAAAGTGTCTTTTCTGCGAAGCAGTTCCTTTTTCTGTTCTGTGAGAAACAGTATCAAAATATCCGCCGCTGTGGCATCCTCTTTAATACTGTCCGAAAATACATCATCCGCCTCCTGGCTTTCCAGCTTCATCACTTCCAGAAAAATCTGGCTGGTGCTCTCAAAATAAAGATATAATCCGCCACGGCTGATTTCACAGGCCTCTACAATATCCTTCATGGTAACCTTCTTGAAACCTTTTTCCATGAACACCTTTCTGGCTGTCTCCAATATGTATTTTCTCTTCTGTACTGATTTTTCACCCATCTCAATTTAAAACCTTTCACCTGCTTATATAGCTTATTCTCTCACGTCAAATGGTCTGTCCCAAAATTCTATAATACTTTTCATCTGCTTTAAAATCAGATAAAAAATTCTTTCACTGACAGCCTGGCTCCATAACATGCCCTTCGTCCTTCCTCCAAGCACATATCTGGACAATATTCCACACAGAAGATTCCACTCCTCAATGCCCGCCTTCTCAATAATCCTGCGCTCATCCTCCGGACTCTGTATCCGGCCTCGCGTATATACATACCGGTAATTACGGTCCATAAAAGGGCTCTTACCTGCTTCTTTGACAAACTGCATCAACGTGGCATCATATACCGGAAATGCCAGACTGCGACCATCCGACGGATTATTTTCACTACTGTCGTACACACTGCTGGCTTTTTGTCCCGCATGTTGTTCCAGCCATGGCAGATAACGCAAAAGTGGCATCGCATCCTGCTTGTACTGCTGAACTAACTGTTGTCTGTGCCCCATATTCTGCTCCATAATCATACCTCCCACCAAAAAATGACACTTATGTATTTTATTTTATCACATATTTATCAAAAGTACAGTAGAAAATTACATGGGTTTTGTTGTATACTATTATAGTATCAAAATATTAAACTAAATTATTTCGAGGTATACTTATGGCTGGAATTACATTAGAAAAGGGTCAGACCATATATAAATACGGTCAGCCCATGACTGCACTACACTTAATTACAAGCGGTAAAATCAAAGTTTCCTATCCGGGAGGCTCCTTCTTTTTAGGTAAGGGCGGCGTAATTGGAATCTGCGAAATCTGCTCCGAAGTACATTTTCTGGAATATACAGTGGAAGAAAACGCTACTATTGTCACCTATTCCCTTGCCACTCCAGCAGTCCTGGATGATTTGCTGGAAAAGCATCCTGATGTTGCAAGACTATTTCTGCTGTCCACCTTTTACCAAATCAACACCCTTCTGGACCGGTGCTCCGTGGCTGCTCTGGACTGCAGCAGTCTCCACCAGAGTGTTACGGAGGATTACAGCAAATACTGTACTATCTGTAACCACTACCGCATACAGCCCCGCACCCTGTCGCTGATGGAAGAAACAACAGCGTATCTGGGGGAAGAAGCGCCTGATTTCTGGCTGACCGGATACTATCTGGGACTGACGCGGGTTTATTCTTCGGACATTTACAAAACCATGGTAAGCGATGCCGCTCTCTCTTCCGGCTTTCTGCGAAAATGCAGTCTGGATATCCGCCGCACCTATTCAGGTCTGGATGAACAGTACCGTTACCAGAAACAGATTGCCGACCTTTATTTCCATGAATCCGGCAACGATTTATTTGATTTCTACACCTCCCTCTATTACAAGCTTGGTCCGGGCAGCGAAGAGTCCGAAGAATTATATAAAGATATCAACCGTATGATTTCCTTATTCCAGAAAAGCGGTTATGTGGACGCTGATTATCTCGCCGGACGCGTACGTTCCTTCCAGAGCAACATTGCCATGCTGCAGACACCTGCTGCCACAGCCGCCTCCACGCAGGAGGATGATAACTCTGCCTCATTAAATGAGCTTACCGGTTCTCTGAATACCATTCTGGAGTTTGCAGGACATGATTTGGAGGTTGCCTCCTCCTTCCGCCAGAATGTACTTGCCTACAAGAATCTTCCGGATAAAGCTTCCACGGATAACGAGGTCTGCCAGCTTCGCGCAAAACTGACAGAAAATTTCTACCAGTTATATTCCACACTGTTTGAACGCACTTTGGAATCCACTGAGATTCCTGCTCCAGTATATATGTTCCTATATTTTGGCTATGTGGACGAGGAGCTTGCCGGTATGAAAAATGCCATACGGCTGTACCAGCTTGTCCAGAATATGCCCAAACACAGTGAAAGTGGATATTATACCTTCTACGACTGGCTTCTTGCCATTTATCAGGGAAACAAAGAGCCAAGCCGGAACGAATTTGACGAAGATTATTCCGATTACGTCCACAAACAGAAATTCAGCGGCAACATCACCGAGCAGGAAGCAAAGGAACTGGAACAGGACACCATGGCAAAAGTACGTTTTGAGCTTCAGAACCTGTTCCCCTCCGCCAATAAAGTGACCTACGGACGTATCGCCACTTTCTGTCCTTTATTTACAGAGGATAATGTACTGAAAGAATTATCGGACTCTTATGTAACTGCCTCTGCTGTTGGAAAAGCGCTGGCACAGATTCGCCAGATTGATTACACTGCCTTCTACCGTGAAGTGTCAAACACAGAACATTTTGAAACCATGGGCAAAGAACCCATTCATGCTGAATATCTTCCTGACGTTATCCTCATGCCCAATGTGGGAATCCGGGGAGTAATGTGGCAGGAAATCGAAGGAAAACGACGCAGTACGCCGGGCCGTATGATGGTCTCCATTTTCCACATGGAGGATTTAAGTACCACCCTGATACGTCTGACCGGCGAATTCCGCTGGGAAATGTGTAAGCGCGTACAAGGCAGCCGCTGGAACGATATCAGTGAACGCTCCCTGACAAGCGAATATTTTGATTATATTCAGTTTTTCCGTAAAAACCATGACCTGACCGCAGAAGCCAAAGAACGCCTTATAACCAGTCTCCAGAGAGCTAAAAACAGCTTCAAGGAAATGTTCGTCAGGGATTATGTGGTATGGATTATGTTTGAGGGAAACGGTTCCCCAAGACTCAATAAAGTGGCGCGCAAAATACTGTTCACTTACTGTCCTTTCCCTGCCGCCCTGCTGGAGACCATACAGCAGAATCCTCTCTATACAGAGATTGTCAGCAGACACAAAATTCTCACCGCCCAGAGACTCCATCGTCTGGATATGCTGGAGAAAAAGCTGTTAAACAGCCGGATTCCGGTACCGGATGTCTTAGAACAGGAGCGTAACTATACGGCTGGCAATCTGCCCAATTAAATATCTTCTTTTGTAACAGTTCAGCCTGCTCTTTTTCAATATATTTCGCGGAAATCGAGGTGCTGTGTCAGGGCTTCTGTCAGCAGGCATGGTGGAGGATGGTGATTTTTCTTGCCGGGCAGTCATGAGTCAAGGAAAATTGCGCACGGATGCGCAATTTAGGTGACACGAGGCATGGATGCCTCTTGTCACCGGCCGTAACATGCCGCAATCACTCTCTGCCCGGTTAGAAAACTCCCATCCGGAACTTCTGTCTGCTGACAAAAGTCCTGACACAGCACCGACACCACAAAATATATTGAACGAGGGCAGGCTGAACTGTTACCTTCCTTTCAATGAAAGAGGGTGTCCCCAAAGTCAATGAAACGACTTGGGGACACCCTCTTTCCATACACCAGCTATAGCAGTCAGTTGCTTATTATTGGGTTTACTATATTTTAGTTTACTGTATTATTTTCCACTTTTGGCTGCTTTTTTTGCCGCCCTTGCCTCCAGTGCCTTGTCCGTAGGCCTTACCATCAACAGACAGATAACAAGTGCAAGGATATACAGTACAACCGTTGCATACAGTACATACTGGTAACCGGTGGGATTTACAGAGATAAGTTCTACCGTTCCGTCAGCCAGTACATGCTCTATATCCTCCGGCTTACCAAAGGTATTCACAATCCAGGATGCAAGCTGGTTGCCGGTAAGTCCCGCAAATCCCCATGCAGACAAAGTAATTCCATGAATCGCACTGATGCTTCCCATTCCATAATGGTCGGACAACAGAGTGGGGACATTGGAGAAACCGCCGCCGTATCCTGCATTTACCACAAAAATCAGTGCAAGCACAAGAATCGTCAAAACTAAGTTGCCCTCGCCATTCTTGATACCACTTGTGAAAAGAACAAGCGCCGTAAAACCAATGGACAAAATAAAAATCAGCTTGTAAATGGTATTTCTGTCTTTCATGGTGTCCGCCCATGCAGAGAATCCAAGACGTCCGCCTGCGTTAAATACAGCGGATACTGTGGAAATCACACCCACAAAGCTTGCCAGTCCCAGACATTTCACAATCATTTTCTCCTGGGAAATCAATGCCAGACCGCAGGTAATATAGTGTGAAAGAAAGTAGAGGAAGACCATAAATTGGCGCACTTGAATAAGCTGT
>CAZRZM010000071.1:0-14902 GCA_964604575.1 uncultured Acetatifactor sp.
TACAGGTAAATCCACGAGATTACAAATGCGGGGTCATTACATATTGTCTGTTACCCTTTTTTATCCATCCGCATAAGCTTGTCTCCAAGCTCCTCCGGCGTCAGTGTGGCTTCCTCCATCAGAAGCCTCGCCGCATCCGCCGAAACAAAGCCCGTTGCATAAGATGTCCCTTTTGCGCCATAGGTTCTGCCGTTGCGGGATGCCAGCATGATATCCTCCCCCGGTGCCAGAATATCCGCGCCATCCTGGGTAAATTCAGATTTGTTGCCATCTGCATCGCAGGAGCCTACTGCCAGAACCGTATCATATGCGGCAGGATAATAAGCTTCCCCATCCACTCCGTCGTTTCCCACAGCCGCCACCACCAATGCCCCCTTTTCCTGTGCATATTCCACCGCTTCCAAAAGTGCCGCGTCGTCCTTATGTACACCGAGGCTGACATTAATAATATCGGCTCCATAGATATCCACACTGTCCCGGATTGCCTGAGCCAGAAGTTCCGTAGATATCCCTGTCATTTCTCCATCCTGCTTCGTAACAACGACAAGCGGAACCAGAAAAGCATCCTGTGCCATGCCCTCCACCCCGGCGCTTTCACAGCCCAGAATCACACTTGCAACTGCTGTTCCGTGATTGACAAGGTCCTCCGTGTCTGTACTGTCCTCCACATAATTGTAACCCGAAATCAGATGTTCGCCGTCAATGGCCTTTGTGGACACTCCCGTATCCAGCAGGGCAATCACAACCCTGTCATCAGACTGTACGGTGTCCTCCACCTGTGCCGTGTTATTCTGCCATAAGGCGTCATCCTGCCGTACAGCGCCATCCGCAGCAGGCGTCCGGCTGCAGCCACAAAGAATAGTCAGTAGTGCCAGTAAAAAAACCACTCTCCTGCCCATACATATCCCACCTCTCCAGGTTCTGCGGACTTTGACCGCAGACACACATTTACAGACAATACGGCCGGGAACCCCAGGGCTCCCGGCTGTACTGTCTTTCCTTATTTTATTGCTATTTTACAGAAGGGTTATTCCTACAGATTTAATAATTTCCTCTTGTGTCCAAAGCATCCGGAATCGGAGAACCCTTAGGAATCGGATATCCGGACTGTCCTCCTGCAATCCATTCCGCATAGTTACAAGGCTTACTCTTATCCTCCTTATTGACACGTGCCACCCATCTGTTCAAGGCTCCCATCAGATTGTCGTTGCCCGCGCCACTTTCACAAGTTCTGCTGAGACGGGAGGTCGGTGAGGTAAAGCTGGCATTGTTGAAGCCTTTGCTGCCATCATCAAGGGAACCATTTTCGGTACCTACAGCATTTCGGTTGCTGCCATTACATTTTGCGGAACCCGCCAAGTAATAGCACTGGTCCGCATCGCCGTCATTACCGTCAATTCTGCCCACAGCAGCTCCGACATACTTTCCTGTTGCTCTTACCTGTCCCACGGTAAAATTATTGTACGCTTTTCCCGTCTTTTTATAAATCTGACCGATAATACCGCCCACAGCGCTGACTCCCTTCACTTTGCCGTAGTTTGCACTGTTCGCGAGGTTACCGGTATGCAAATGTCCTACAATACCACCGGTATGGTTTCCTCTTCCCTCAACGTAACCATAATTTACACAGTTTACCACACGTGTTGCCGCTGAAGCACTGTATCCGAGAATACCTCCCGCACTGGCATCCGTGTCAGAATTATTACCGGTTGCAATTACCCGTGCATAGTTTACACAGTTGTTAATGAGTGCCGTATCCTGTGCATATCCTGCAATTCCTCCCACATAATGACTACTTACGATATAGGAGTGGTCCACCAGAACATTTTGCACTACTGCACCCTCTCCAAGGTATCCGAACAGACCTCCTCTGGCATAAACGCCGGGAACATATATACCTGTAATTTTATGGTTCTGGCCGTCAAATGTTCCTTTGAAACAACGTGACTCGTAATCTCCTATGGGATGCCAGATACGTCCTCTCAAGTCAATATCTGCCGCCAGCTTAACGGTCTTACCGGAGAAAGAATCAATAGGCTTCGTTACCAGGTACATAAATCCTGCCAGCTCCTCTGCACTCCTCAAAGTATAACTCTTATCTGCCTCATGCCCATAGTACCAGGAGGTATCCATCCCTTCCTCCGAAGCCCAGTAATCTGTAGGTGCCTCCAGAGTGGAAACCGGCACACCTATTGTGGACTCTGCATCGAGATAGTTCTGGTCATCCGTAACCTTTACTGTAATGTTGTATGTTGTTTCAGGCTCCAGGTCATAGATATAGCTGTCACGGTCAGCGCTTCTGCTCACCACAGTGGAACCGCTCTTAGCCTGATAAGTAAAGGTTGCCTCACTGCCCAAATCATCAATTCCACCATCGCCAATCGGCTCAAGGCTCACGAAAGTATATCCCTTGTCAACCGCTTCCACCTGCACAGCACCGATGGTTCTCACGGCCTTGTCAATGGTAATGACTGCCGTATAGGTATACTCAAACTTATCATAGAAGTCATCAGCAGGACGGGAAACCGTCGCATTATAAGTACCTGCGTTAACCGGAAGCCCTGCCTCATACTCGCTGTTGCCCTGACGCATATATTTGATGGTAAAGCTGTCCTGCGTGAAATTCTCTCCGCCTGCATCAAAGCTGTAAATTACGTCATGGGTTATACCCTTTGCGTATGTTCCGCCCTCAGCCGGACCAAAGTCAAACACGCTCGTACTGATTTGTTTTAACTGTCTCCAGTGGGCATATAAGGTCTGACCTGCCGTAATGGCAACAGTCGTGTCCGCTGTTATCTGTGTTCCGACCTCCGCTGCCGTAAACCAGCCTGTAAAGGCATATCCGGTTCTGGTAGGTGCAGGCAGACTGCCATACCTGCTGTCATAGGTTACTGTGCGGGTCTGCTCTGCCGCATCCAGCTCGTTACCTCCGTTTACATGGAAAGTCACTGTGTACTCGTTTGCTGTCCACTTTGCATAAAGCTCAGCGCCACTTTCCGTCATCTTCTTCTCTGTGTACTGGTTCTGGAAGGTGCCGTCGTCTGTATACCAGCCGCCGAAGGAATACCCCTTTCTCTCCGGTATGGGCAGTATACCCAGATATCCGCCCACAGCTTTTGTAATATCCGGCACATCACTTCCACCGTTTTCATGGAAAGAAACTTTCGCTTTGGGTCCGGTAAGTTCTCCGAAAATAGCCTGATATACTATAGGCGCATCCACCTTAAGGCTGCAGTCGGGTGTAATATCCAATAGATTTTTTCCTGCCTCACTGCCCTTTTGCTCTGCTTCTGCCAGTATATCCAGATTCGGTACGGTTCCCTTGCGGATTTTCTGCTCCACGCCGTCATGGGTAATTCCCGTAAATTCAAATCTCGTCATTACACCGTCATCAACATACTCCGCCCAGGCATGAATATCGCCGCCATCAATAGCCTTTGCTGCCCTGCCGGTAATCTTCTCTGTCAGGTCAATCACCTGTGGCTGTGTTCCACCTGCCATAATGACCGCGCCTGTTTTCACACCGGCAAACTTTGCGTATGTTCTGCCCGGTATTTCCGTTCCGCTCTCTGCAAGACCGGAGAAGTCAAAGCTCTCCCCATATTTTGCAGTATATGTCTCTTCCCTCGTCGTGCCATCCGCATTCTGAATGTCTGTAACGGTGACGGAATAAATCTTATAATCCACATTGTAATCATACACAGTATCCTGAATCAGTGTAAGTCCTGTGGTCTTCTGACTGCCGTAACCGTCGCCTCCGGCAAACTTCGCATCGCTCCAGCCAATCATTTCTTTAATCTCTTCATCTGTAGGCAAATCGTATTCCTGATTCTTGAGGACACGCTTGCTCCATACCGTCTGATAGCCGTCCCTGTCGTTTCCTACCCGGACAGAGGCTGTATAAAACTCTTTCAGCTCATCCGTGGAAAGATTGGTCCATACAAGCGGTATTGTGACCGTCATATCATACTGCGAAAATGCCATCTTACCATACAGATAGGTGACTGTCAGGTCGCATTCCATATACCGGGTGTTCTCCGGCACATCCACACTAATCACTCCGGTGTCGGGATTAATGTTAAAATTCGGGTTTGATACGGTAAAGTGATACCGGCTGTAATCCAAAGTCTCGCTGCCCTGCCAGCCCGTATCCAAATCCACATAGGCAAGGGCGATAGTACTGTCCGGAACCACCATGGTAATTCCATTCGTACTGTTGCCATCTTCGTCACGGACAATCACCATATCATCCGGCTCCGGTTCATAGGCATTCTTGTAATAATAGCGGCGCTCTCCCGCCGTCAGCAGCGATACCTCCTCATCCAGAAAATCATAACTGTATTCAAACAAGTCTCCCAGCGCATTTGCCTCAAAGCCCAGCATAAAGTACAAGCCGAAGTCCAGATACAAGGCGCCTGCCATCCGTTCCTTTGAAGCCGTAATCTGCGTATTTGCAGGCCGGTACTTCGTGTATTCATAGACAAAGAAGCCGTACAGCTTTATGTATGGTCCAAGCTCTGCGGTGATTCCCACAGAAGCAAATTTGCCGCTGCCGAGACCCACATACAGCTTTGCCCTGATGCCCGCTTTTAAGCCCAGTTTACCCATCACATAGAACTGGAATGCGAAATGCTCATCCAGCAGGTCCATGCTGGAGCTGCCGGCAGTGGGCTTAAACAGTCCGATTTTAAACCAGAAGTTATAGCGCTTGCCCACCTCATACTCCAGGTTGGAGCCGATAGCAATGCTCATGTCCGCCCGGACGACAAAATCTACTTCCACACCAACCACAATAGGGGTTGGGGTCAGATAAATATCTCTGGCCATGATTTCCTTATTGACAAGCTGTACCCAGTCCGTTTCCTTCTCCACTGTCTCCGTATATTTATCCATCAACGCCTGCATGGAATCCAGATATTCCGGAGTGATATCCGTCTCAGCGCTCAGATTCATCATGTCAAGAAGGTCAGAGGCAATACTGGTTTTCTGGAAGCTCTCTCCCATCTGCTTCCATTCTTCCCTGGTAGTCAGTCCGTTTTCTTCCGCCACTTTCCAGAGAGCCTCCAAATCCTCTTTGTAACCCGCAATCTTTTCCGCAGTCTCGAAAGCCTGGTCAATCTTGCCCTGAACTTCATCAATCTTATCCATCACATCCCCGGCTGTCTCCAGACCTTTTTTCAGACCGTCGGGAAGACCGTCCAGCTCTGCCAGCTTCTTCGGGTTCTTACAAATCTCCTGGAATTGCTCCCAGAGATTCTTGTCCTCTTCTGCAACCGTATAGATTTCTGCCGCAAAAGAGAACGCGGTATAGCTCCTGATATCGATAGACGCATTGACCTCAACACCGATTGGAACGGGAATGAAGAGTATCTCCTTTGTGACAATGCCGCCCCGCACACGGGGGTCAAGCGCCACCTCCTGCACAAAGGTTGCAGTCAGATTAATGGCAATTTTGCCGTCTTCCACCTCTACCTCAAAATCGGCATTTACCGACACGGCAAGCTGCACGCCGCCACCGAAATGAAGCTGGTCGCCCTTAGTAATCAATTCCACTTTCAGCTTAACGTCATCAGTAAGCTCGAAGCTGCCCCCTAAGTTCAACAGCTCGATTTCATCCTCAGTCAGCGGATTGCCATTCTCATCCGTCAACAAAAACTCTTTGACGGACATATTTTCTCTAAAGCCGTCCGTTCTGGTAATCATATCGCTGAGAAGATATGCGGCTTCTTCTGCAAATCCACTCTCCTCAAGCTGGGAGAGCAGCATAGCTTCCATCTCCGCCTTCTGTTCCTGTGTCACAAGGTCATCGCCCTCAAGGACTGCCTTTTGATAGATGTCCATGCTCTCAAGGATGGCCTGCTTCGTCGTTCTCACATAGGTGATTTCGTGTGTTTTTTCATTATAAGCAGTAATCTGCGCATAATACAGGCTCTCCTCCGACTCAATTTCATCTGCTGAGGAATAAAGGGTAATAAAATCTCCAATGCTGATTTTTTTCTGAATCGCCTCACGCCCGATATTCTGGTCGCCCATCATGAGATGATACATCTCCAAATCTATGAGTGCGGTCAAATCCTCAAGCTTTACTTTTCCCCCGTCCGCACTAAAATCCGGCTTCCATTCTGAACCTGTGCGGGCATCACCGCCACTGACACTATCCTTATCTTTGGCGTCGCCACCACTCACACTGTCTTTATCTTCGGCATCACTGCCGCTCACACTGTCTTTATTTCCGGCATCGCCGCCGCTTACGTCACCGTTATCTGCGGCATCCCCGTCACTGACACTCACGGCAACAGGGAAGTTGTCCGGCAGGTCATACATCCTCACCTGATCCTCCGAATCAATCGGTGCAAAGGATACTTTTTTATCCCCGATGCCCGTAACCTTAACATAAACGGCAGGATTCAAAAGCTGTTCACCCTTTTTGGAATCTCTCTCAAGAGGATGCTCACCCACATAAATACATAAGATATCATCATATTTGACGTCGGCAAACTCGGACGCATCCAAGGCGTCATATGTAATCTGACCTCCACTGCTGGTGATATCGTCATTTGTCAATTCAGCACACACAGCGTCGCCAACTTCGTAATCAATGGTGTCAGTATCCTGTATATAGATGATTGCATCACTCATCCGCAGATTCGCCACTTCCTCCATTGCGATAGAGAAAGCTGCCGTGCGAATGGTCTCATCCTTCCCCTCAAATACCCATCCTTCTGCAAGCTCCAGCTCATAAGAGCTGCCCCTGCGGAAGCCTTCCGAAGCTTTTACCGTGTAAAAGCCGTCAGCATCCGGACCTGTAATCTCCAGGGCAACCGGGTCAGAACCGTCTTTTACAATAAGCGTTACGGCACTGTCAGGTGAAATATTTCCGGACATGCACCTGATTCTAAAGGAAACATCGGGTGTCTGGTCCATCTGGGCAAAGGAAGTGAAATTTAACTGCTCCTGTGCAGTATCCATCTCCTTATATTTTGCATAGACTTTCATGTCCTCCGTTACCGGATTATCCGCATAAAACGGTGTGATGAAATCCGGGTCAGTATAATAACCCAGAAGAACCGCATTTTCCTTGGAGGATTTGCCCACATCCGGAACGCTGCCAAGCGGGCTATTCTTCTCAGTCAGCAAGGTATCAATCAAACGTTTCCCATCATAAAAGCTGACGCTGAACATCTCCATGCGCTTTCTCACCGCCAGCAAATCCTTTAGGTCGACAGAGCCATTCTCATCCATATCTGCATTTGCAAATTGAAAATCTGACAGCTCGTCCTCGACTATGTATCTCATAATTGCCTTAAGGTCCTTGGGGTCCAGCCTGCCATCTCCATTTGCATCGCCATATACATGGATGTCGGATTCAGCCGCTGCAGTCATTGGCAATTCTGTTAAAATCATTGCTGCAACAAGAATGCAACAGATTATTCTCTTCCACATTTTCTTCTCTCCTTTTCCAAATTAAGGTTCTTTACGTCCTTTTCGGATATGCAGAACACAGCAGACTCCTCCGCCGACCATCGCAACCACGATTATGGCAATCCATATAACCAGATTGCTGTCATCGCCGGTTCTGGTAGCTGCTGTCGCCAGTGCTGCCGCCGGCTTCTCGGACTTGGGTGAAGCTGAATCCTTCGATGGTTCGGACTGTTCCACATTAACAGTGACACTTCCATTCCCAGCGCCTATACTCACGTCCTCCCCGGCAACATTGATTGCCTGGGTCACTTCCAATGTAATAGGATAAGACTGCTCCCCGGCATTATCCCCAACCTGAAAATTCAATGTTACCACAGTTCCGTCGGCGGTAATGTCTGTCAGTTCGTTTGAAGCTGCGGCGAAAACAAACTGCTCTCTGTCAAGGCGGCTCGGCAGAGTAACATCGCTTTCCTTAAAAACATTACCGTTTGTCACTGATGTGAGGGTCAGCGCGGAATGGTCATATCCAACCTTAAGCTTCAGTCCCCAGATTCCCGGATTCCCCTCCAGCGCAACAGTGACCGCTGCTGTGTCTCCTTTTTTTGCTGTAACAGAAGCTGTTGTAAGCTCTGCATTACTTTCTGCATTTACCGTAGTGCTTACGGCAAACGACAGAACCAGAACACAAAGCATACACAGCACTGCCGGTATTTTCCCAATACCACTTGTGTTTCTAAAATTCATGGTGATACCTCCTAGTACATATTTGCTACAGTATACGACTTAATTCCATGGAATGAATATCGTCTGCGTGAAATGTCGTTTTCGGGGTGTGAAATGCAGCCAGGTGAAATTCCATTGCGGCCATAGAGTGTGGTATGATATGATTAGCATACAACAAATATGAGGAGGTCCAACCATGCGGATAGCTATTTGCGATGATGATGAGCAGGAACTGGCCCATCTTCTGGAGCTGATTATGGAATACCAGGTAAGCCACGAAATAAGCTTTGACTGCCATTCCTTTCATAACAGTACTGATTTTCTGTGTAATGCGAAGAGTGGAGAGTACGACCTTGTTTTTCTGGACGTGCTCATGCCGGGGGTAAGCGGGATACAGGCTGCCCGGGAGTTAAGGATACTGGACCAGAATGTCCGGCTGGTATTTATATCCTCCTCATCCGATTTTGCCGTGGAAAGCTACAGTGTGGGGGCATGCCATTACCTGCTCAAGCCCGCAGACTCAAACTCCCTTTTCCCTCTTCTGGACAGAATAAAGAGCGAACTGTCGGTGCAGCAGGAAGAATGCCTGATACTGAAAAGCCGGGGAGGCGTTGTTGGTGTATCCTTCATAAACCTTGAATATGTGGAAGTCATAAATAAGACGGTATCTTTCCATTTATCAGACAGTACCATTCATGAAGTGCCTGCTGCCCTGGCAGACTTTGAGGAGAGACTTTTAGCAAGGCCTGAGTTTTTAAAGCCCCACCGTTCTTATATTATTAATCTGAATCATGTCCACTCTATCGGCACCAACTGTGTTGTGATGAAAAGCGGACACAGCATTCCGGTATCACGCCGACTACACAATCAGGTCCGGGATGTCTATATACACTTTCTGTTTCCGGAAGGGACAGACAGTTCTGCATCCGATGTGCCTATAGAAACAGCTCCCGAAAAAACGATACGCTCCGATGGTTCATGGAAAATTCTGCTGGTGGATGACAATCCTGCTGAACGCACCTTCTGGGCAGATATCCTGCGTCACCACGGCTGTATAGTACGTCTGGCCGGCAATGGTGAGGATGCTCTTAAACTGGCATCACAGGATTTTTTTGACTGTGTGCTGTTGGATGTGATGATTCCCGGTGAGGACGGATTTACCATTTGTGAAAAACTTCATAGGCTTGTGCCCGCTCCTGTCATCTTTTTGAGCTGTCTTACCGAAACGGACAAGCAGCTTGAAGGCTTCGCCGCAGGAGGCATAGACTATATCACCAAAAATACACCCGCAGAACTTTTCTGGGCGAAGGTGGAGACCCGGATTATGCTTGCCATGTCCGGCCGCACCCGGCTATGCTATGGTCCGCTTCTTTTGGATTTGGCAAAACACCAAGTGCTCATTAACGAACAGAAACTGAATCTTACCCCCATTGAATTTGACCTTCTACATTGCCTCTCAGGACATCCGGGGCATATTTTTTCGCCGGAGGAAGTTTTTGATATGGTCTGGAGTGGTCAGCCGTGGGATGGCGGTCAGACGGTGCAGTTACATATGTCCAGACTTCGACGGAAACTGGAAAAGACATGGAAAAAACATCAATTTATTGAAACGGTCTGGGGACAGGGCTACCGCTTTGTTCCCACAGATAATTGATTTTACATGACAAGGAGGCGATGCACATGAAACAGCAAAAGGTATGGTGGCCGCCACTGGTTATTACGACCCTGCTGGTGGCATTTTTAACCTTGCTTTTTTATGCAGACAATAAATACCAGACGCCTCCTCCTTACGGCAAAGCCGGTATCATAACCCTGAAGGAACAAGATTTGGAGCGGGCAAAACCCATCTTTCTTATCGACGGCTGGCTACTCACCGACGGACGTGTAACGGACAAACCTACTTATATTGGTGAATTTTCCAATCTTTCACGGGGAGAGCTGTCGGTTTCACCTCATGGGCAGGCACATTATCACCTGACCCTGCGCTATCATGGTGTGCCTAAAATGGTAGCTGTGGAATTTCCCCAGCTTGCTTCATGGTATGCCGTCTCCCTGGACGGGACACAGCTTACCCAGGGTGCCGGAAACGGACTGATTACTTTCCTGCTGACACCGGGCGACCATACTCTGGCGGTAGATACCTCATCCAGGCTGGGATATTACAGCGGAATGTATTTTCCCCCTGCCCTAAGCACAGTCGATACACTTATGCGGATAAGCAGCATCCGAAATTTGGCTTATGCCCTGGCTTTTGTGCTTCCGTTATCACTGGCAGTATCCACACTTTTTCTGTGGAAGACGGGAGGGAGTCTCAGCCGATGGTTTGGGCTGTTGTGCTGCTGCTACGCCCTCTATCTCTTTCGGTACTTTGTATTTCTTTTCTCTATGCCTGTTGCCCAATATTGGTTTCTGGTACAGAGTCTGACATTATACTGTCTGTGCTTCTGCGTAGTGCAGCTTACCGTTCTTGCTTCCGGCGCCTCCACAGACAGAATATGGCTGTGGCTGAAAGCGGTTCTGCTGGCACTGCCTGTTCTGCTGCTGATACTGTGTCTGTCCATTCCTATACTTCCATGGGCAGTTTTTGTCCACGGAAAGCTGACGGATATTTACTATATTTTTACCTTTTGCTGCACTACTTTCTTTGCTGTACGCGGTGCAACGGTACCGGACTGGGAAAACCGTTATACGCTGGCAGGATGCTCTGTGTTCGGTATGGGACTGCTCATCAACCTCTTTTTCTCCAACCGCTTTGAACCAATCTGCTTTTTCTGGCAGTTTGAATGGTGCGGTCTTTTACTGGTAGTGTTGTTCGGTATCATGATGTTATCGCGCAGCCGCCGTATCCTATGGGAAAACAATACTCTCACTAATCATTTGGAGGAATTGGTGAAAAAACGCACAGAGGAAGTCACACAGCTTTTAGATGAACGTAAAGCATTCTTCTCTGACATGGCACATGATTTAAAGGCACCGGTATTTGCAACCCAGGCCTTTATTGAAGCCATCCGCAAAAACGGCGTGGGCATGGATATAGAACTTCAGAATTATCTTGACCTGGCAGAAGCCAAGCAGCAGGAAATGATGCGCCGCCTTCAGGGACTTTCCACCATCAATGCGCTGGATAAAATCAAAGGAGAGCCGGTTCGCGTATCTGTTCAGGAGATGCTTGCGGAACTTTACGCTGTCCATCATGGAGAAGCCGAGGTTGCGTCAGTCTACCTCTTCGTGGAACCGCCAAAAGTGGATGCACTGCTGATGGCCCAGCCGGAAAAGCTTGACATACTCTTTGAAAACCTTATTTACAACGCACTAAAAGCTACACCCTGCAATGGGAGCATTACAATATCTGCACAGTGTGAGAACGGTAAAATCCACATGACCGTGGAGGATACCGGATGTGGTATCCCACAAGAAGAGCTTTCTCTCATTTTTCAGCGGTTTTACGTGGGAACAAACAGCAGAAACACCGGCACAGGTCTGGGGCTGTACATTGTACACAACATTGTAACTGAACTGGGTGGTACAATCAACGTTTCCTCCACTGTGGGTAAAGGCACAAAATTTATCATGGACTTTCCACAGACACTCTAAACCGCAGGTTCACCAGAGTGCCTTTCTGTATTCTCAAAGTCTATGTAGTATCTTTAAAATTCCCCTGGTAATCCTATGGGTTATCTGGTCTTTTTTAACCTTACCTGCAATTGCGATGATACAGATGCAGACAGTAGCTGCCACTGCCACTGGAAGAAGTGGTCCATGACTGTTTCTTTCCATACGGTAATCCGCTTTTTCCAATGCAGGAACATCCGTATTTACATTTGCCGCGGGAACTATTGTCGAATATTTATCTTCAGTACCAATACTTGTCTTGGCCTGCTGATTCTCATGAATAGGCTTACTCTCTGGTTCCACGGGCTGCTCAGGATTCCCGGCTCCCGCTTCCTTCTCCAGCTCCATGGGCTGCTCCGGTTTTCCGGCTCCCTCTTCCTTCTCCGGCTCCATGGGCTGCACCGGATTCCCGCCCCCCAATTCTTTCTCCGGTTCCACAGACTGCTTCGGTTTCCCGGCTCCCGATTCTTTCTCTGGTTCCACAGACTGCTCTGGTTTCCCGGCTCCCGATTCTTTCTCTGGTTCCACAGACTGCTCTGGTTTCCCGACTC
Organism: uncultured Acetatifactor sp.; assembly: GCA_964604575.1. Taxonomy (GTDB): domain Bacteria; phylum Bacillota; class Clostridia; order Lachnospirales; family Lachnospiraceae; genus Acetatifactor. Next base: position 12,309 of record CAZRZM010000071.1, read on the forward strand.
CTGCTTCTTCCTCCGGCTCCACGGGAAGGTTCGGACGACATCCTTCCTCTGTACTGTCATTCTTATCATTGGCACCAGCATTACCTTCATTTCCTCCAGCGCCCCACATATTCGGCAGATTGGGTTGCTCTTCATATGTATCAGGCCATGCAAGCACAAGCTGGCAGCCGTTATAAACACCACCCTCGATTCTTAAACCAACGTAAAAAGGTATCGGCTCATCCCCTGTTTCCTTTAGCGCCAGATATGATTGGTAGGGCTCCGAGGTATTGTCCAGCACCAGAGTATAACTGCTGTTTGCAGCAGATGGCTGGGCATTAACTGCCTCCAGCAGTGTAGATTCGGGAAGCTCCACCCACTCTGTCCCATCCTTCAAAAGTGTATACGCCCTGATGGATGTAGCGCCGGTGGGCTTTAAATCAAATGCCATTTCCAATCCCTCGTCTGCATCCTTTAATACTCCTGTGGGGTTCTCGTCCCTTGCAATAACATTCAGAACCAGCCTGACCTCGTCCGTATAAGGATACTGATTAATTCCCAATGAATCCTCCAGCCGAAAAATACCTATGGGGGTATTCAGCAATGTACCACCAGGAACCACAAGCTCTTCAGCGGCATCCTGAATTGTCACACTCTGACCCGCAATAAGCCGGGGAAGTGTTAAGGGTTTCCACGTAACCGGACAGTCCACTATACATTTCGTGACATACTCTAACCCTCGCTGGATTTGAATTTCAACAGGAAGTGTTTCCGGCAACACCTCCAGAATGTCCTCCGGCGTGGCGTCTTCCTTTACAGTAAGCTGGTATCTGCCATAATTGTTGAAAGGATTCTTTTCAAGGACAAACATGGAGTCCGCAAACTTGGCAGCCGGGGTAAGACCCTCTGGAAGCGACTGCGGAGCGCCACGCTCAATCACTGCGGTCCGGGTTTCATAAGTAACTCCATTCTCTCTGGTGAGACGCAGCCGCAGGTAAAAACAATCCAACTCCCCAGCAAGGTAACTCCTTAACGGCTCATGTCCAGCATAGAGACAAATCTGATTCTGCAGCTTTTTCTTGGCATTCTCCTCCTCTGTGCCCAGCCAGCGTAAATCCCACTCCCCAACACTCGTCTGCCAGTTTTCCCCATCCAGTGAATATATTGGCTGGGCAGAAACAGTATCGGGCAGAAACTCCGTAAAGATACCCTTTACCACATACCCCTGAAAATTGTACTCTATGACAGCACTGAACATGGGCGCGTCGTCGACAGCCGATACATCCTTTGAACCTGCGTCAGGTGCTGAGACAGTATCCGGTACCATTATTGTCTCCTCTGGCAGATAGTCTGCCCGCACTGTTAATAGGGAGAAACTGTTTGCTATAATTAACAGCACAACTAATATTGTCACAAGCTTTTGTTGTTTCTTCATAATCTACTCCATCTCCCGCAGAATCCCCATCACCACAAACCGGGAGTTATCGTATTCATAGCTACAGGTGGCAAGAGTAATAATTCTGTCATCTGTTCCAGGTCTTATGTCACTTTGAAACACGCCATTAGCTGTCATTTTATCAAGCCAGATGCGGTAATCCTCCTTATCAGCAAACTCAAGCTGCCACACATCGCTTTCAGCGTCCGTAACAAATCCTGTGAAAATATCCACCCGGTATGTTTTCTCCGGAGTGGCAAGCCACATGACCGGATGGGCGTCATAATAAGCCTGACTGGAATATCCGGTGAGACTGGCAAACATACTTCCATTCTTCATATGATGTCCATGAAGAATGTTGTTTGTATTAGAGAAATTCTCCTCATTCAGACTGTCCATAAAAATTGTACCACATTTATTTTCTCTTCCATCAAACATATGGGTAAGATAGTAACTGTTATCATCGCCTTGCACTATGGGATAATTAATCAGGGTTCCCGGTCCATAAATCCATCCGGTGACATCACTGTTCATCGTTTTTAAAGCCTCAAAATCCACCTGGGGAGGCTGTCCATAGTATACACGACCGTACACGTCTGAATCAGACTCCTTATTCTGTTCCGGCTCCCGGTTCCGATTATCAGAGTCTGTTCCTTGTCCGTTCACATCCTCTGGAAGTATGATATCCGCATCCTCCGGCAGAAGCACATATTTCTGCAGGGATTTATAGGTTGCCTTCCCATCGGCATATTCCAGCAATATGCTGCACAGCATAATAATTGCAACAAGAACTATCACACCCAGAAGACTCAAAATAATTATTTCCGATTTTTTCCATCTTGTATGTTTTCTCATTTTCTTATCCTGCTCCCACACCGTTATGATATATCCGCAGCAAGGTTGCCTGCCTTATAGCGGCATCCTTCCCATACTGCTGTGTACTTTACTATAAAATAGCATATTATTTACAAATCATAGCATGAATTTGTCTATCATACAAGCTTAAACCGGATGCATATCTGTCCAAGACCAGGGTCATATAATATTCTCTAAACTATTTTATACACAAAAAAATCCGTAAACATTGATGTTCACGGATTCTCTAAACGTCATTTATGACATCTCGCTCCCCGAGTAGGGCTCGAACCTACAACAACTCGGTTAACAGCCGAGTGCTCTA
>CAZRZM010000072.1:0-14444 GCA_964604575.1 uncultured Acetatifactor sp.
ATTACCTTTTTCTTCTGGCAAACATCATAATTCCAACAATTATGACAAAAATGCAGCCCGGATAAGCGATATACACCCTCTACTTTTATGGGCAATAAAAAAGTGCCCCCAGGCACTTTTTTAGTTACAGTTTAGTTTTAACACTTAATCTCCAAATATCCCAGAAGCTTGCTCATATCATATTCTTCCAGTACCCCAAGATTGGAGTCATAATATTTGCCATCATAGCATACCAGGTAGTGGCAAAAGCGTCCCATCTTCTCCATCATGATACAGCATTTCGGAAGCACTGCATCACGTCCCTCCGTATAATTGATTACTCCGGCATGGTCGATTCCATAATAGTTAAGCGCAGAAATCACCCGACCCATGGTAGCCTGCCATTCCCGGCAGTCCATCACTGCCACCACCTCGGCAATAGTCACGCCCGCCAGCATGGCAACACACGCCTGACCGCACAATCCGTCTTCCGGCTGGATAATAACCTTCATACTGTCAATTCTGCGGACGGGATTCTCAAAACTATAGGGACTGTTCTGGTCCATACGGACCAGCGTGGCCGGAACATGTAACAATATCTTATGCTCCACATCCAGCGCCACATTCACCGCATCCTCATCTTCGATATGGATATCGTAATTTCCCTTCTCCCGGGGTAAAAGTTCACAGTTTATCATCTTATTGTCCAAAATCACTTCCCCCTGGATAACATCCCTCTGTTTGCAGACCTCCCATACATTAAATGGAACCCTTATTCTGTATCCCCTGTCCTTTTTTTCAATTTTAGATTCAAAAAAATACCTCATATAAGCCTCCGTTCCTTTATAAAAAATCTTTTTTACATTTTCGTGCCTGAGAGGGTGTGATTCCATACCGCTTTTTGAACAGCTTGCTGAAATGATAGGCATCATCATATCCCACTCTGGCGGCAATTGCCTGAATACTGGCGTCTCCCGTCTCCAGCAGCTCCTTTGCCCTCTCAAGACGAATATCTATCAGGTGCCTGATAGGAGTATCCCCCGTCTCGCTCTTAAATATTTTGGAAATATAAAAAGGACTTAAATACATATTTTCCGCAATCTGGTCCAAAGATATCTTTTCGCTGTAATGTTCCTCAAAATAGTCCAGAATATGCTCCACCACATATTTCTTGTTCACTGATTCAAAAGCATATCCCCCCGCAACCGGTATCGGTTCACACTGTTCTCTGATAACCAGAAGAATCATCTGCATCACATAGGATTTCAGCATAAAATATCTGCCCGCCCTGCAGACTTCATTCTCACTCTCAATGGAAGCACATATTCGCAGCAGCTTCTGGCGAAGCTCTCCTGTGGTATGTATAATATGCTCCCCATTTGGCACCGGAAGAAAATTAAAGGGGAAACCGTCAAACTGGATATCCGTCAGACCAATAAAGAACTCCGTCGCAGGATTTGGAGTATCCGGAACCACCAGTGCCTGATGCTTTACTCCCGGATTGAATATCAGCAAATCCCCCGCCTGGATATTGTATTTTTCCCCTTCTATATGATATCTTCCCTCTCCCGAAAGCACAAACGCCATCTCCGGATAATCATGACTGTGGTAACTCTCCTCCGGCGGCTTTCTCGTTCCTTTCCATGAAAACAAAAACGTCGGATTTAATTCTTTGATGATAATATCATTGCTGTTATCATTATTAATACAATTAGTACTGCCCATCTTTTTCTCCATCTTTTCCTATATTCCCAGACAAATCGTGGCCACCCTGAAATATACAATCAGCGACAGTGCATCCACAATCGTTGTGATAAAAGGACTTGCCATAACAGCAGGGTCAAATCCCAGTTTTTTGGCCCCAACCGGAAGCAGGCATCCTACCAGCATCGCCATAATAACCGCACAGACCAAAGTGATACACACTGTCAGCGCCACATATACACCCACTCTGTCAAAAAGCAGCAGCTTCACAAAATTGGCGGCAGCAAGTGTCAGTCCACAGAACAGTGCCACACGCACTTCTTTCCAGACAATCTTCGGCACATTCCGATACTCCACCTCTCCCAGGGAAAGACCACGGATGATGGTTACACTTGCCTGTCCTCCGGCATTTCCCCCTGTATCCATCAGCATGGGAATAAACGCAATCAGGGAAGCATATACACTTAAAGCCTTCTCGAAAGACGTAATAATCGCTCCGGTAAAAGTCGCCGAAACCATCAGCAGCAGCAGCCAGGGAATCCTCTTTTTATAAGTTTCCCATACCCCCGTTTTCATATACGGCTTGTCACTGGGCACGATAGCCGCCATCTTTTCCATATCCTCTGTAGTTTCTTCCTCAATAATATCCACGATATCATCCACTGTGATAATTCCCACCAGACGATTCTCATTATCCACCACAGGCATTGCCGTAAAATCATACTTCTTGAACTGTTTTGCAACCTCCTCCTGGTCCATCAGGGTATGGATTGCAATAACATTCTCATGCATGATTTCACCAATAATTTCATCTCCTTCACTCAAAAGAAGATAGCGCAGCGCTACAGTTCCCAGCAGCTTTCTCTGTGCATCCAGTACATAACAGATATTGATAGTCTCCGAGTCCACGCCAACCTTGCGAATCCGCTCAATTGCCTGGTCCACCGTAAGATTTTCCTTTAAATCCACATACTCCACCGTCATAATACTTCCTGCGGAGTCCTCAGGATAGCGCAGCAGATGGTTAATATCCCTTCTCGTCTCACTGCTGGCACTGGCAAGCAGTTTCTTCACAATATTGGCAGGCATTTCCTCCAAAAGGTCAACCGCATCATCCGCCATCAGATTATCAATAATATTGGAAGCCTCTTTGTCAGACAAAGATGTGATAATCAACTGCTGATTGTCTACATCCAGATAAGAAAACACATCCGCAGCCAGGTCTTTGGGAAGAATACGGAATACCTTCAACATATCCTCTTCCTCCAGACGCTCCATCAGACCTGCAATATCTGCATCATTCAGTTCAGCAAGATACTGGCGGAGCTTGGTATACTGCTTGGTGCCCAGAAATTCTACTAATTCGTCAAATTCTTTCATCTGCTCCATAACATTTCTCCCCATCTATTCTAGCTTTCCCATCATTCTTTGTCAATAAAATAACATTCGTTTTGTTTGGTAATTCCCACCTTGCCACTAGTGATTTCCACCAGCTCCTTTGTCAGTTCCTTCTCCATGTCCATGGGAATCAGAATACGCAGCATCACATCCTCTGTGTAACTGCTCTCACCAGGTTCCACACCGCGCTGTCCAAGAGAATACAGTATCTTGCCGATGTCATTATAGTCTGTCCGAATCTCCAGTTCGCATCCATAACGCATACGCCCTGTCTTACAGTGGGCAAGTCCTTCCTTTACCGCCTGGGTGTACGCACGCACCAGCCCTCCTGTTCCAAGAAGGATTCCCCCAAAATACCTGGTTACGACCACCGCAACATTTGTCAACTCTTCGCCCAGAAGCACTTCCAGCATGGGTCTTCCCGCTGTTCCGGCAGGTTCTCCGTCATCGCTGCATCTGGTAATCTCCCCCCTGCTTCCAATCACAAAAGCGGAACAGTTATGGCGGGCATCCCAGTATTTCTTTTTCATTTCAGCAATAAAACGGCCTGCCTCTTCCTCTGTGTCACATCTGTGCAGGGTGGCTATAAAACGGGACTTTTTCTCTACCACTTCTCCTTCGCCCCCTGATAACAGCACTCTGTATTCCATTATCTGATTCTCAAAAGCCGGGCTTCCTGCCATCGCCGCCACCTTTTCCTTTCCGCCATTTCTTTTTACATGGTAGCATAATTTTTTAAAAATGTGAAACAATTCTTAAAAAGACAAGAAAACCTTTATTTACATAACAAGTTTTGGTATAATCAATACATCTTAAGCTGGCATCTGTGATACACAGAATGCAAAGAAAGAAGGAAAATATTATGAATTATGGAAAAAAGGGTGTCCGCGCAAAGCAGAAGGCACTTAATTCTAAATCTAAAAAATGGGGCAGAAAAGTGGCACTTACCTGTGTCAAAATAGTACTGATTGCCATTGTAGGCTTTGGTATCTGCGGCGCAAGCGCCGGAATCGGCGCTTTCCGGGGTATACTGGCTTCCACTCCCACCAAAAGTCTCAGTGACATTATGGCATCCGGTCAGGCCACCATTGTATACGACTGTGAGGGCAATGAGATAGACCAATATGTAAGCACCAACTCCAACCGTATCATGGTTACCATGGATAAAGTTCCCAAACATTTAGGACAGGCATTTGTTGCTATTGAGGATGAGCGTTTCTACCAGCACAACGGCGTTGATTTAAAAGGAATGCTCCGTGCCGGATATCAGTTCATAAAAACAGGAGGTGAGGAGGCCCAGGGCGCCAGTACCATCACCCAGCAGTTATTAAAAAATACGGTTTTCACCAGCTGGACCTCTGAAGGTGACAACAAAATCAAAAAAATTAAACGTAAAATCCAGGAACAGTACATGGCTCTTGAGGTCAGCAAATATTTCACCAAAGACGAGGTACTGCTGCGCTATATGAACGCCATTAACTTAGGACAGAACACGCTGGGTGTGGAATCTGCATCCCTGCGCTATTTCGGCAAATCCTGCAGTGATTTGACTTTGTCTGAGTCTGCTGTTATTGCCTGCATTACCCAGAATCCTTCCAAATATAACCCTATACGGCATCCCGACGAGAACATAAAACGCCGTGAGCGATGTCTGAATAAAATGCTGGAACTGGAATTTATCACCCAGGCGGAATATGACGAGGCCATTGCAGATACAGACGCAGTATATGAACGGATAAGCCTCCATGATATTGACTATAGGGAATCCACCAACTCCTCCGCAACTTATTTTTCCGATGCCGTATACGAGCAGGTCCGGGATGATTTGGTAGCAGCGGGATATGATGAACATACTGCTGAATACATGCTGACCTCCGGCGGTCTCCGTATCGAAACGACCATGGACCCCAAAATCCAGGCAATCGCTGACGATGAGTTTGCAAATCCCGACAATTATCCTGCCAATGTGAAATGGTATCTGAATTATGCCCTTACCATCACACAGCCAAACGGCGATAAAAATAACTACAGTAAAGAAAACATGATGACCTGGTTCAAGGAAAATGTAGACAAAAAATTCAATCTGATTTTTGCCTCCCAGGACGAAGCTTATGAAGCGGTTGACACCTACCGCCAGGCCATGATGACGGAACTCGGCATGGATATAAATGATGAGAACTATGAAGAAACCATTTCCATGACGCCCCAGCCCCAGGCAGCTCTGGTAATCGAAGACCAGTCCACGGGATATGTGGTCGCCATGGTAGGCGGACGAGGCACCAAAGAGGGACGAAGAACCTTAAACCGCGCCACCTCTGCAAACCGTTCCCCCGGCTCCACCTTCAAGGTACTGGCATCCTTTGCTCCCGCCCTTGACAGTGCGGGCAAAACACTGGCTACCGTATACAACGATGCTCCTTTTAACTACTCGGACGGAACTCCGGTAAAGAACTGGTACTCAAATCCCCCTTATCGCGGTATCAACTCTATCCGCGAAGCAATAAGGGAATCCATGAATATTATCGCGGTGAAAAACCTTACGGCTATTACACCACAGCTTGGATATAATTACCTGCAGAATTTTGGTTTTTCCACTCTTACAGACGGCGTTATGATTAACGGCGAATGGAAAACAGATGTGATTCAGGCATCTGCACTTGGCGGACTGACTTACGGCGTATCACCCTATGAATTAAACGCCGCATATGCCACAATTGCCAATCAGGGGCTTTATGTGGAACCGAAACTGTATACCAGAGTCTTAGGTTCTGAGGGCAATGTCCTGTTGGACAATACCTCTCCTGCAACCCGCCAGGTTATCAAGGAAACCACCGCTTATTTACTTACCAGCGCCATGGTGGATGTTGTTACAACCGGTACCGGCGCAAGATGTAACTTTGGCAATATGGCTATTGCAGGCAAAACAGGCACCTCTACCGACACCAAGGATGTGTGGTTTGCAGGCTATACCCCTTATTACACCTGTACCGTCTGGGCAGGTTATGACAACAGTATCGGTATGAGTACCAGAAAGGGAAATGATGAATCCGCTGTGGCGAAAACATTGTGGCGTAATGTGATGAAACGGGTGCACGAGGAATTACCCAATCAGTCCTTCCCCATTCCCAGCGGTATTGTACAGGCTTCCGTATGTTCCCGCTCCGGTCTGCTTCCCATTCCGGGACTATGCAGTACCACAACTGAGATTTTTGCAGATGGAACGGTCCCTACGGAATCCTGCTCCGTGCATTACCAGGGTGATATCTGCGCATACGACGGTCTTCCTGCTACATGGGATTGTCCGTTTAAATACCAGGGTACGATAGAAATGCCATTGGTAGAAGACCCTGCCCTTATCAGCGGCTCTACTACGATTACCCAGAACCCTGACGGAACACAGTCCTCCAACCTGCCGGCAACCAGTAACCACTGCCAGCATGATGCAGATTTCTTTGCAAACCCGGATTACGAAGCAATTCTGGGCGCACAGCAGTGGGAAATGAACCAGCGTTCGCAGGCTGCCCAGGAATAGTAAATTTGACCCTCGCGGCATTCGCCAACTGTCCGTGCAAGCACGGCCGCTTGGCTCATTGCTCGCGGGAATAAAAGGACATGGCTCAGAAGTGATTCTGATACATGTCCTTTTTGCTTATTCTTATTTATATGCTATTTTTTATCCTGTCTTATCTCCTGCAGCTTTTTTAGCAGTTCCTCTAATCCATTTCCTGCATTTTCTATGGCGCGACACTGCTTTGCAAATTCCTCTCCATGAACATCTCCATATTTCTCATAATACAACTTACCTATCTCCCGGTAATTCTTCTCAATGACCTCATTACAGACTGCAATCTGTGCTTTTATATCTGCTGTCTCCTTCAGTTCCTTTGCCTTATCTACGGCTTCATGTCCCAGTTCACTAAGCGTGTCTCCTACCTTGTTAATAAAATCCATAGCTGATACCTGCCCTTCCATAATCCGTATAACAGTTTGGCCCCCACATTCATAAAAGCGGCTGAACTGTTACCAGATAATTAACACTTCATACAACAGTATATAATCTCTCTCACAAATCTGCAAGCATTCCATTGCATATCTGATTTAAAATATGGTATAATGATTCTGCTATCGCAGAATCCATGACGGTAATAACCGTCATGTCACCGCTTTCGCGGTGCATTATACCGGCAATCCATGGCTTGAAAAGTAAATGCCACTGCGTGGCGCTTCCTTTTCTGCGCACATGGTATAATGATTCTGCTGTCGCAGAATCCATGGCGGTTATTACCGTCATGTCACCGCTTTCGCGGTGCATTATACCGGCAGTCCATGGCTTGAAAAACAAATGTCTGCTTCGCAGCCGCTTGTTTTTCTGCGCACATGGTATAATGATTCTGCTGTCACAGAATTTTTCATAAAGGGGTACTATTATGCAGCCATTGTATACGACAGTAAAAGTCAATAACGAAATTGAACTTTGTGAAGTCACTGAAATAGACTGTAAACAGAAAATTGAGCAGGCACTTTTAAAGGAACGTATCTCCTATTACATTCGCTGGCCGAAACCCTCCTTATTCCGCCGCAAAAAATCCTGCTGCATTATCTGCGTCAACGACAGTGCCAAGGAAAAAGCTGAGGCGGTAGTGCGCTCTGTCTGTCAGGAGAATCATTATGAGGTAAAATTTATTCTCAAAAAATCGACTAACAGTTATTTATAAAAACTGTATTGTTTCATTTTACCTTTTCCCATGGTTCCTGTTCCATATCCACCACATCACAGACTGCCAGAACATCATCACATACCGTGAAACGAATATCCATACCGGCAAACTCCATACCGTAACAAAAGTCCGGCTGTTTATTGTAAGCTGCTCTGGGGTCCTGCTCCAATACTTTTACAGCCGCTTTCCTCTTCTCCTCCGGGATTTTATATAATAAATGCTCCGGAAATTCCACCGCAATCTTATCTTTGCTGTGTTCCTGTCCAAAGCTCCCCACAGCCTGGGGATATGCGTCCGCATAGGGCAGATATGGCTTAATATCATAGATAGGCGTTCCGTCCATTAAATCCGCACCCAGGACTATCAGTTTGGGAGCTTCCTCTCCCTCCCAGACCACTTTTTCCAGTTTCACGCAGGAGAGACCAATGGAATTGGGACGAAATGGGGAACGGGTTGCAAAGACACCCTTTTTTACTTTACCGCCCAGTCTGGGAGGGCACACCGTTGCCGACCATTTCTCCGTGCTGATTCCCGAAAATTGCCACAACAGCCATATATGGGAAAATTCCTCTATTCCCATAAACGCTTCCGGCTGTCGGTATTCCGGTTCCAGTATAATTTCACCCCGAAGCTCTTCCACCAGACCACTCTGTCTGGGAATCCCGAACTTCGTTGGAAAATCCGTATGAATTTTAGCAATTACTTTCAGACCAGATGCCATAATTTTTCACCTTTATCTCATTTCCACTGTGCAGTGCTTTCAGCTTTTCTCCCATAATCGGTTTCATTATGTCAAAAGCCACCTTCCCGGTGCAGTGCCCCGTAAAAAAAATGCAGTCCATTTTCGCCAGCTCTCTGGCAGTATCCTCTATCACCGCAATATCCTTTTCCGTATATTCCGCCTTTTTTGCCATATGAAATCCACTGATTACCATCTGGGGCAGGCTCTTATAAATCTCCCTATATCTGTCCAGAATATTCAAAATACCATTGTGTGCACAGCCGGACAACAGTATGTGCACACCATCCTGGGTGACCACCAGACACTGCTCATGGACAAATTCATCCTGCACCATATTTTCATCCACATACTCTTTCAGGGACAGATTACTCTGCGGCCAGTTTCTTCTCCCGGTAATGCCCGTAAATACAGCCAGTTCATCATCTATTTCCCAGTTTCCATCCAGCAGACGCACCTGGGGCAGACTCCCAATGTGCTTATCCACACCGATATATCTGTCGCCATGATAATAATCACCCAATGCCTTTCTCTGCAGATAGACTGTCATATGAGGATTCTTCTCTGCCAGTGCAACAATCCCTCCTGCATGGTCGTAATGTCCATGGCTGAGAACCAGAGTGTCCACTTTTGCCAAATCAATCCCAAGGGCATCAGCATTATCCAGTACCATCCCTGTGGCACCACTGTCCAGCAGCAGTTTATGCTTTTTTGTTTCCATATAAATACAAAGACCATGCTCAAATCCGCAGGTCTTATTCCCGCAGGTATCCTCCACCAACGTAACCATTTTCATAAGCAGCTTCTCCTTTAATAATTATCTGATACTTTCACCACCACAATATCTCCAAAGGTGGTAATACTTCCCTCCGCCGGAAATACGGGCATATTCCTTATGGCCTCATCCGCCGTAATCTGCCGGTAGGCATCCGGGGAACATATGGAAATATTAATTCCACACAGATACTGGTATACGCTCTGCCAGGAGCGGCGGGTACAGGACGGGTCAAGCCACCAGCCGCCAAACCTGGCATAACTGTTTGCCCTGGTATACATTTCAGATACCCGGAATAATTCGTTTCCAACAGGCACTCCAATCATACAGTATTCTTTTCCGGCTTCCAGATATCCTGCATCATCCAGCTTATGAATTATCTCCGCGGCAATGGTGGTGGTTGCCTGCTTCCCTTCCTTCATGGCATACTGGTCTATCTGTGTCTGGTAAATACTGCCGTACAAGGCAATCAGGCATACAAACAGTCCTGCTCTTCTGACCCACGTCAGAAGTTTACCATAGGACTTATTTCCATCCAGTACCACGCATATCATAACAGGAATGCAGAGTGCCATGGGAACTGTCATCTGCATACTCAGTCCGGTATCGGTTGCAATCAGAAGCACTGCGTTGCAGGCGACCGGAAACAGACAAAACAGAACCGGGAACAAAAGCGCCTTAATTATATTCTTTTTTCCTATCCGGACCATCATGGCAATACCGAAAATACCAATACAGCCAAATACAATCCAGTAAATCTTATATTTTGCCAACATATTGCTGAGAAAGTAATTACCGTCAAAATAAATATGAAAACCCTGGTACGCACTATAAATTGTGGCCGGAAGTTTTTTCAGGGTATTGGTTAAAGAATAGCCGCTGCCTCCATTATAATCCGACAGTGCCGTGTTAAAAATTTTAAGGTGGATATTCAAACATAAAATATACAATACGCCTCCAAACACAGCAGTAACCAGATACTTAATCATACAAAACAATATTTTGCGGACAGTGGATTTTCTGTCACTCAGAAGATAAAGCAGATAGCCCAGCAGTACAACAGCAGTGCATCCTATCTGTGCCTGATATAACCCCATAGTGACCGCCATCAGGAGACCGCTAATGGGAATGGAGAAAAACCATTTCCTGCAATAAACAGCCACCCACGCCGCCAGAACACTCAATAAAAATGAGGCGCCGAAAGTTGGAGACATATAACGGTAAGACAGGCAGATGCAGACTGCTGTATTACTGAGAAAAAGCGCTCCTGCCAAAAAACCGGTCCTATTCTTTTCCAGTTGAAAGATATCCAGTACCACTGCCATTCCTGCCACAAAACAAAACAGGGAAATCAGGGAAGTTATGGGGTCCACACTGATGCCGAACCGAAGCTTATCCAGATACAGCCATGCCCATCTTCCAAGTGAAAGTTCCCACTTTCCTGCCTGATAATAATTATATTCCCACAGCCCGTCATAGGGATTTGTCAACTGATTTATCATCAATAAGGCATATATCACCACGGAAAACAGCATCCCGACACGGACAGCCGGAATACTATTTTTCATTTTCTGTTTTATCATATTTATACTTATCATCTTCAGCCTCCATGCTGCAACTATTTTTCAACGGCATTGGGCGACAGCCATTTTTCCAATACTTTTTCCAGTTTATCAATATCAAGAGGTTTGGCAATATGTTCATTCATACCTGCATTTTTGGCGGCTACCACATCCTCCGCAAAAGCATTTGCAGTCATTGCAATAATCGGAACCGACCAACTGTCCCCGCGCCCCAGGGAACGAATCGCCGACGTTGCCTGATATCCGTTCATAACCGGCATCTGGACATCCATAAAAATCAAATCATAGTATCCTGGCTGGGATGTATTTACCATATCCACTGCCACCTTACCGTTCTCTGCCGCTTCCACAAGCAGTCCTGCCATCTGTAGAATTTCTATGGCAATCTCCCTGTTCAGTTCGTTATCCTCCACCAGAAGCACACGCTTCCCTTCGTAAGCCTTCCGGGAAATACTGTCCAGTACATGCTCTGAAGCATTCTCCTGCTCTTTGCTCGTTAATTTTTTAAAAACATTTAGCATCCTGGACTTAAACAGCGGTTTGCTGATAAAGGCATTCACTCCTGCTGCCCTCGCCTCCATCTCAATATCTGCCCAGTCATAAGCAGAGAAAATAATAATGGGAATATCATCACCGACTTGTCTGCGAATCTCTTTTGCAGTCTGGATACCGTCCATTTCCGGCATCTTCCAATCCAGAATCACAGCAAAATAATCCTCATTCTGTCTATGTTTTTCCACCACCTTACAGACGGCTTCCCTGCCGCTTAAAACCCAGTCTCCTTTCATTCCAATTTCCTCCAAAATATCACATGCACTTTCGCAGGAAATCTTATCATCATCCACCACAAGAACAGGCAAAACCATCCATTCCCCGACCTGCATAATCTCTTCATTCTGTAATTCCAGAAAGATTGTGACCGTAAATTTGGAGCCTTTGCCCACTTCACTTTCCACCTTAATATCACCATTCATCATACCTACAATGTTTTTGGTAATCGCCATTCCCAGACCGGTTCCCTGAATAGTGGATATACGGGTATCTTCTGCACGCTCAAAAGGGTCAAAAATTTTTTCCAGAAACTCTTTCGACATTCCGATTCCGTCATCCTCAAATACGAACTCAAAGCATCCCTCTCTCTCCTTCTTTGTGGGTTTCTCTGAGATAGTAATACAGATATTCCCGCCATCCGGTGTATACTTAACAGCATTTCCCACAATATTCACAAATGCCTGCTGGATACGCAGACTGTCTCCAATCACATTTTCATGTTCTATATCCATAACATGTACCACCAGATGATGGCCTTTTTCCTGGATGGGTGTCTTTACCATATTCAGAAGATTGTCAATCAAATCGGACAGATTAAATTCCTCCACTGACAGACTCACCTTGCCGCTCTCTATACGGCTCATATCCAGCACTTCATTGATAAGCCCCAGCAGATGACGGCTTGCCACCGTAATCTTGTTCAAGGCATCTGCCATACGCTCTTTGTCATCCAGATGGGTTCCGGCAATCGCCGTCATACCAATAATGGCATTCATCGGCGTACGGATATCGTGGCTCATTCTGGACAAAAAATCTGTCTTGGCGCTGTTGGCCCGGTTTGCCGCCTCATAAGCGTCCCGCAGCGCCGCATTTGCCTGCATCATCACCTGCATATGCTCCGCCTCTTTTGCCTTTTCCTCTGTAATATTTTTCACATACCAGATAACGCGGGCATCCTCATCGCTGTAGCTGTCCAAAGGCAGTATCTCCGTCTGTACCCATTTATATTCGCCATCCACCATGCGCTGATAGGTAAAGGATACCACATCTTTTCTCTCTGCCAGAACAGCTTTCAGGTTCTGTGCAGTAAGCATCTTTACAAATTTTTCCCTGTCGTCAGGATGCACATGTTTGCTGGCACAGGAATCTATAATGCGGTCATAGGCGCCGTCAATCCTCTGCTCCTCCTCCCACTCGCTTTCCACTATTTTAAAATTATGGATATGATTTGTGTTCAAATCAATGGCGCTGATACGATAATAAGAATTTCTTAAAAGCTCAAACGCTTCTTTACTCACTTCCATAATCTGTCTCTGCTCGTTAATATCCTGCAGCAGTATCAGTGCATGACCCGGTCTGCCATCCGGTCTGTGGTCCACCGCCACTACAGTAATGCGGCACCAGTATGATCTATGGACAGGGCTGGCAAAACGATACTCTACAAAAAAGCTGCGCTTTATATCCGTCATTTTCTCCCTGCTCAGTTCTTTTTCAATATGTAAGATACTCAGCGCATGTTTCACAGTATCTCTGTCATCCGGAAATATGGTTTGCTCTATAAAAGCAGACAAAAACCGGGTATAACACCCTTCCTTATCTATAATGTTTTGAAAATAGGGTGAAAAATAAATACTGGAATAAGTATCGTGCTCTAAATCCACATAAAAGCTTGTAAAATATATACTGTTGAGAG
This sequence comes from uncultured Acetatifactor sp., assembly GCA_964604575.1. Lineage (GTDB taxonomy): Bacteria > Bacillota > Clostridia > Lachnospirales > Lachnospiraceae > Acetatifactor. The sequence goes on from CAZRZM010000072.1 coordinate 13,361, forward strand.
ACTGCAGTATTTCAAAATGATTCTGCGTATTCTGTATCCCACAATGCTGTTCTTGTAATGCAGTGCCCTGTTCTTCCTTTTTTACGTTCATATCGCCCACCGTCCTAAATTTCTTATTTTTATTATACCATGTGTTTTTATTATACCATGCGCGCGGAAAAACAAGCGGCCGCGAAGCAGACATTTGTTTTTCAGTCCATGGGTTAGTATAATACACCGCGAAAGCGGTGACATGACGGTGATAGCCGTCATGGATTCTGCGTCAGCAGAATCATTATACCATGCGCGCAGAAAAATAAGCGCCACGCAGTGGCATTTACTTTTCAAGCCATGGGTTAGTATAATACACCGCGAAAGCGGTGACATGACGGTGATAACCGTCATGGATTCTGCGTCAGCAGAATCATTATACCATCTCGACTATCGTCTCGATGTGTTTTTCACCTTATATCGATGTCCGCAAGCGCACATCACCGCAAGGCTTATTATATCATATACTCACTTTCAAAAATCGTACATAATTTAAAAATATCATATTTTCATACAGAATGCCATAGGAAAGACCAGCTTTTCCCATGATATTACAAAAGTCTTCCATGATTACATTCCATCACAGAAGACCCTGCATATTATGTTTACTGCTCAATAAATTATTATCCTGACTGTACAAAATAAATCTCTTTCAATATATTTGAAACACAGAATCTATCATTCTGTCAGCATCTCTGACTTTTCAAGTATACCCTCACTCATATCCTCCCTCTTTATATCCTCCGGGTCATACGCCTGCTTACTAAATTCTACAGCATGTTCTTTCTTAAACCTTTTGTACTCATTACTTTTTCTATATTGAATAAATAAAGGCCAATTGTCAATACTTTGAGGATAAACCTGAGTATTCAAATATATTTTCAATAATGCGGTAATCTCTTTAAAATCATCCAGCAAACAAGCTTTTGCAACTTTAAATTTTCCTTCCATCGCGCTGACATCATAAGCCTCCACTTCTTCGCGAATTTTCTCTATTCCATACATATTTTTAATGGAAATCCAATAATTAATCTTTCGCATCTCTATATCTTCT
>CAZRZM010000073.1:0-14390 GCA_964604575.1 uncultured Acetatifactor sp.
TCTGTCAACAGCTTTTTTTCGGGCATGTGCCCTTTTTTTCCGCCGCATGTGTTTCTTTTTTTCGCGGTGGAGTTTTATAATATCACATTATTCCAACACTTGTCAACAACTTTTTTCGAGCTATTTTTTAATGATGTCGGAACATCCAATAGGCCTATCCGGCACTATTGACCGGAAAGCGAAAAAAAAGAAATCTCAATCTCTTAAGATTCTTCTTTCTATTGGCAGTGAAACGGAGAAAGAGGGATTTGAACCCTCGCGCCGCGTAAACGACCTACACCCTTAGCAGGGGCGCCTCTTCAGCCTCTTGAGTATTTCTCCATAATCTGAACTTCGTCTCTACCAATATGATATTGTCGCGTCATTTCGTGACGCAAAGATTATTATACATAAGGCATAACTGTTTGTCAATTCCTTTTTTATTTTTCATATCATTTATTCGCAAAAAATATATTCGTCTTACATATTTACTGCTTTTAGGAAAATTCAATCCACTCATCCTTTGTATATTCCCGGTAACGGTCTGCAGAGTACATCGACGATGTGGTATCAGGCAGGACTTTCCTAAGCTGCCGCAAATATTTATTCTTCCTATTCTTCCTCTTCTATTGCGTATTCCTGAATGGCAGTTTCGTATAAGTTATTGCCCTCTGCATCAATTACCACTATAACCGGAAAATCCTTTACCGACAGTCTGCGGATTGCTTCCGTTCCCAAATCATCATATGCAATCACTTCCGATTGCACAATTGAACGGGATAATAGAGCTCCTGCTCCACCTACTGCGGCAAAATATACGGCACCGTTCCGTATAATAGCATCCCGCACCTCGGAAGAACGTTTCCCTTTTCCTATCATTCCCTTCAATCCAAGATTCAACAGAGCCGGAGCATATTTATCCATACGACTGGCAGTAGTGGGTCCCGCAGAACCAATTGGTCTTCCTTCCCTTGCAGGCGAGGGTCCCATATAATATATAACATTATTCTCCATGCTAATAGGTAATTCTTCCCCATTTGCCAGTGCTTCATACATTCTTTTATGTGCAGCATCCCTTGCCGTATAAATTGTGCCTGTCAGATATACATAATCTCCTGCTTTCAAAGAACGTGCATCTTCCTCTTTTAAAGGTGTATTTATATATCTATCCATTATAAACCATGCCTTTCCATCACTCACTCTGATACCATACTAATCTACGGATATTTTAAATTGTTCTTACCGCATGACGATTCACATGGCAGCAAATATTAACCGCCACCGGCAGACCTGCTATATGGGTAGGATATGTATTTATATTGACTGCCAGCGCAGTTGTACTTCCACCCAGTCCGCCTGGTCCTATTCCGGAGGCATTAATTTTATGTAGTAATTCTTCCTCCATTTCTTTTACATACGGAATATCCGACCTTTGATTAACAGGTCTGGTAAGTGCTCTCTTCGCCATCAGTGCGCACTTTTCAAAAGTCCCACCCATGCCTACACCGACTACCATCGGGGGACATGCATTGGGGCCGGCATCTCTGACAGCAGACAGTACCGCATTTTTTGCACCTTCTATACCATCAGCCGGTTTCAACATAAAAATACGGCTCATATTTTCACTTCCAAAACCTTTCGGCGCTACTGTAATAGTCACATTTTCTCCCAGAATCATTTCATAGTGAATAATGGCAGGCGTATTATCTTTTGTATTTTCCCGAATAATAGGGTCATTTACCACAGACTTACGCAAATATCCTTCCACATAGCCCTGTCTTACCCCTTCATTAATTGCATCCTGCAGATTTCCGCCTTCAAAATGTACATCCTGTCCAATTTCCATAAAAATAACAGCCATACCCGTATCCTGGCAGATAGGAATCATATCATCCCCTGCAATTTGCAGATTCTCCTGCAATTGTCCGAGAATTTGTCTGCCAAGCGGTGCCTTCTCCTGCTCCACAGCCGCTTTCATTGCACATTTCATATCCTCAGACAGAAAATGATTTGCCTCGATGCACATTTCCTTTATGTTTTCGGTAATCAATTTTACATCTATCGTTCTCATAAGTGCTTCCTTATTCTGTGATTTCTTTCCTGACGGATTCTAACTCCTCCTGGGACGGTTCTCCGGGTGTCCAGTTAATTTTCTGTCCGTCATTTTCATATCGCGGAATCAGATGCAGATGAAAGTGCTCAACTGTCTGACCCGCCACCTTTCCATTATTCTGTACCAGATTTAACCCGTCAAAATGCAGTCTTTCTTTCATTCTTGCCGCCATTTTACGGGCTACTATAAGAACCTTTGCCGCCAGCGCATCCTCCAGTTCAAACAAGTTGTCGGCATGTTCTTTCGGAAGAATCAGCGCATGTCCCTTTGTAGCTGGTCCCAAATTCAAAATCACACGAAAATCCTCATCCTCATATAAAGTGTTGGTTGGTATCTCCCCATTTGCTAATTTACAAAAAATACAGTCTTCCTTTTTCATGTCTGCAAGTTTTCCTTTCTTTTATTTTCCTTTCACCTTTCCAATCATGCCGCCTGGGCGGCATAAACATTCATAAGCTCTACGTTTCCTCTTCAAAAATGAAAAGCTGGTCCAAATTTCTTAAAATCTTAAAATCACCCTTCATTTTCATCGCGCCTGACATAAAAGCCCTTTGGAAAGTCATCCTTCCATTCACAATATCTTCCATGGTCGCACGGTTCATCTGAATCTCTACCGACGGCTGTTTTGCCGCACCATATTTACATTCTAATTTTGCTCCTTGAACATCAAGAATCAACTTCTGAGGCTTTTCTTCTATTGTAATGGAATATTCTGCTGCAAAACCTGCCTGCGGTTTGAATACTCTCAGAAAATCTGCAAGATACTCCTCCTCACTGTCCGCACCCTCGTTATCCAGCATTCCCCTGAAAAAGCTTGTCAGTTCCTGAATATCTTCTTTTTGCTGCTGCACATAAGTATCATCCGCCACATAATGGGACAACTGCTCGGTCTCCTGTGGAGTCAAATCTATACTCTGCGGTATGCCAACCTTTTGCTTAACTGCCTGATTACTTGCAGGGAAACTGGCAAAATGTTGACTAATCGTGCGGTAAATATTCTCCGCTTTTTTCTCGATAATACTTGCATACTGCTCATTCATCTCCAGTGTCACTGTATTTTCTATATAACCACAGATACCACTGCAGGGCAGTCCGCCCAGAATTTCCCATGCGGTTGAAAGATTCAGTTTGGCTTCCCGCTCTCCATATGTGGTTGCCATGACCACCGGACACATATATATTCTGGAAATTTTTTCTTTATCGCCAAACAGCCAGCAGGCATCCAGAAACTGCTGCATATAACCGCCGATTCCATACCATTCCACTGTTGTGGCCAAAATGATTCCGTCCGCATCCTTCAAAGTCTGTGGAAGTGTGACAATGGTACTCTTATTTTCATAAAGATTGTATCGTGTTACGTTGACACGCAGTTCCTCTAATACCTCCTGAATTTTGTTCAGCACATACAACGTCGGGTCATCAATGATTCCTCGTCCACCATAGTAAATATTAATATTCAATTCTGTCCTCCCTACCCTTCCTTTTCGTTTGCAGTCTTTCTACCATACACATTCCCACTCCCAGCAAAAATCCCATCGCCAGGCCGCCTATATGGGCGGCATTGTCTATATTTTGTCCCCTGAATCCACTATACAGAGAATACACAATCATAATAATTACTCGCACCCAGGTCACATTTTCCATCTGTCTCCCGGAAAATAATACCAGTGCCAGTAATACTCCGTCCAGACCAAAAACAGCTCCACTGGCACCAACAGACATCGATAAATCCGTTGACAGGAATTTGAATACCAGTGATAATATATTACCCGCGGCACCTGAGATAAAGTAGAATAAAGCATAACGGACATGTCCTGTTTCCTTCTCAATCATGGTACCCAGAAAAAACAATATCAGCATATTATTAAAAATATGACTCTCATCTACATGTAAAAACAACGCCCATAGGATTCTTCCGTACTCATGTTCCACTAATATACCATGCAAATTGAGTCCGCCCAGATTATACAGCTTCTCTCCTGTAAAATAACAGATTACATACACAAATATATTCGTAATTACCAATGCGGCACTGACTAGTGGCAAATCCCTCCACTTTTTCAACGGCACTCATCCTCCATTGTTAGTTATCCCTTTTATCACAATAAGAGAGTACCACTATTTCAACCAATTCGTCAACCTATTGGAAACCCTGCCGAAAAAATAAATTTACTTTCCCCAGTTTTATTTCGTCCTCTTCTTCCAATTTCCTTTTTTCATATGGCTGCATCCGCAGTCCATTTTTATATGTTCCATTTGTTGAATTCAAATCCTCCAGATAAATCCCATCCACTTCTTTGATAATGCGGGCATGTATTCTGCTGACAGAAGCGTCTTCCAATATTATATCCGCTTCCTCTTTTTTCTTTCCAAGAATGTAGGAACTGTTGTCCAGCCGGGCAATCAGTTTTCCTGTCTCTGTACAAAGTCTATACGTCTTCTGCTTATCTTCTGCATTATCTTCCATATATATTGTCCGCCCATACTCTTCCTCCTCGGCTACCTTCTGATAAACAGACTCTTCCGCCACCCTATATGTTGCCATGGAAAGTTCTAAATCACGCTGATAACTGTCTTTCTCCATTTTGTTACGCCGCATTTTCGTGTCAAAAAAATAACGTATTCCTCTTTTTTCCTGTTTATCTCCGGAAGGATTCTCATCTTCCACAATTCTTTCTTCCGGCACGCGATATTCCGGCGTACAGCAGATATCGGTATCCTCTTCTTTTTGCACAGTTTCCCTGGTCTGTATGTTTCTTTCCTGCTCCAGAACTTTCGCATCTTCAAATATTTGTTCCTTTAAATAACCATCACCTATTTTATCATAACGCTCATACAGCTTATAAACATACTCCACTAACACCTCATCTTCATAATCTATACGTTCCACCAAAAACTCCAGCAACATTTGAAAACTGTCCTCACCTTCATAATATGGGATATAGAGAAACGCAAAAATGCTGCTTTCTACATCCTGAAATACTTGTTCCGGATTCCACATGATATTTTTTGCATCCAGAAGGAATCTCTCTAATTCCATCTGTATCTGTCCAAGCGACCACAGAAAATCCTGCATCCACTCCCGCGTAATACATTTTTTGTCAAATAACCGGGCAATGTTTTGTTTGGAACTGATATCATAATATAAATAGGCAAGCCCATTCATATAACGCAGACTACAAGGCAGCAATCCTTTGATTCCGCCCCGGTTCATAATACAATATTGATATTTCTGCTCTTCCGGTTTCTCCTCCAGCAAAATTCTTTCATAATTTGCATGTAGACTTCTTACAAATTCTGTTTGCACTAATTTTCTCCTTCCCTTTCTTAGTGTTCCTCTTCTGTTATCTCATTACGATGATTCCATTGCTTTTTTACTTTGCGACAGCTACGGATTAAAAACGCAGGTGACAGCAGACTACTCTTATATTCTGCTTCGGCTGCCCAGATGCCGTCTGTCCCATCTATCTGCCAGTCTGCAAAAGGAAAAAACAGTTGTCCCGCCCAGATAAGCTTTAAGGTACCTCTCTCCTGCCTCACGTCCATAACACCACTGTTCCACATCAGATAGGCATCATTGCCCTTTTCTTCCATGCTTCTGACTGTATACTGTACTCTGTCTTCACCATTTTCTCCATCATAAGCACTTCCTTTTACTAAAAGCATTCCCATGTCCTGCTCCATCAGACATCTGTCATATTGGTAGAACATCATATATATCAGAAACAGGATAACTGCCAGAACCATAGGAACCACCAATGCCGCCTCTACTGTAAAATAGGCATTCTGCCATCGTCTCCAAAACATATTCTCTCCCATCATATAAAACCAGCTCCCCACTTAACCAGACATGCAAGCCCCAGGAAAGGTATATATGGTATTTTGGTATTGCGCTTTACTTTTCTTGCTGCTAAAAGTATTACGGAAACTATAGACAGCAAAAAAAGACTTATACATAATACGAAAAAGCAGGCTTTATATCCATATAAAATTCCCATCAAAATCAGCACCATTCCATCCCCATATCCCATCATATCTGTCAGCCATGCCACCACCAGCATGACAATTCCCGGCAATATTCCACAACAGATACTGAACCATTCCCTACAGCCTGACACACACTCCCAAACTCCACACAAAATTGACATCAGCAAACCGACAACCAAAAATATTGTAGGCACTGCACGTTTTTTGATATCCCATATGCCAAACAGACTTAAAACTACTGCTACTATCATTTCTTTATACATAATCTTCCTCAAATTTATCTTTTACTTTCCACAGCGGCTACAAGGCTTAAGGCCCGCCACCTCATTTACTGTCACTTCCCGGACCGTCCTCTTTAAACTACTACAGCTCCTATTGTAATGAATGCTGTTACCGTCTGAAGTAATCCATACCATAAAGCCATCTTTCCCTTGTTCTGTCTCCCCACCCGGTGTACTGCCACATAAAGTACATGGCTGATATTTTTCTCCATAAAAATTATGTACACTTAGCGCATTCTGCAGCGTTGTCTCTCGAACAGACAGTTTTATGTGGCTACAGTTCCTGTCTTTGTGATAAACCGTACCCCGCTCTGTGATGTATACCAAAGCTGTCTTTTCATCACTCTCTGTCGGTAAGGCATACCCATTCCATAAATGACCATAATATCGATTCGTCATACGGAACGGATGAAATGCCGCCAGGCTGCCATAAGGGGAGATTTTGTAGGTAACAATTATTTCAAATACATCTCCTTTTGTAGATATGTCACTTTCCCAAAACTGTAATCCGTTTATGCCATTATGCACAGGTGATTTCTCCAAATAGGTCTCTCCCAGAAAGTTTCCTATTTCTTGTTTTACATAAAGATAAGAAAATGCCACGCCTGCTGCCTGCTCCCACCAGTCAGCGGAGTCTTCCACTTCCTGCTCCCACGGCAGCATAGAGCCATATACTGCCATCTTATTTCCAATATTCCATAATGCCAGTTCCAGATTGCCATGAAGGCGTATTATCTCAATCGCGGAACTGAGATTAACAAAAAAACAGATAAATAACGGTAAGACAATGGCAGCCTCCACTGTCATTCCCGCGGACAGCTTATGTTTGAGGAAGGTGGACAGTGGTGTCCCTTTTATGGCGTCGCTTTTATGGTTTAAGTAGGGAAGCAAACCCCGGGCTGGGTTTATGGAATAAATGTTACTGTTTGGAGAAGGTCTTTTGTGATTTGTTATCAGTTGCTGTAATAATTTGTTCTTTTTTGCGCTTCTCCATAAAAGGGACACCACCATCCACCTTCCTTTCTGCCTGTTATTTAATATCCTTTTCCACGAACCAGTCTCACAGTATAACCATATTTACTTTTGATTTGTATATCCATTTCCACATAGTCATAGCAGGCATCCAGGCGAAATGCTTTGTTTCCCGGAGTCATACGTATATCTGCCTCTATCATGTTCATAGCCCTGTCAGTCAATGTCTGCTGCCCTTCCATCATCAACATCATACGCAGATAGTCCTCATAAGAAAGACCTGCCTGCTGCACCATTTCTTCGTCCTGCATCTGTAGTGCATTCTGCAAACTGTAATGCCAACTGTCCTTGTCTTTCATCAATGGTACTCTGCCACCATCCAGCAGACATTTCACATCATATATGCTTTCTGCATACGCCCATCCCAGCATAAGAATGTTTTTTAATAAAGGGGTAATCTCGGGTACTGTAACCAGAGTGGCTATTGCTGTAGCCACAGCCTCCGCTTCTGCACATTTGGTGGCATCTGAATACAAGTAACAGATATTTGCCACCTCCCTGACAGTGCAGATAATCGTAACAACACCCTTTAAATTCTCTACATCCTCATCCTTACCGACAAGCAGGTATTCTATCTGGTACGACAGTGCTCCTTTTTCTTTGGGACTTAAGTAGGAGCCCATGTATCGCATAAGATATTCCCGAAACAAAAACTGTTCTTCCAGCCCCGTCGAGTCCGGGAAATTTAAGCTGTCACTGTTTCCCTGATTTACTTCTCCCCTTTCCATCCGCGAAGCTATGAGATTTTCCGAATGCAGGACCTTTCCTGATAATTCATTTTCGTTGGTAACTTGTTTTAAAATACCCGCCTTGCGCATATTCTCCACTTCTGATGTGGGATTTTGGATTTCAATGGTTGTCCATTCGTTGTCGGACAACTGTATTTCTCTGCCGTTATACTCCTCCATCCGGGCATCCAGCTCCCGCTTTTCTTCCGCAGGATTTCTTTCAAACAATCCATGACTTTCAGCAACATTCATCCATTCCAGAAGTTCCTGTATGCCAGTCAATCCATAGTCATCCTTCATCACCTCTACCGTCCTCTGCCGGAAAATGCTTCCTCCATTATCCGTAAAAATCGACGCTTTTGTCATATTTAGTTTTTCCAAAGTCATACCTAAAAAGTCCCGGTATATAAAATTCGACAAAAATACATCCTCTGTGGAAAAATTTTTATCCATATATTGTCTCATATGTTCTACAACCTTGTTGCTACCTGCAACCGTTGTACCGTAAGAACTGTCGATTGCAAACAAGTTATACTGATTCAGGAGTTCCCTGTGATATTCTGCCAGAATGCTGTTTAAACTCATATCTGACACACACTCACTTTCCAGGCAGACTGCATTATGACGCACACCTTCAATAAGTGCAAGACACAATGATATCATCACTGTCATTGTCAGTGTCAGATATACTGTCAGATATGCGCTCTGTTTTCCCCATAAAAACATCTATGCACCGCCTATATTTTGTTTGTCTGGGATGTGATTTTGGAAAATATAGAATTGACAATTTTCGTAATCTGTTCCTTAAATATGATAACCAGTCCTACAAGCACCACAATAATCAAAATAATTTCAACAGTGCCCATGCCTTCTTCTTCCTTACAGAAATCCCTATAATTCTTTAATCCTTTCATTGTACCTATTCCTCCTGATTTATTTTATTTTGTGACTATACTATTTACTTCCTATATGATTCACCCCATACCCACTGTCCAGAATGCCGGAAGCATAATAAGCAGCATTACCACTAACAACATCATAACCATGGGTAACAGTAATTTCGTCTCTGCCTCCTCCCCCCTTTTTCTGACATAGTGCATATGTCCCTCATTTGCCTTTTCCGCCTCTTCCTGCAGTCTAACCAGCAATGTGTTGCTGCCTTTTTTCAGGTTTTGCGTCAACAGCGTACCAAGTCTTATGTACTCCTGCACCCCCGTTCTTTTTCCCAGATGCTCATAGGCGGCACTCTCTGATACTCCCGTCTGAAGTTCCCTGCAAAGATATAAAATTTCCTCATAAACAGCCTGCTCCTCCTTGTAATGTTTCTGCTTCTTATAATCTTTTTGTTCTTCCTTTTCTCTTTTGGTTGTGATGAAATTCTCAGTAATCTTCTGAAAACTGCCGCGGATGGTTAAGCCTGCCCCCATATAGAGAATCAGTTTATGGACAATCTCAGGGTATTTCTCCCTCATGCACTGTCTTCGCTTCTCCACATTGTCATATAAATCCTTATCCGCCATGAAAAATAGTAATACTGCAATTCCCAGACCGGCTCCTGCAAACAATATTCCTTTGTCTTCTTTTACTTGTTTCCATTTTATTTTCTCCCCCTGCCATTCTTCAGGCAGCATCCACTGCTCCTCATCACGGCTGTTCTGTTCGGAATCCGTCAGCATTTGTTCCCGCGCAATACGCAGTGCCTCTTCCTCCGGCATGGGTGAGACTGTAACGGCTATCTCATGAACCCACTCAAAATCTTCGTAGCAGATATTCGCCTTCAGTATCACCTCCCCAATATTTTCGCCCATACTGACAACGCCTTCGGAAGTAATCAATTCCGGGTCAGAAGATTCCCATGTGACCGTAAAGGGATAATCAGAATAGCTTTCTTCTAAACGCAGATTCTTTTCTATCCGCTCCAGAGAAAGATTATCTCCCATCACCATGGCAGGAAGATTTTCACAGAACATATGGTATAGCTGTTCCAGTTCCTCTGCACTTAATCTCCGGGGCGCTATCTGTACATGAAACTGTTGTGCGCCCTCCTGAAAAGTCCCCACTAAATCAACTTCCTTTTCTCCTTCCTTATAAGACCCTCTCACAATCCCTCCTGACGCATCAATATCTGTTATGGCCGCCCGGAAACTTATCACGCCGCCCAAGAGGATTCCTATAAGAAAAACTGCAAGAGACAACGTAATTTTTTTTACATAATACCGCTCCAGCAGACGGCTTGGCAAAACCCCCGGATATAGTCTCTCCAGCTCCTGTGCAACCCGAGGACTGGAGAACAGGGAACTGTGCGCCTGTCCCCACCGATATATCCATACAGCAATTTTATTCCCTAATTTCGCCATATTTTTCCCTCCCTTATGACCGCGCAATAGTATCTGTAATTTTATCCCCCAGCACATAGGCACATAAATACAGTAAAAGGCATCCGCTCATAATCAGCACTCCCCATAGATTGTAATATAAGACATCAAAGTATCCCGGAGAACTCACACCAATATAAAAGAGTATTGCAAAGGGCATGCACTTCATAACATTCTGTTCCATCTTTTTTCCACTCAGCAGGGTCTGCATTTCTTCTTTGACGGTTATTCTCTGTCCAATCAGCCGGGAAGACGCTTCTATGATTTGTGCCAGATTTCCTCCGTTTCTTTTGGATATGGAAAATACTTCCGCAAACTGTGCAATTTCTTCACAGCCGCTTCTCTCTGCCAGAGACATCAACTGTTCTTCCAACGTGATATTTATTACCAGCCCCCTGCGTATCAGTTCCAGTTCCTGATAGATAAAAGACTGCTCTCCGTACAAAAGCTTCATGTCCTCCCTGCTTTCCACAAAAGCATTCTCCACTGCATAACCCGCCCGCAAAGACGTGGCCACAGACAGCATACATTCGCGAAACTGACCCATCAGTTCTTCCCGCCGTGCACTGCACTTTTTCTGTTCCAGCTTCCGGAAAAAGATAATCCCAACCACACCAAGGGGAATTACTGCCGCCAAGCTCCGGTAAAAAAACCAGGATAGTCCCAGCACCACACCAAAGGATTCCAAAAATGCCCGTATAAACTCCCGGCGGCTCCATCTGTAGTTACGATAATCCAGCGGCCTTGAGCTTTCCCTCATGCAACAGTTCCTCCTTTTTCTGCAAAATACCGATAATTTTTCCCTCTGCATCTTCTCCTGTCTCTTCAAATACAAACAAGGGATTCAGCCTGATTTCACCACATTCATATCCCGTCACTTCCATAATCTCCATAACTCTCCGGGACTTGTCCCGAAGCCTGCCCAGATGTATCAGAATTTCAATACCGGATGCAATCTGCTGTCTTATGGCAGGAAGCGGAATCTCCATTCCCATCAATATCATATTTTCCAGTCTGGAAAGCATGTCCGGTGCACTGTTGGCATGTCCGGTGGACATACTTCCGTCATGCCCCGACTTATCATCTTTACGACAAAAGGACAGAATGTTTAATCCTGTCCTTTTCCACATTTATAGCCATTTTGACTATCTTATATTTATTCTTTTTACTCCAACACTAAGCAGATTCCTTTTTTCTCTCTACCCTACTAATTGATACCTCATATGCTATCCTCTTTTCACATTCTGTTTGGGATAATTTTTTTATATATTCTCTACTTTGAATCCTCCCCTTAACGCTTATTTGAGTGCCTACATCAAATTGTGAAATATATCTAGCCTCCCTTTCCCAAGCAATACAAGGAATATAGTCTGATTTATTTCCATAAGAGCGATTTACTGCAAGCATGACATCTACAATTTCTCGCCCTAACGGAGTGATCCGAAATTTGGGCTGTTTGCATATAAATCCATCTAAGATAATATCATTGCTGTCTGCAAATTCAGAAAGTTCATTCCCAAAATGAATATCTTCCACAAATACTGACAATTTTAAATGTGTTTTATTCCGCATTTGTAGATTATGCGACTGAAATTGACCGATAATCTTTGCTCTGCACCCTCTGTAATCTTCATGTATATTAACTAATCTTTCAGAGATTACAAGCGGAATAATATCAAGACGCTTGCTAAACCGACTTACTATCAAATCCGCTGTATAATAATTCTTTTCACTTATGGTATGACTATATGCAAAATCAGAAGCAAGTTCTCCACATATAATTACCTCATTATTTTTTATTTCATCCATTGTTATATCTCCTTTTTCTTTTGTAGATAATCCAGTGTCGCATAATTGGTCTACATTTATCATGTATTATAGCATTATCCTCCCCGAAATCAAACCTTTAAGTTATACTTTCAGTTAAAATCTAACTTATAAAGGATAGTATGTATTTTATCCTGCTAATTGATCTAACTGCTTAATCAGACATTTCAGAGAATATTTTGCATTGTTGGTAAGCTGTCTTTGCCAGCAATTATTTTTTGGCGACCACCTAAACCCATTATGTTTTACTGCCTCCCTTATCTCTACATCAGGTTTTCCATCAAAGAACAACTGCAACCGCATCATTTCCGTATTTTCTACAACCTTAAAATGCTCTGTATCATAATCCGTTGTTTCCTTTTCCTTTGCCGCTTTCAATCTTTCAAGCCTAGCCTTTGTAGCATGAATATTCTGGTTATTATTACTCAATTCAAACGAAAGATAAGGCTTATCCTGATAATGCCAGTCAGCTTTCATTGCCTGTTTTAGTCTTTCAATATCTTCTGGTGACAGTTCCGGGCAACCGTCTAAGGTCTTGTGCTTACGATAATAAGCATTAACCGTTTTCATCTGCTCCTGCTTTTTTTGCAGAGAATCCAATTTTTCCTGTAACTTCTCAACTGCATCCTTATCATCCGATTTAATAATGTCACTCCCATACAAAATCTTTCTGATTTTTTCAAGATACTTTTGAATGTTCTGGTATTCCTGATGGTTGCGCTCTGCCGCCCTGTTCTGCTTTTCTTTCTTCTTCACTGGAAAGTTTGCGGGTCCGGCTATCATTACTGACGGACACATCAAATTTATGCGACTATCTGCATTGAAATTATCTGCCAACTTACGGGCATATCTATCCGCAAGTGAATAGACTTCCTCTGCCCTGTCCGGCTTTTCTCCTGCTACCTGATCTGCCAAATCATAAGCCTTGTCTACAAGCTGTTTATATTCTGCTGTTTTAGAACCTGTTACATAATCGCTAAAGCTCCACATACTCTGTGCTTGTCTAGCTGCCTTTTCATCAATCGTATAATATTTTCTTTCCATATATAAAGTCCTCTCTTTCAAAAATTGTTTAACTTTAAATTGAGTTCAAATAATCAATAAGCGGCTGAATGTCATGCCCTGTTAAAGTAAGATAGCCGCCTCCATACTGCCACCCTATCGGTTCATACCGCATGGTATTTTCAAAATATACTGGTTTATACCGTCTGCCATTTAGGACAAGCTCGCCTTTTCTCACATATTCCACGCTGATTCCGGCATTTTTCATTTGGATTATGTGCTGAATGAAAATACCCCAAAGCCGATCTATCTTACTTTGCTTTGTGCATATATAAATCATGCCTTGCCCTCTCCCATTCTCCACTATTTATATATCCTGATATTTTTTGAACTGTTCTGATAAAATCAGCTTCATAAAGCCTATAATGAAAAGCCGCCGATACTTCATTTCTGTTTCCATGAAAATCCGTAAATCCTCCATTCTTCGGAATTATGAAAAGTTTATCCGGCTCCCTGAAAGTATGCTTTCTTTCCACAATTTCATTTAGCATATCAAATGGATTCTTATACATTCCATGAAATTTCGTATATACTCCACCTGTATCAATAAGCAGCTTCTTTATTTCTTCCATTTCAACAGTTTTCCAAGAATCATCAGGTACACGTCTGTTAATCACGAAAAATTCTTTCCCACCCTTTACCATATATACAGGGAACATATCACATCCTCCTGTAAATGGACTGTCATCATGCCACGGCTTTTTTTCTATAAAACTTATCTTCTGCATCTTGTTCTTCCTTTCTCAACATGGACCTCCCTCTGCTCCGTGAAATGCTCCTGCCGGATATTTCCAGTCTTTAACATACATATCCTTAACGGAAAAAACGCCAGTCCGAATAGAACGGACTGCCGCTTTGTCTTTCCAATATACGCAGGATTTAGCCTCTCCCACGAAATCATCTAAGCACTTTTTGTTATCCAAAGTAAACCCAAGTATTTGTTCATCCTGTCTTAATGCCTCGTATTCATCAGGATATATCTCTTTTATTCCTGCAAATAGCGGCG
>CAZRZM010000074.1:0-14308 GCA_964604575.1 uncultured Acetatifactor sp.
CTGTTCCGGCAAAAGAGCGGTGCAGTTGACCCGGGCAGATTACCACGAATATGACTATCTCATTGGAATGGACAGTGCCAACATCCGCAATATGAACCGGATATGCGGCGGGGACCCCGATGGGAAGATTTACAAGCTTTTGTCTTTCGCAGGTTCGGAGAGAGACATTGCCGACCCATGGTATACGGGCAATTTTGAGGAGACCTATACGGATGTGGTGGAAGGATGCAGGGCACTTTTACAGAAGCTGAAGCAGGAACTCACTTTATAAAATATCTGCAACAATTCAGAGTCCAGTGTCAGTCAAGTATGAAATAATTTTTGAAGCTGGTGTTATGTTGGCAGAACCCCGTCATAGCACTTTGGTTTCCGCAAAAAACATATACCGGATTCATTGATATTGGTTTCTAAACAGTTACAAGTATTTAATATCTATCATCCCACTGCAGATTTCCGCCATCTTCTTTGGAGGAAGCGGGGCCGGCTGGTTAAGCCATGTCTCTATGACGCCGACAAATCCGGAGACGATGAAGGGATAGTAATATTCCGCCTCTGCGGAACTTGCCGTCTTCAGCAGGTGGCGCAGACGTTCCTTAACCAGCTCTTTTAAGCGGTTCACAAAGGCGAGGTCGCCGTGGGGACCAACCATGACTTTGGCGATATCCCGGTGTTTTTCCAGCAGGTTAAAAATATCCAGTAAGGTTGCCTGGGAGGACGGCGCTTGTGTGCTGTCTGTTATGTCACGGTCCAGAATCTCATTAAATTCCCGGAATAATTCATCTTCTATCTTGTCCAGCATATCATGGATATCATTATAGTGCAGATAGAAAGTGCCTCTGTTGATGTCCACTAAATCAGACAGTTCTTTGACGGAGATATCCTTGATATCTTTTTCTCCCATTAATTGAATCAATCCCTGAAGCAGCAGGGCGCGGGTCTTGCGGACCCTGCGGTCTATTTTTTCCGATGCCATATGAATCCTCCATGTCCGGGCAGTCTGCTTGCTGACTTAATTATCAGACTTCTAAAGTTTTTATAAATTCTCAACATTTTTACACAAATTGTTCAATAAAATACACATGAAATAAAACTGTATATTGCCTTTTGCATATTTCTTATTATAATATTTTTCAACAAGAAAATCAACGACTGTTGAGTAAAAAACAAACAGGCGGGTAACAGTTCAGCCCTGCACATTACAGCCGGAGGACTACAGTTGTTCCTATTCAGACGCGCTCCCGCTTGAATACAAACGTAGCGGACACATAAGGCACCAGAGTACGGTGCCTAAGTGCCGACGTTTGTATACAGTCTTCATAGGAACAACTGTAGTCCCCGGCTGTAATGTGCAGGGCTGAACTGTTACATATGCGGTTAAAGATGTGAGGGATTTATGGAAAACGGTAAAAAAGACAATTCATTTATGATGAAGCTTGCTACCTTGATTGTGGATAAGCGGAAAGGTTTCTATTTAATTTTTATTGTGCTGATTATTTTCAGTATTTTGTCCATGAATAAGGTTAAGGTGAATAATGATTTGACAACCTACCTGCCTGATACCACGGAGACCAGACAGGGAATCGACCTGATGGAGGAACAGTTTACCACCTATGGCACGGCGCGGATTATGGTGTGCAATGTGACGTATGAGGAGGCGGAGAAGCTGTCGGAGCGTATTGAGAATCTGGAAGGCGTCAGTATGTTGGATTTTGATAATACCAGTGAATATTATCATGACATGAAAGCGCTTTTCTCCATTACCTTTGACGGGGAGGCAGATGAGGAGCTTACCCAGGAGCATCTGAATGCAGTTCTGGATGAACTGTCGGGCTATGATGTCTATTATTCCTCGGATATCGGGCAGGAGGAGAGGGATGCTTCCGACCTTGACAATGACATGATTGTGATTCTGATGCTGGCAGCAGTAGTCATTGTGGCGGTGCTTTTGTTTACGTCCACAACCTATGCGGAGATTCCGGTTTATCTGACAACCTTTATCGTGGCGGCAATACTGAACAAAGGAACCAACTATTGGTTTGGAACCATCAGTTTTGTCACTAATTCCATAGCGGTGGTACTGCAGTTGGCACTGGCAGTGGATTATGCCATTATTCTGGCACATCGGTTCATGGAGGAGCATGAGGATAAGGACGCCAGGGAGGCGGTTATTGTGGCGTTGAGCAAAGCGATTCCGGAGATATCCTCCAGTTCCCTGACTACGGTGTCCGGTATGGTGGCAATGATGTTCATGCAGTTTCGTATCGGTTACGACATGGGTATTATTCTGGCAAAGGCTATCGTACTCAGTCTTGTTTCGGTATTCTTCCTGATGCCGGGACTTTTGCTTACCTTCTCCAGGGCAATCGACAATACCCATCATAAGAGCTTTGTGCCCAAGATTACGGCGGTGGGAAAATTTTGTGTACATACAAGATATATTATGCCGCCGCTTCTGGTTGCAGCGGTTATTCTCTCCTTTTTCCTGTCAAGCAGGGCAGATTATGTATATGATGTGAATTCGCTGGAATCCAAAACCATGAGTGACAATAAATTTTCTACGGCAATGGTTAACCGGGAATTTGGCACCATTAATCAGTTGGCGGTGATTGTGCCTAACGGTGATTATGAAAAAGAAGCTAAAGCATTAAAGGCGCTTTCCAATATGAGTGAGGTAAACTCCTGCATGGGGCTTTCCAATATTGAAGCGATGGACGGCTATATGTTGACAGAGGCGCTTTCTCCAAGAGAATTCTCGGAACTGATTGATTTGGATGTGGAAGTGGCGGATTTATTGTATACACTCTATGCCATGAACCAGAATGATTATGGAGCTTTGGTGAGTGGTGTCAGTGAGTATCAGGTACCTTTGATTGACATGTTTCTTTTCATCTACAATCAGAAGGAGAGCGGAAATATTACGCTGGATGATGAACTGGAAGAGACACTTACGGAGGCTTATTCCCAGATTAGTATTGCAAAGGAACAGTTGCTGGGTGAGGACTGCAGCCGTTTTGTATTGGAGCTGAATGTGCCGGTGGAAGGGGAAGAGACCTATGCAGTGCTGGATAAAGTCCGCAATACGGTTGCGCGCTATTATGAAGTGGAGGACATCTATCTGGTGGGAAATTCCACCAGTGACAAGGATTTGAGCGATTCCTTTGCCATGGATAATACCATTATAACTGTGCTGACAGCGCTTTTTGTCATGATTATTCTGTTATTTACTTTCCAGTCGGCGGGACTGCCTGTACTGCTGGTAGTGACGATTCAGGGCAGTATCTGGATGAATTTCTCATTGCCCTATCTGCTGGGGGAACAGGTATACTTCCTGGGATATCTGGTGGTGTCAGCCATACAGATGGGGGCAACCATAGACTATGCCATTGTGATTACCAGCAGATACATGGAGTTGAAGACTTATATGCCCATCAAGAAAGCTATTATTGAGACTTTGAATCAGGCATTTCCCACCATTGTCACCAGTGGCTCCATGCTGGTTGCCGCAGGATTTATCATCAGCAATGTGTCCACCAATGCGGTAGTGGCAGCCATTGGGCTGGCGCTTGGGCGTGGTACGCTGACATCCATTTGTCTGGTGTTACTGGTACTTCCCCAGACTCTGCTGATAGGCGATATCATTATTGAGAAGACGGCATTCACTTTGAAAAGGGATTTAGCCAAGCCCCTGCCTGCCAAAGGAAGAATACGTATGGCAGGACATATCCGTGGCTATGTCCATGGTGTGATAGACGGTGAGTTTACCGGTGTGATAGACGGCGAAATGGGAGCAGTGGTAAGACCCAAAGACACGGTAGACCTTTTATGGGATGAGGAGACAAAAGAGGTGCCGCAGCTTACGGTTCGGACAGAGACCGGAGAAAGGGAAAGTGAGGTGGCCGCAGATGAAAAATAGAAAAGGGTCTGCCATTTTGTTAAGCATGATACTGGCGGTGCAGATGCCATTTACCGTATTTGCCGGGACCCAGTATACGACCTATGGAGAGTATCGTTCCGGAACAGTGGGAATGGAAACGGAGAGAAGCCGGGAGGCGGATTATACAACCATTGAAATTGCTTCCGAGGAGGACTTGGTGGAGTTGGCACAGTTGTGCAGACTGGATTCCTGGTCTGTGGATAAAATGGTATATCTGAATGCCGATATTGTGCTGCAGGAGGAGACAAATCTCTATATTCCCAGTTTTGGAGGCATTTTTGAGGGGAATGGGCATACCATTTCCAATCTGGACATCACATATCAGGGTTCCTGCGCAGGGTTGTTCCGCTATGTGCAGGAGAGCGGCGTTGTCCGCAATTTGAAAGTGACAGGGCGTGTAACACCGGAGGGGACACAGAGTCAGGCAGGCGGTATTGTGGGAAGCAATTACGGAAAAATATATCATTGTAGTTTTGCAGGTCAGGTATCCGGAGATAATGAAGTGGGTGGTATTGCGGGAGTAAATGAAACCACTGGCGAGATTAGGCAGTGCAGCTCCAGTGCGGTAGTGATAGGGAATCATTCTACGGGTGGTATCGTGGGCAGCAATCATGGCACTCTGAACAATTGCAGTAATTCAGGCAGTGTGAATACCTACAGCACAGAGGTGTCTTATGATTTGGAGGATATCACAATAGAAGGTATCGAGGAGCTTAACAGTACGGAAAATGTGGCGGTGCATACTGACTGTGGCGGTATTGCAGGTATTTCTGACGGGAAAATTTATTACTGCACCAATTCGGGAACCATCGGATACAATCATGTGGGTTATAACATGGGCGGTATTGTGGGACGGCTCCATCAGGGATATATTCAGAACTGCACGAATACGGGGCATGTACTGGGCAGGAAAGATGTAGGCGGTATCGTCGGGCAGATGGAGCCCTTTTTAGAGGTAAAGTATCTAAATGACAAGCTGCAGGAGCTGGACCGGGAGACGGATAAATTCTTTGATTTGCTGGATGCCTCCGGTCAGAGTATCAGCGATTACGGACAGCAGGCATCTTCGGCTGCGAGGGATTTGAACGGAAACCTTCGGAATGTATCTGCTGCCGCAGAGCGACTGGCGAGAACAGGTAACGATTTATGGTATATCTATAACAATGAATTGACTGGTGTCAATCAGGATTTGAAAACGCTGGGCAGAGAGTGGTCGGATTTGCAGGATGCCGACAAGGAGAGCGGCAATATCCATGATGTGATAATAGGAGATGGGGGAATTGTCAGCGGAGGCGACAGTGACAATTCAAATGACAGGAAAAACGACGGTGAAAGCGACGATAATGTCATCATCGGAAACCTTGGAGATATTGACCTTGGTGGAACGATTACCGTGCCAAATGACACAGAAAGTTACCTGACAGCGTTACAGAAATTTGGCGATAATGTCACTGTTCATGTGGACAATATATCAGGTGCCACAAATGACAGAACCGGAGGAGTCAATGACAATCTCAATACCCTGAACAGGGAGATGGAGTCCGCGGGAAAACAGTTAGACCGATTGATTCATGTACTGGAGGATGGAACGACTCAGGCTGATACAAATGTGGATGCCCTGGTGAATCAGGCGAAGGTGGTGCGTGGACTGCTAAGCGGTATTCGGGATGATTTGTTCCGGTATGAGGGAATCACCATAGAGGATGCTTCTGACGAGGCGGCAAGTAAGGAGCCGCTGTCTGCTGACATTGGGCAGGAAGACGGAGCCGCAACATCCGATACTTATGTGGAGGAATACTATGACACTACCTCTTTCCAGCAGGGAAAAATAACACTCTGTGTCAATAAGGGACTGGTGGAGGCAGATACCAACGTGGGCGGTATTGTGGGGCAGATTGCCACAGAATATGATTTTGACCCGGAAGATGATATTACCTTTACCGGTACGGAGAGTTTTGATATTGAACAGACCATTAAAGCGGTGGTGAGAGACAGCCGTAATGTGGGAGATATCATCGGTAAAAAGAATTGTGTAGGGGGTATTGTGGGAAAAGCGGAGTTTGGCGCGGTTATTTCCTGTGAAGCATACGGTGATGTATCCAGTACGGGCGGAGACTATGTGGGAGGCATTGCGGGAGTTTCCGAATATGCCATCCGAAGCTGCTATACAATGGGAAATCTCTCCGGCAGGAATTATATAGGAGGAGTTGCGGGAAAGGGCTGTGATATTTTCTACAGCTATGCTTACAGTTTCCCGGAGATGACTGGAGAGTGTTCCGGCGCCATAGCCGGCAGTGTGAAAGAGAACGGTACCCTATGCGGAAATTATTATGTGGCAGGAGAAATGGGAGGTATCGACGGAATCGGTTACAATGGCGGCGCCACACCATTGACCTATGAGGAATTCAGCAACATGGAAGGAATGCCGGAAATGTTTTTGGCGTTTACGGTTTCCTTTATGGCAGAGGGAGAGGAACTGGCATCCTATAGGTGCGCTTACGGTGATACCCTGAGGAAAGAGCAGATTCCGGATATCCCGGAAAAAGAAGGATATTATGGAATATGGCCGGAGTTTGATTTTGACAATATTACAGGCAATAAAGTATTGGAGGCTGTCTATGAGCCATGGGTACAGTCTCTGGCGGGAGATATCACAGATGAAAATGGCAGAACCAAAGTGTTTGTGGAAGGAGAATTTCTTCCGGGTCAGAAGCTGGTGGTGACAGAGCAGGGCAATGAAATAAGCTTTACAATCGAAAGCGATACAGATGAAGCTTTGACCGGAGACGAGGAGGGGTATCAAGGACCTGTGGAGGTGCATGTACTCTGTGGTGAGGCGAAGGACCGCAAGAATACCGGTAAAAATATTAAGGTGGAAGTGAAGACAGATAACGGTTATGTGGAAGCGGAAACAGTTGTGGAGGGAAGTTATCTGCTGTTCCATATGGACGCACCGGGCACTTTCCGGATGACACAGGAAGAAAAGCAAAGTATAATAATATGGTATATAGTGATAGCAGGTGTGGCGGTTCTTCTTGTGGCAGCAGTTATCATCCGGCGGATTAGAAAAGTGCAGGGCAAAAAGAGCCGGACAGACAGGAAGAATCCGGAAGAAAAAGAATTTTGAGTAATAGAGATGGGAGCAGAGGGATGATACAGGCAGTCATTTTTGATATGGACGGAACCCTGATTGACACAGAAAAATATTATAGAAAATTCTGGCGCGTGGCACTGGAGGAAGCGGGATATACCGTTACGGAGGAGCAGATATTGTCCCTGCGCAGCCTGGGCCGTCCCCATGCACCCAGACAGCTTAAAGCGTGGTTCGGGGAAAATTTTGACTATGATGCCATAAGGGAGCGGAGAAAAGAACTGATGGAAGCCTGCATTCAGGAAGTGGGGATTGTCTGTAAAAAGGGAGCAGTGGAACTGCTGGAGTTTTTAAAACAGCAGAATATCACAGTAGCGATTGCCACAGCAACCGATTTGGAGCGTACCCATAGGTATTTGGAGATGGCGGGGCTGGAAAATTATTTTCATAATATTATCAGTGCCACCCAGGTCAGAGAGGGAAAGCCCTCACCGGACATTTACCTGTATGCCTGTAAGCAGCTTGGCCTGCCGCCGGGGCAGTGCATTGCCGTAGAGGACTCCCCCAACGGTGTTCTGTCGGCGTACAGGGCAGGATGCCCGGTGATTATGGTGCCCGACCAGACAGAGCCGGAGGAGAAACTGAAACCATACCTTTTTGCCTGCGTAAGAAATCTGGCGGAGGTTGGGAAATATCTTAATTAGAAAACACAGCCCCGGCGTGACTTGGTGCCGCTGGGGTTGTTGACTTTTGTATATCCGCGTGATATTATTTTAACGATGTGACAGAAGCGGAAAACCGCAGGAAAATCATAAGAAAATAGATATCCGTAAGCAGGAGAAAGGATGAAGAACATGAAACAGGGTTTTGATGAAATCATTGCAAAAGTCAAGGAGTGTGGAAAAAAGACGGTAGCTGTATCCGTAGCGCAGGATTCTGCTGTGCTGGAAGCCGTAAAAGAGGCTAAGGAGCGTGGTATCGCCGATGCCATTTTAGTAGGTGATGAGGCACAGATTCGGGAAATCGCTGCTTCCATCAACATGGATTTGACAGGTTTTGAAATTATCAATGAGCCGGATATGATTCAGGCATCTCTGACAGCAGTTAAACTTGCGCATGATGGCAAAGTAGATATGTACATGAAAGGTCTGATTGACACCAAGAATTTCTTAAAGAGCGTATTGGACAAGGAAGTTGGCTTAAGAACCGGTGGAGCCCTTTCCCATGTGGCAGTATTTGAGGTTCCCGGTATCAGTCAGCTTTTGTTTTTGACAGATGTGGCGTTTATGACCTATCCCACACTGGAGGACAAGGTACATATTATCAACAATACAGTGCCTGTATGTAACGCCTGCGGAATTGATATGCCTAAGATTGCGCCGCTTGCAGCCGTTGAAGTGGTAAATCCCAAAATGCCTGCAACCGTTGATGCGGCAGAGCTTACACGCATGTGTGAAGCGGGCGAACTCAAGAATTGTATCGTGGATGGTCCGCTTTCCCTTGATTTGGCAATTGACCCTGAGGCAGCCAAGCATAAAGGAGCCACCGACCGTAAGATTCAGGGTGACGCAGATGTACTGCTGTTCCCGGATATCCATGCGGGTAATCTGGTATACAAAGCCATTGTACATATGACAAATATGAAAAACGGCTGTATTCTCACCGGTACTAAGGTGCCTGTCATTCTTACCAGCCGTTCCGATTCCTTTGAGACAAAAGTAAATTCCATCGCTCTGGCAGCAGTGGTTGCAGAAGAGCTGAAAAAGAATGCTTAAAAAATAGGAGGAAAAGTAAGATGTCTATCAAAAGTTTAATTATTAATCCCGGTTCCACCTCCACCAAAATTGGTGTGTTTGAGGACGAAACCCTTTTGTTTGAAGAGACTTTAAGACATTCCACAGAGGAAATCAGCCAGTATGCAACCATCGTTGACCAGAAAGATTTCCGCAAGAAAATTATTACTGATTTACTGGCAGAGAAAAATTTTGATATGAAGTCCCTGAATGTAGTAGTGGGACGTGGCGGTATGTTAAAACCTATCCCCGGCGGTACTTATGCAGTGACCGATGAACTGCTGGCTGATTTAAAGGTAGGAGTACAGGGACAGCACGCTTCCAATCTGGGCGGTATCCTGGCGCGTGAGATTGGGGACGAGATT
Organism: uncultured Acetatifactor sp.; assembly: GCA_964604575.1. Classification (GTDB taxonomy): domain Bacteria; phylum Bacillota; class Clostridia; order Lachnospirales; family Lachnospiraceae; genus Acetatifactor. Next base: position 9,184 of record CAZRZM010000074.1, read on the forward strand.
GGAGTTCCCTCTTATATTGTTGACCCTACTGTGGTGGATGAACTGATACCTGCCGCAAGATATTCAGGTGTACCGGAGCTTCCCCGTACCAGTGTGTTCCATGCGCTGAACCAGAAAGCGGTTGCCAAGAGATATGCAAAGGAAGCTGGAAAGTCCTACGAATCCCTTCGTCTGATTGTAGTTCATATGGGTGGCGGTGTATCTGTGGGCGCCCATGAAAATGGTAAAGTCATTGATGTATTTAATGCCCTGGATGGTGACGGTGCGTTTTCACCGGAGCGTGCAGGTGCGGTGCCCAGCGGTGCACTGATTAAAATGTGTTTTTCCGGCAAATATACAGAGAAAGAAGTATACAGTAAAATTGTGGGCAAAGGTGGTTTCAATGCGTACCTTGGAACCAACGATATGCGTGAAGTTACCAAGAGAGCCAATGCCGGTGACAAAGAAGCGGCTGAGGCAAAGAAAGCATTCCTGTTCCAGGTGGCAAAAGACATCGGTTCCATGGCATGTGTTCTGAAAGGTAAAGTAGACCGGATTATTGTGACAGGTGGTATCGCCTATGGAGAAGATGTGATTGCGGCATTAAAGGAATACGCTGAATGGATTGCACCTTTCACCGTATATCCGGGTGAGGATGAGCTGCTTGCCCTGGCCCAGGGGGCACTCCGCGTGCTGAACAAAGAAGAGGAAGTGAAACAGTATTAAAGTTTCTCTCACATATGTACAAAAAAGCCGTACTGTAATATAATATTACGGTATGGCTTTTTGGTATTATGAAACGAGAAAAGACAAGTATTTTTGAGATAACAGGAGTAGAAACAGGACGTGAAAGTAAGACACGCAACTTGGCGCGATATATCGCCGATGAAGTTAATTCTCGGTGGATACTGCATGATTATTTTAATTGGAACGATTCTGCTGGCACTGCCTCTTTCCACAAAGGGAGCAGAGTCCACACCCATAACCGATTGCTTTTTTACGGCGACATCGGCTACCTGCGTAACAGGGCTGATTCGCTATGATACCTTCAGCCACTGGACTGTGTTTGGGCAGATGGTTATTCTGGCAATGATTCAGATTGGCGGAATCGGATTTATGACAGTTGCCATTCTGATGATGGTGCTTGCACGACGTAAAATTAGTCTGAACCAGCGTTCCCTGATGCAAAATTCCATATCTGCACCGCAGATTGGCGGAATTGTGCGGATGACAAAATTTATTGCACTGGGAACCTTTGCGGTGGAGTTTATGGGAATGCTGCTGCTTTCGGTGGATTTCATTCCCCGGTTTGGACTGGGAAAGGGGATTTATTATTCCTTTTTTCATTCCATATCGGCATTCTGTAATGCGGGATTTGATTTGATGGGAGGAACCACCGGAGAGTTTTCATCCCTTACGGGCATGGTGGGTAATGTTTATGTCAATATTGTGATTATGCTTCTGATATTTATTGGTGGCCTTGGATTTTTTGTATGGCATGATTTGGGAAATAAGAGATTTCGTTTCCGACATTTGAATCTGCAGGGCAAGATGGTGTTGTCCATCAGTTTTGCACTGGTGGTAATCGGGGCTGTGGCGTTTATGGTGCTGGAGCGGAACAACAGCCAGTTTGAAAATATGTCTTTTGGGGGACGGCTTCTTGCAAGCAGTTTTCAGTCTGTCACGGCGAGAACGGCAGGTTTTAACAGCATAGATTTGACAGGCATGAGCGAGGCGGGCATATTTGTGATGATATGTCTGATGTTTGTCGGAGGCTCCACAGGTTCCACAGCAGGCGGTATTAAGACCACCACATTCGGGGTTCTGTGTGTCAGCATTCTTGCAACCTTCAGGCGTAAAAAGAATATTGAAGCGTTTGGGCGCAGAATGGATGAAAATATCACCAGAACGGCATCCTGCGTATTTATGACCTATTTAATATTGGTAAGTGTGGCTGCGGTGATTATTTCCACACTGGAGGATTTGCCGCTGCTCACTACATTATTTGAGTCGGTTTCGGCTATGGCAACGGTTGGTCTGACGCTGGGAATTACACCGGGGCTTGGGATGGTGTCAAAGCTTTTGCTTGCTTTTTTGATGCTGTGCGGCAGAGTTGGTTCCATCACCATGCTTCTGGCATTTTCTTCGGAAAAGAGAGTGACCAGCTCCAGATTACCGCTGGAACGCATTCAGGTTGGCTAAAAGTACATGGACAAGTTCTGAGTCTGCAAAATAACGCGGGCTAATAATTGCTAAAGCTCATGTTGTGATTACAGAGTAATTAAAATGGCAGAATGGGAGGAAATATGAAATCAGTATTGATAATTGGACTGGGGAGATTTGGACGCCATATGGCGCAGGGATTTATAGAGAACGGCAATGAAGTGCTGGCGGTGGACAGCAGTGAGGAGAGGGCGGATGCCGCTCTGGGAATTGTCCGCCAGATTCTCATTGGAGATGCCACAGATGAGAGGTTTATGGAGAGCCTTGGAGTCCGCAATTTTGACTTGGCGGTGATTGCCATCGGTGAAAATTTCCAGACGGTGCTGGAAATTACAGTATTGCTCAAAGATTTGGGGTGCAAATACATTGTGGCGAGAGCTGCCAGAAATGTACACAAGAAGCTTCTGCTGCGTAATGGTGCGGACTACGTTGTTTATGCCGAGCGTGAGGTGGCGGAGCGGCTTGCCATTAAGTTCGGCGCGGATAATATTTTTGATTATCTGGAGCTTACACCGGAAATTGGAATTTATGAAATTGCGGTTCCGCACAAATGGAAAGGGAAAAGTATGGTGGAATTATCTATCCGTACCGAATATCATGTGAGTGTCATGGCAACCAAAAAGGGGGAGAAAATTTTCCCGCTGCCCCATCCCAGCCATGTGTTTGAGGATGACGAGAGTGTTATGGTTATGGGAACAGCGGAGGATATCAAAAGGCTGACCTAGCACGTAAAAAAGAACCTCCTGCCTTGTGGGCAGGAGGTTTTTGTGTAAAAGATTATAGCAAAGTTGTAATGGTAAGCTCCGGATAGTCCATAAGGTTTACATATTGGGAACCGCACTGGACTATGGGGCGTGAAAGCTTATTCTTATTAATAAAGATAATTTCACCTTCTCTGTCATCGCTGAGACGGCACCGGTTCTGTATGTAGGTGTTCACCACATTTTCCATGAATACAAGCAGAAATTCCACATCGTATTTCTGATAACCCTCTGACTCAAAAATCTCGATTACCCGGAAGGGGCACAGAGGACCACGGTAAACCCTGGCGGCAGTCATGGCGTCATAGACATCCGTGATAGCAACCATACGGGCATATTTGTCAAGCTTTTCACCGGTTAAATGATAGGGATATCCGGTTCCGTCAATTCTCTCGTGATGCATAAGCGCCGCATTGCAGATATGTTCGTCCACGTTCTGTTCCCGCAGCATCTGATAGCCGATGGTGGGATGCTTCTGGATAACCATGAATTCCTCAGCGGAAAGTTTGCCGGGCTTTGTGATAATCTCTCTGGGAATCAGCAGCTTGCCAATATCGTGCAGAAGTCCGCAGGCAGTTGCCAGCTCTGCTTCGGCTTCGTCCATTTTCATCCAGTGGGCAAGGAGATTGCAGATTAATCCTACGTTCATACAGTGGGCAAAAGTGGAATCGTCATATTCCCGCATGTTGTGCAGCATATCAAAGACGCTTATTTTTCCCTTACTGCTGGAAATTACTTCCAGGGAACTGCTCAACAGTTTCTTTACATCCAACTGCATGTTTTTTTCTACCACGTTGCTGATAACATCGCGGAAGGAGTCAATGTTCTCCTCGTATTTTTCCTTAAACTTTTTGAATTCCGGCTGATTTTTTATACGTTCAAAATGGGAAGGCTGGCTGGGAATCCGGACGCTGTCTGCGGCAGGTATGGCATCCTCCACATAGATAGATAATACGCCGTACAAATCCAGTTTTGTTATTAAGTTATCATTCAGTATTGTTCCTTTGGTAAGAATCAACTGGTGGTTAAAACTCATTACATTTTCTGCGACAGTCATACCCGGAACTAATTCTAATGTATATAGTTTTTTCATATTGTTTACCTTCCTTATGAAAGATAAGGGAACTATCCATATATTATAATATTATAATGATTTTTTAGTTTTCTGTCAATTCTAATATGGACAAGTGAATTGTTATTCATCATTAAATTGGTAACACAAACTTAACAAAATGTTTACTTTCTTCTGGAGATTGAGGTGTTGAATCCGGGGGACAAATCTGTTACAATATAGATTGGTTTTTTATATTATTATATTAAGTGCCGGCAGGGCACGGATTGGTAAGGAAGAAGTATGAAAGTAATCGAGAAAATATTTGGAACCCACAGCAGCAGGGAACTGAAGCGTATTGAACCCCTGGTGGACAAGATTGAAGCGCTTCGTCCCACAATGCAGGCACTTTCTGACGAGGAGCTTCGCGGCAGGACACAGGAGTACAGGAAACGTCTGGCGGACGGAGAGACTCTGGATGATTTGCTTCCGGAAGCATTTGCAACGGTAAGGGAAGCGGGAAAACGTGTGTTGAATATGGAGCACTACAGAGTGCAGTTGATTGGTGGAATTATTTTACATCAGGGACGTATTTCTGAGATGCGTACCGGTGAAGGTAAGACCCTTGTTTCCACACTTCCTGCTTACTTAAATGCACTGGAGGGAAAGGGAGTACATGTTGTAACAGTTAATGACTATCTGGCAAAGCGTGATGCGGAGTGGATGGGACAGGTGCACGAATTTCTGGGACTCAAGGTGGGCGTTGTTCTTAACGGAATGTCCCCTGAGGAGAGGAAGGCAGCTTATGCCTGCGATATTACTTATGTGACGAACAACGAGCTGGGATTTGATTATCTGCGTGACAATATGGTTATCTACAAGGAGCAGTTGGTGCTTCGCGATTTGCATTATGCCATTATCGATGAGGTGGACTCCGTATTGATTGACGAGGCGAGAACGCCCCTTATTATCTCCGGTCAGAGCGGGAAATCCACAGCGCTTTATGAGATGTGCGATTTGCTGGCGCGCCAGATGCACCGCGGTGAAGATATGCACGAAATGACGAAAATGGATGCCATCATGGGTGTGGTGCAGGAGGAGACAGGTGACT
>CAZRZM010000075.1:0-14059 GCA_964604575.1 uncultured Acetatifactor sp.
GCTCTGTCCCACAATTAAAGGAGGTACCATTATGAACAACGGTACAGTTAAATGGTTTAATGCACAGAAGGGTTATGGTTTCATCACTAACGATGCAAACGGCGAGGAAGTATTCGTACACTTCTCTGCAATCAATGCTGACGGCTTCAAATCTTTAGAGGAAGGCCAGAAGGTTACTTTTGATACTGAGTGTGACCCTCAGAACAGCAGCAAGATCCGTGCAACTAATGTAACAGTTGCTTAAGTTTCAACTTAAAGAAAACGGAACGGACAGGCGGCCGAATTTTTCGGTCGCCTTTTTCATACAAAAAAAACATTCCGAACCATTCACAAAATATAATAACTATAAGGGATTTCGTTTATGGATTTAATATCTTTGTTCATTATTGCCACAGCACTGTCCATGGATGCTTTTGCAGTGTCTGTCTGCAAAGGACTTGCCATGCAGCGCATTACTTTAAAAGAAGCCGGTATCATTGGACTGTGGTTTGGCGGATTTCAGGCACTCATGCCCTTTATCGGGTATCTGCTGGGGCGTCAGTTCCAGATATACATCACATCCATAGACCACTGGATTGCTTTTGTTCTGCTGGGAATCATCGGTATTTCCATGATAAAAGAAGCGCTTTCCAAAGAAGAGAAGGCAGATGCCTCCATTGATGTAAAAACTATGTTTCCGCTGGCTGTAGCCACCAGTATTGATGCCCTTGCAGCAGGAGTCACCTTCGCCTTCCTGCAGGTATCCATCATACCCGCAGTAGGCTTTATCGGTGTTATCACTTTTATTCTTTCCGCTGTGGGCGTAAAAGCGGGAAATGTATTTGGCGCCCGGTACAAATCAAAAGCAGAACTTGCGGGAGGCATTATTCTGATTCTGATGGGGCTGCGCATTTTATTGGAACATCTGGGCATCATTTAGAAAACATTACTTTTTCACTGTCAAATAATTTCGTAAGTACATAAGCCAGAATTCCGGTTACCACAATGTTAGTCAAAATAGTTACCACCACCTGAAGGGGTTCATAAGTAAAGGCGAATATGCCCTGCATACAGTTTGCACTGTTAAAAATGGGAATCAGGAACATATAAATCGGTTTTGCGCCATCTCCCGTAAACATTGGCGCCAGGCTGACTGCCAGAATCACCAGCATCAGCGGTGACACTGCCGTACCTGCCTCCTTCACGCTTTTGACGAATGCAGAGATAATGGAAATCAACGCCACCAGCACAATTACGGTGGATAAAATAATACCCAGAAGCAGTGCATAATCGCTTACCGTATATACACTCGTGTTGATACCGGTCTCTTCTGTTGCCATCAACTGGGGCAGGGACAGAAAGGTTCCCACAAAACTGGATAATCCGGATAATAAGGCTATCATACTGAGAGAAATAATTTTGCCCAGCGCCAGAGAGCTTCTCTTCATGGGAGTAACCAGAAGTGTGGCAATAGTTCCCCTTTCCTTTTCCCCGGCTATGGATTCCGGCGCCACGGAAATACATCCACTGTATAAGAATATCATCAGCAGCATGGGCATCATCATTCCCAGCACTTGGGCTGCCATATCTTTGTCTGTTGCACAGTCGTACTGTGTATCTCCCGCATTGATATCCAGCTTATTCGCCATGGATGTCTCATATGCCTCCAGAACATCTGCCACACTGTTTTTCAGCTTATTGGATTCTGTCTCCGCTGAGTTATAATAAATTTCCACATTAGGAGCCGCCTCACCATCTGACACCTCGTATGAGGCAACCTTCTGCACAAAATCCTCAGGAAAAACAACCAGAATATCCATCTGCTTATCCCGAATCTGCTGTTTCACATCCTCAACAGACACTCCTGCCTCCATACTGTTCCATTCTACCGAAATCTCATCAAATATGGGCTCCAGTTCACCGGGCATATTCTGTACCACTGCCTTTCCCACATAAGCCTCGTCCGGCAGCATCTGGTTCATCATAAACTTACCCATAAAACAGTACATAATATAAATCATAAGTCCCGGCATCAATATGGTAGTAAACACCAGCCTTTTATCGCCAAAAAATCTTGCCAGTTCCTTCCTGATAATTGTCATCACATTATTTTTCACAGAATATCACCTGCCTTTTCCTGATAAATTTCAAAAAATCTTTCCTCTAAAGTGCTGTCCCCGCAGATATTTTCCAGGGAATCGCATACTGCCATGCTGCCATTGATAATAATACCCACTCTGTCGCAGATTTTCTCGATGAGACTGAATATATGAGTGGATACAATAATGGTCTTGCCCTGGGACTTCAAATCAATAAGGAAATCCATCACCACCTTGGCTGTCAGTACATCCAGACCATTGGTAGGCTCATCAAAAATAATAATATCCGGGTCATGCACCATGGAAATCACAAGGGATGTCTTCTGTTTCATACCTGTAGAGAGATTGGAAACCTTGACTTCCGCAAACTCATTAATCCCAAAACGCTGAAACATTTTCTCTTTTCTCGCATTCCTCTCTTCAACAGGCACCCCATACAAATCCGAAAAGAAATCAAACAGGTAATTGGGGGTAAAAAATTCTTCCAGCTTCAGTTCACTGGTAAGAAATCCTATTTTCCCACGTACTCCCTGGGGATTTTTTACAACACTGACGCCATCCAGAACAGCGTCGCCCCCATCAGGTCTGATTAAAGTTGCCAGCATACGGAGTGTCGTGGTCTTACCGGCGCCATTGGGTCCGAGAAGTCCGAACACTTCTCCCCGGTATGCCGTAAAAGACAAGTGGTCCACCGCCGTTTTCTTTTTCTCCTTTGTCTTTTCCAGTTTCTGCTGCTTCGCCGATAAAGCAAAGGTCTTGCATAAATCCTGTACTTTTAATATTTCTTCCATACTCCCTCTTTTCTGTGCTGTCATTTTGCAGCACGTTTTTTTACAGTCTGTTAAAGCGCCGGATAGCCATGAATCCGCATCAATACACATACCCCATACAGCAAAAGCAGATGCAGCGGATAAAAGAAATAGAACAGATATTTTATCTGTATTCCGCGCTCTCCGTTATAAAATCCGATGGGAATAAATGCCAGGGGCGCTGTTACCTCCCACAAAAAAGCGATTACACCCACCACAATCTGTACCACTTTCCAGCTTTTGAACAGATACAGTGCCATAATACATGCCACTCCTATGGCTCCGTAATCCGTGTTCATCCGCTCCGCCGCCCACATCGCCACTATCGCACACATAACCGTCACCATGCAGGCAAGAAATTTTTTGGGAATTGTATCCTGCTCTCCCAGCCAAAGACGGTTCAGTCTATCGGATACAATCATTGCAAGCAGTCCCCACAGCAACGTAAAAAATACATTCTGGTATCCAAATTCCAGAATACATCCGTTGAATGCCATGTCAAAAGGAAACTCCGAAAGAACGGCAAACACTGCCAGGCGCAGCGCATATTTTCCCACACTGCGGGTTTTCGTAAAACCTTCCACTAACAGAAAACAGTAAATGGGAAAGGCGACACGGCCAATCAGACGCATTATGTAATAAATGGAATACAACTGTCCCTGCATCTCGGGAAATGCCCGGGATGTTATCATTCTACCAAGCACCACTGCGCCCGTATGGTCTATTAACATGGTAAGTAGTGCAATCATTTTCAGGGTACTCCCGCTGATTCCCCTTTTATCCTGCGTAGAATGCGATGCAGATACCATCGTTGAAGCATTCATCTTCCATCCTCCTTTGGAACCCTACTGTTTAGCACTGTCAATATAGTAGTATATAGTCAAAACCTTGTCAATCTCATATTATGCACGTTTTTCTAATTTAACGTTCACTGCTTTGGTAAAACTGTACACTTCCCCCACCAAAAAAGGACGCGGAACAGGCAGGATTTCTTCATCGAAACCCTGCCTATAAATTCCTGTTTCACATATGTTTATCCCACTTTATATCCGGTTCCCCATACAACCTTCAAATATCTGGGCTCTTTGGGATTACTCTCGATTTTCTCCCGGATATGTCTGATATGCACTGCAATGGTATTGTCCGCGCCAATCGCCTGCATATGCCAGATAGCTTCATATATCTGGCTGATGGACAATACCTTTCCTTTCTGTTGTACCAGAAGCCGCAAAATCTTGTACTCTATGGGTGTCAGCTTCGCCTCCCTGCCATCCACATAAACAGTGCGCAGAATATCATTTAACTCCAGTCCGTCAATGCGGTAGATACTGTCTATATTGGCGCATAAATTCACAAGCTCCGTATATCTTCTAAGCTGGGATTTGACCCGCGCCAGCAGCTCCAGAGGATTGCAGCCACTGGTTACATAATCATCCGCGCCCATATTCAATGCCATTATTTTTGCCGTTTCCGCCTTCTGGGGGGATACCACAATAATGGGCACACTGCTCATTTTCCGCAGACTGGATATCAGCTCTATCCCTTCTCCCATACCGCTTTCATGCAGTTCCACATCCACCAGAATCAAATGTACGGAATTGCTTCCTAATATGTTAAGCAGCTCTCCATAGCTGCCTGCTACCATCATTCCAATTTTTTCACTGGCAAACAGCGGCTCCATAATCTCCACAATTCCGGTACAATTATTATATACTACTATCTGCTTATTCATTGTTTCACACCTCTGCCTTCTATACCACAAATCCTATCGAATGCCTGCATCATATTTGCATCATTTTTGACACAATTTGACAAACTTTACGTAACAGTTCAGGCTTGCACCCAGCCACCCCTATGGACTACAGTTATTCCTGCTCAGACACGCTCTCGCTTGGATAAAAACGTAGCGGACACATAAGGCACCAGAGTACGGTGCCTAAGTGCCGACGTTTTTATACAGTCTTCATAGGAACAACTGTAGTCCGCAGACGGAACTCGGCGCAGGGCTGAGCAATTCATGCTATGATAAAAAGTGGAGGAACCTGAAATGGCAAATCAAAATGATGTAAATGATGAAGAAATGAGTGTGGAACTGGAGCTGGAAGACGGCACCACTGTAAACTGTGCAGTGATTACTATTCTTACCGTAGAGGAAAAGGACTATATTGTTCTGCTTCCTTTGAATGAAGCTGGTGACAACGAGGACGGTGAAGTATGGTTTTACCGCTACAGCGAAAATCCCGACGACCCGGATGAGGAACCGGAATTAAGCTTTATTGAGGATGATGAGGAGTATGAGAATGTTGCGGATGCTTTTGACGAGTATCTGGACAACTGTGAGTTTGACGAACTGGTTGAGAAATAAGCAGCGGATTTAAAAAACGTGACGGAAATCTGGGACGTTCTTTGGTACCAATAAGGTAAAGAAGTTCCAGATTTTCTTTTGCCCTCGTCATTGCCACATAAAACAGGCGGCGTTCCTCCTCACACTCTTTCTCTTCCATCACGCTTCCATGAGGATAAACCTTCTCATTGCAGTCCGGTATCCACACAGAATCAAATTCCAGACCTTTGGCACCATGGGCCGTCATCAGGCAGACCGGTTCTTTTCTGCCGTTTTTTGATTCTTGTGTGATTCTGTTTTCCGGTACCGCCTTACCTTTCTCTCTTCCTTCTTTTATTTCCTTCTGTGCACACTGCCACTGAGGAAAAGTTTCGTAACATGAGGCATCCTGAATAAGGATATCACATACCAGACACCAGTCCTGATATTCTGCATTCTTTTCCTGCGCCAGCCTATGCAGATATTTTTCATAACCTATTCCCTTACAGATATAACGGACTCCCAGATGCAGGGGCATGGTCTTTAAATGTTCAAGCTGTTCTTCCAGATGCCCGCTGTCTGCCTTTCCCCAATAGAAAGCTTCTCTGTCCATTCCCCGGAACGGCTTATTCATAATCCGCAGAAAATCTGCCCTGGAATATCCGCAGTGTGCAAGTCTCATGTATGCCATAATATCCTGTGCCACAAAATGCTCATAAATACTGCTTTCCCTCTCCTTCATCACATAAGGAATCCCCTCTCTTAAAAGCCGCAGGGCAAATGCCTGCATATAGGTATTGGTTCTGAAAAGTACGGCACACTGTTTCCCCCGGCAGTCATTCAACCGTTCCACCAGATACCGGTACTGCTCTTCCCGATTGCCAAAAGCCATATGCTTCACTCCGCCCTCTGCTGATTTGCAGCAGGCTTTCTGCATTGGTTTTAAGATACGGTTTTTATTCTCCCCAATCACCAGAAAAGCGGCACGGATAATGGCTTTATGGCTGCGGTAATTATTTTGGAGGATAATCTGTTCTGCCCCATAATCTTCCAGAAAATCCCGGATACAGTCAGGGCTGGAACCACGGAAGCCGTAAATTGCCTGGTCGTCGTCCCCCACAGCAAACACCTGGGTATCTGCACCGGTCAATTGTTTTAAAACCTTATACTGCATAGGGTTGATATCCTGAAATTCATCGATGAGAATGGCGCGGTATCTGCCCTGCCAGTAAGAAAGCATCTGAGGATTGCGCTCCAGTAAGCGACTGCACTCATATACCATATCATCAAAATCCATCCACTTTTTCTTTTTGCGTATCTGCTCATATTCCGAAAACATGGTTTCAAAAAAGGAACGGTATTTATCAGAAAGTTTTAAGCCCGCCTCTGCACTGTTTCCCGTATTTTTATAGGAGCTGACAGCGGATATCATATCCTGCACAAGGTCATGAAGCCTTTCTTCATCTTCTTTTGCAATATATTTTTTTAGTATGGGAATTAATAGATGTATCTTTTGTGTTTCATTTAGAATCTGATAAGAATCAAAGAGCCGGGATGTCTGCAGTATGTGGTAAAAGCAGGCGTGAAAGGTTCCGAAGCTGACCGGATAGTGCCGCCCTGACAGTTGATGGAAACGCTGCTGCATGGAAAGTGCCGCAGCCTTTGTGAAAGTGATTACAAGGATATGTTCCGGCGGGATTCCCTTTTCCTCTATCAGAAAAAGTGTTCTCGCCGTAATGACTTTTGTTTTGCCGGAGCCGGGACCGGCAAGCACTAACAGCGGTCCCTCTCCATGCGTCACAGCCTCTTTCTGTGCCTCGTTAAAAGAATCCTGATTTTGTGTCAAATCACGCATTTTCCAGCAGTTCAATTCCTTTGCGTATTCTGCGTAAAGATTCCTCCCTGCCAAGCACCTCCATAATCTCGGTGGCGCCTGCCGGAGTCATCTGTTTTCCCGAAACGGCAGTCCGTACAGGCCACATTACGTAGCCATTTTTACATCCTTTTTCTTCCACATATTTTGCCAGCGTCTGATACAGCCCATCATTGCTGTAATCCTCCTGTGCCTCCAGAAGCGGCAGAATCTCTTTTAACACTTCCAGAGAAGATGCCGTATCTGTTTTCATTTTTTTATGGGTGTACATTGCCACATCATAGGATGGCAGTTCCTCAAAAAAATCTACCAGTTCTGCAATATCCGGGAACACCTCGATACGGGTTTTCACCATGGCTGCTATTTTTTTCAGGTCTAAATCCCTGGTAAGCGCCGCTTTCAGATAAGGTTCTGCCATTTCATAAAACACATCAAAGTCCATGGCTTTGAGATACTCCCCATTCATCCAGCGCAGCTTCACGATATCAAATACCGCCGGAGATTTGCTGATTCTATGGTAGTCAAAGTCGGCAATCAGCTCTTTCAGAGTGAAAATTTCACGGTTATCTTCCGGGCTCCAGCCAAGCAGCGCGATATAATTGACTATCGCTTCTGTCACAAATCCCTGCTCCAGTAAATCTTCAAAAGAAGCATGTCCGCTTCTCTTGGAAAGCTTTTTATGGTTTTCATCCGTAATCAGTGGCAGGTGAATATAAACCGGACTCTGCCATCCGAAAGCATCATACAGTCTCTGGTACTTTGGAGAGGAAGAAAGATATTCATTTCCTCTCACCACATGAGTAATATTCATGGTATGGTCATCCACCACATTGGCAAAATTGTAGGTGGGATATCCGTCGGACTTAATGAGAATCATATCATCCAGCTCTGCATTTTCCACAGTAATATCTCCGTAGAGTTCGTCATGGAAAGTTGTGGTACCCTCACCCGGAATATTCTGACGGATAACAAAGGGCTTGCCGGATGCAAGATTCGCCTCCACTTCCTCTTTGGATAACGCAAGACAATGCTTGTCGTAAACAGAAATTTCCTTGCCGTCCACCACTTCAGTCTTTAAGGACGCAAGACGCTCCTTGTCACAAAAACAATAATACGCCTCTCCCTTGTCCACCAGTTCCTTTGCATATTTCATGTAAATACCGGTTTTCATTCTCTCGCTCTGCACATAGGGTCCGAATCCACCGTCCTTATCCGGTCCTTCATCGTGCACCAGTCCCGCCTTCTCCAGGGTACGGTATATAATCTCTGTAGCACCTTCCACAAAACGCTCCTGGTCCGTATCCTCAATACGAAGCATAAAATCTCCGTCTCCATGCTTTGCAATCAAAAACTCATAAAGAGCAGAACGCAGGTTGCCCACGTGCATTTTCCCGGTAGGGCTGGGTGCGTATCTGGTTCTAATTTTCGTCATATCCACATTCCTCTCCCAAACTTAATTGTAATTTATAATTACGAACTTTCTATATTCTACCCTTTTTATCCAAAATCCGCAATGCTTTTATGAATCATTACTCCTCATCGGGAACTTTCTTCTCCGCAGAATCCTTAAATTTCTGCACTTCCTTATATGCCTGGTTAATGGCGATATTGGTGCCTGCCCCTGCAACACATCCGCCGGGACATGCCATTCCCTCTATCAGACAGCCGTTCATTTTGCCTGCCTTGGCAAGCAGCAGAATTTTTTTACACTCGGAGAGACTTTCCGCATGTTCAATGTGGACCGGAGTGCCGGGATAATAGGTATTGATACAGTCCTCAATGGCGCTTGCCACGCCTCCTGCCACACCATAGCCGCGTCCTGCCGCGGTAGCATCCCGCATTTCGTCCATGGCTTTTATCTCTTCCAGCAGAATCCCTTTTGCCTCAAACATTCCTGTAAGTTCCTCAAAGGTGATAACAAAATCCACATCGGAACGCACCGTTCTGCGGCTTGCCTCCAGTTTTTTGGATGCGCAGGGACCGATAAATACCACCGAGGCATCGGGATGTTCTTCCTTTATCAGACGGGCCGTGGCAACCATAGGTGTCAGTTCATTGCTGATTTTATCAATGGTTTCCGGAAACAGATGCTTCGCCATCATGGACCATGATGGACAGCAGGAGGTCAGTGCAAACGCCTGATTGCCGCTTGCCACTTCTTTCACATAGTGCTCTGCTTCTGCCATGCAGCCCATATCTGCACCGATGGCCGTCTCATATACATCCGCAAATCCCAGTTCCTTCAGTGCCGTCTTGAACATATCCGGTGTCACTTTCGGTCCAAACTGCCCCACAAAAGCGGGCGCCACCTGGGCAATAATTTTCCTGCCGGACTGCATGGCCCGAATCAACTGGAAAATCTGGGATTTATCTGCAATGGCTCCAAAGGGACAGCTTACCATACACTGTCCGCAGGATACGCACATATCATTATCTATCACAGCCCTGCCAACCCGGTCTGACTTAATGGCTCCGATACCGCAGGCTGCCTTGCAGGGTCTTTCCTTATGACAGATGGCATCATAAGGGCATATGGACTGACATTTACCACATTTGATACATTTCTCCTGGTCTATGACAGATTTGCCCTTCACCCAGCTTATGGCTCCTTTGGGACATACGGACTGGCAGGGATGCGCCGTACATCCCATGCAGGAATCTGTCACCTCATAACGGTTCTCAGGGCAGGCGTTGCAGGCAGAAGGTATCACCTGCATCAGAGGGGGTTCATAATATTTCTCATCTATATTGCTCTCTTCCAGCCCCTGGGTCAGATGCCCCGGACGTTCTCTGTTCTCAGGGCGCAGACTCATACCGAAAGCCAGACGGATTCTCTCCCTGATAATGGCACGCTCACGATAAACGCTTTCCCAATATATAGACTCATCATAGTCCACTATTTTATAGGGCAGCGCCTCCATATCATCCTTCAAATTGGTGGAATTATAGGCAAGGTTTGCCACTTCCTTAAACACTCGTCTTCTACGCGCTCTTACGGGTGTATCAATGCCTCTCATGCTGCTCATTCCACATACCTGCCTCTCTTGATATTTTTTTAACAGAAATATAATTTTATTAAATCATACCCATTATATAAAATCAAGTAGAAACTCCCGGACACTTTATCCTTTATATCAGTATTTCATCCAGTTTTTCCCGCTCCTCCATGTCTGCCGTTACCGCAAAAAACACCTCCTATTGTTCAAAATTCAATCCCTTTTTCACGACACTTTCCTCCCAAACACCGACTTATCACTTGCCTTCCTCATCTACCTGCTTTTGCAGTTCCACCAATGCCTGATTCATTTTCATGGACTCTATAGAGTCCTTAAACCATGCAAATATATACACCAGCAGAAAAATGACCAATACACTTCCGGCGAGCGTCAGCACAACCGATATTCTTGTGGTGTCCATCAATGCACTGTGAAAGGCAACCCCTAAAACAATGGCTTCTATAAGCAAAAATTCCAGCACAATTCGGAAGAGCAGTTCCTTTGGTTTCAGTTCCCGTCTGGAATAGGTCACAAAGGTAGGCAGCACACAAAGGAAAGCATATTCCACCGGTGCCAGAATTGCATCATAACCAAATCTGGCGTCCCCATCAAAAGCAGAACCAATAAAAACAATGGCAAGCAGAATCAATGTGGTAAGCATGAAAAACAAAATGAGTTTATTGATTAGGAATTGTTTAAATTCCGTCATTTTCTTTTTCTCCTTTCAGGGAAGACTTAAACGCCTTCACATAATTCCTTGAAATAATCACTTTTTCTCCGGACTTTAACAGAATGGAGAATCTTCCGTTAAGGGCAGGCTGTATGGACTGAATCTTCATCAGATTCACCAGCACGGATTTCGATATCCGCTGAAACCGTTTTGGTGCCAGCAGCTTCTCAAGTTCATAAAGCCGATAGGCAGTCTCATAGACATTTTTCTGTGTATAAAGGTATGTCCTTCCATCTACCGATTCTATATAGTACAAATCAGAAACCGCGATTTCATACTGCGCCCCATTCATCATACCGGAAAGCATTCCTTGTCTTGACCGGACAAAATCTGCAATCTCCTGAATTTCTTCCCGAATCTCATGGCAGCGGATTAAGACCATTTCTGCCTTTTCTTTCTCAATCAGATCAATTTCAACGTCCATATTCATTCTCGCAGGCTGTTTTCCCGATCTGCAGACTGCTTTGCACTTCTACAGTCCTTTTCAATAGACCTCCTGAACCGAAAACCCGCTTTCCCCTTTCAGATAACAATCAAAAAAATCCAGCACAATGGAATTGACAATCATCATTGTTTCTTTTTTATCCCGTTCGCCGCTGCCAAGCATCTTCCCGATAAAGGGAGAGAGCAAGGGCAAATCCGTAAAATCCATGTGCTTCGTATCACGGAGTATGACAGAAAATCCTGTCCTGGCATATTTCATCACTTTAGTATTGGGATAATCCTCCTCATCTGACAGATATTCCTGCAGTTGACTTCGGGTTTCCCAGTTCACAAATTCAAGAATCGGCAGTTCGTAGGGCTGATCGCTAATGACAAATTGCCCATCCGCAACGCCCACATACTCAGCGAGCATAGTACCATCCAGATCAATGACTGCCGATACATCCTCCCTTTCGCGCCCAAGTGCAGCGCTGGCAGCGCCGCCCATAGAATGTCCCATCAGTCCGACAGACTGCATATCCATTTTTTCCAAAACAGACAGAATGCTGTTGCGGCTTTCCTCTGACAGAAACCATACGTCACTCATTTCTCCCGCCGCCTTTGCTGTTTTAATCGCATCCAGAACAAACCCTATATCTGCTGTGCGAAGCTCCATCCAATCCTGATACAGAGACAGCTTTTCTTCTGCGTTGGCATTGGGGGCTGTACTGTTTCCAATTTCCATAACACTCCCGATAAATCCCTGATCAACCAAAATTATTTTCCCCGCTGTATCCTGTGTAAATAACGAATGATGGGGATGATCCATCGAAACCACCACGTAGCCGTTGCTTGCAAGTTCCATATAGGTGGAAGTATTACTTTGATAGTATCCAAACGCTCCATGTGAAAACACTACCAATGGCAAGCTGTCCGGTACTCCTTCTGCCATTTCCGGGTAATAAATGTGTACCGGCACTTCCCGGAAACTTCCATCCTGTTCAAAAGGGTCTGTCCTTGCACGATCCACCAGAATGGCTGATGTTTCCTGCACCTGGTATTCCCCTGTAACCGGTAAACCGCTATATCCGGTAAAGACAAATGCCGGGACTAAAAAAATACCCGTCAGCACAATGCTGCAAATACCGGAAACAACCGTACCGCCTATTGTCTTTTCCCCGTCTGATTTTTTCCTTTTTATCAACACCACTGATACAGCAACCAGAAGAAGAACAATAAGACAGCATAAAATTGGCACAAGCCGCCATTTCTGTGCCGCCGGATAGAAAAAAGCGATTATTACAATCACCATCTGTATCATCCGCGTAATCATCTGGTTTTTACGCCATTTTTGCTTTTCCTTCTCTTTCAGACAAGTCCTAAGCATAAGGACGATTTCAGAAACAGCCATGAAAATCAACAAAACAAAACCCATAATATTTACCTTTCCTTCCTGTAAAATATGGTGACATTCTACTACTTTTCCCCATTTTTTCAATACATCGGAAAGTAAGATGCAGTTTAAGGCGATAAGATGCTAAATCCCACGGTCTTATTTCTTAGATTGGCTACCTGATACCTCATTATCCTGCTCTCTCCACATTATTGTTCTCTTCCACATACACATATGGTAAATCTATCATACACTCAGAACTCTTTTCCCATTTCCTTTCCATCTTACATCTATTATTAATCCATCCATAAGGGTATTTTCTGTAGCATTCTGAATAATCCCATTTCTGAAATTAATATTGTGAATGAATGCTTCTCTGATATCCTGAATTGATTTCATATATTCTTTGTTCCGTTCCATATTGCATATTTCCTTTACCAGACTAAGATATTTTTGAATACTTTCATGCGGCTTCTATTACCGTTCTCCTTTGGCAAACAAGTTATCCTTTCCCATGCCACATACGAATGGATTGGAATCATAACGATAACAAAATTCCAGAAAATCAGAACGCTGATTTGGGTCGTTCATTATCTTTACAAGTAATTCATTGGGAATAGTCCTTGCATATGCACCCGGCCCCGCCAATTTAATGTTTTTTACACCAAACTGTTTCAGTACATTTTCTAATTCATCCGGCATAAAAGTGTATGTTATACACCATGGCGTGCCTCCATTTTCATATTCAGCAATCTCATTGTCACCGCCCATAAGCCCTTCTGTCCACAATTTTCTAACAGCATCTTTGTCGAACCGAAAAGCTTCTATTGCATTTGCTTTATTGTCAATGCACCATCTGACAAATGGGTCATCACAATTTTCGTCCAATATGAATTGAGTTTTTTGTATGGGATTTGCCAAATATGGAAGATAGCCCAGACGGCTGGACACACTTATCATAATACGTTTGCGGCAAATACGTATCAGTTCGCTGATAACCTGCTCATGATTAGGATAGGTGTATGAAATTGGTGCATCAAAAGAGATAACCATGTCAAACATTTTATCTTTAAAGCCATCCAAATCCTCTAATGCCCCTTTTACAAAGGTTATCTTATCAAGAACCCCTTCTTTTTCCGCTAATTCTTTTGCCTTATCTATCATAGGCTGTGAAATATCAAAATGTGTCACTTCACAACCGTGTTTTGCAAGAAGGATAGAAAATCTGCCACATCCTGCGCCGCCGTCAAATACCGTTTTTATCCCATCCAAATTAGAAAGTAATTCCTTTTCAAGATGACTTTTTTGAATAATATCGTCAATAAAAGTCTCCTCACGGTGGCTTTCAAGTTCGCCTTTATCCGGCATATTCCACAAACGTTCCGATATTTTTCTGCTATAATCCATAAATCAGTCTCCTTTTCCATTGAGTTA